>JBIQMQ010000251.1:0-3601 GCA_044463185.1 Nakamurella lactea | reverse complement strand
CGATGCGGCCCAGGAACGGCGAGGCGTCGATGTTCGTCACCTGCGCCTGCAGCGGCGCGCCTTCGGTGTATTCGTGCGCCGGGATGGCCGACATCAAGGTGTCGAACAGCGGGTCGAGATTCTCGCTGTCCGGCACCGCGCCGTCCGCCGGCTTGGTCAGGCTGGCCTTGCCGGCCTTCGCCGAGCAGTACACGATCGGGAACTCGATCTGCTCGTCGTTGGCGTCGAGATCCATGAACAGCGCGTAGGTCTCGTCGATCACCTCGTCGATGCGCGCGTCCGAGCGGTCCGTCTTGTTGATCACCAACACCACCGGCAGCTTGGCCTGCAGCGTCTTGCGCAGCACGAACCGGGTCTGCGGCAGTGGGCCCTCGGATGCGTCCACCAGCAACACCACGCCGTCCACCATCATCAGCGCGCGCTCCACCTCGCCGCCGAAATCCGCGTGGCCGGGGGTGTCGACGATGTTGATGATCGTGGTGCCGTCGGCGGTCTGCCGGTGCACCGCCGTGTTCTTCGCGAGGATCGTGATGCCCTTCTCGCGTTCCAGGTCGCCGGAGTCCATGACGCGCTCGGCGACGTCCTGGTTCGCGCGGAAGGCGCCGGATTGCCAGAGCATGGCATCGACGAGCGTGGTCTTGCCATGGTCAACGTGCGCGACGATGGCAACGTTGCGCAGGTCGTCGCGCGTTGGCACGAGCGGGTACCCCATTTCGATAGCGGATGGTCCGTGGCCGGCTGCCGCGTCACCCATCGGGTATGACGCTTCTCGCGCGCGAAACGCGCGGTAAGCCCGAACCGAACCATTCTACGCGCCGCGATGCCGTGCCGAAGAACGCACTCCTATCCGCGCCCCGGGCCGATAGTGTCGCGGGTGGCCGCCCTGCCGGCGGCGTGTGAATGGCCGGGCGGCGTATCGAGGGGCGGCGTGATGCTGGGTGCTGACGGCGCGTTCAGCGGGGACAAGACCGAGGACGCGATCACGGCGGCCGACGGCGCGCTGGAACGCGCGCAGACCATGGCCAAGGCCGGCCAGGATCGGGCGGCGCTGGCCAACGTGAGGGCGGCCGTCCGGCTGTACCGTCAACTCGCTGCGGATGATCCCGCCGTGTACCGGCCGGATCTCGCCATGTCGCTGCAGGTCGAGTCGGACCTGGCCAGCGCCGCCGGCAAAGCCGACGACGCGCTCGCCGCGGCGCGTGAGGCGGTGTCCCTCTTCCGGGACTTGACGGCGGGGCCCGGTGAGGACGCGGACCTCTTCGGCCCGTACCTCGGTTCGGCACTCTGCGTCCTGGCCGGCCGGCTGCACGAAAACGGCGCCGACGACGACGCCCTCGAAGTGGTGCGGGAAGGCATCCACCTGTTTGACCACGTCGACGCGGAGGACATCCGGCGGCACCGAATCGTCCTGGAGGCCGCCCGTCTGCTGCGCAACGAGCTCAGCCCGGACGAGCACCGGCTGGACGAGGAGTTCGGCGCCCTGCACGACTAGCGCCGGGTGTGCGGAAACTGTAATCCGGCTCGGGCGGGGGCGGCCCCCCGGCGGTACGGTCCCCTGCCCCGCACCCCCGTCCCCTGCCGCGCACCCCCGTTGCTCTATCTGCAAACGCGTACGGTTTTCGAGTTTGCGAACACGATCTCGTTCGCAAACTCGAAAACCGTTCGCGTTTGTTCGAAGGGAGCCGCCCGCCGAGCGTGGTCGTGCGACTCACGCGCGCCGCGCGACCTGCGTGGCACGGCGGATGGCTCGCTCCCAGCGATCCGTCACAAGGTGAGGGGATTCGATCTCGTCCCATGTCCAGCGCACCATCTGCCAGCCGAGATCTCGAACGGCATCCTCCCGACGCTTCTCCCTGAACACGGCGTCTCCCGCGCTCTCCCCCGGTTGCAGCAGGCGCCCGTACTTAACCTTGCCGTCGAACTCACCCGCGACTCTCATGTGCGGGATCGCGAAATCTACTCGCGCGACGAATTTCCCGCGAGCGTCCCGGATCGGATATTGCAGTGTCATCGCGGGAAGCCGAGTAGCGGCGAACATCACGCGGCTGCGCGATTCCCCCACGCTCTCGCTCCGGCCATCTGCGAACTCGACGACGGCCCGTGCGCGGCCGATGCCCTTCAGACGCCCGGCGTCATCGAGCGCTTCTCGCAGTTCTTCCAATGTCACGATTCCTGCGCGCAATGCGCCGTCGGCGATGACGACGCCCTGCTCGAAGGGGAGCAGCCGAGCGCAATCGACCACGGTTCGTCCCGGCGACGTCACGCGGACGCCGTCGATGACGATCGAAGGAACCGGTTCGCGAGTCGCGTGGGGGTGAATCCAGCGCGACAACCGCATGCCGCCCTCGCCAGTCCGACTCACATGGAGCCGCTTGAAGCGGACGCCCCACATCGGAATTCCGAAGAAAGCGGCTGCTGAGGTGTGGCTGATGGTCGACTCGGGGGCGATGTCGGGAACCATGGCCGCGATGAGCGACCGGTGCTTGGCACCGCTGTCCATTGCACCGTAGGCATTGGACGGCAAGTAGCGGCCCGGGCGTATCGCCGTCCAGTTTCCTCGACGGATTGAATTCGCAATGTCGCTGTCCGTCGTGCCGCGCAGGGCAATATCTGGCCTGCGCGCTGGAGTCGACGTAGGTGGCCGACGCGCCATGAGGCGCGCAAGTTCGGCGGACGGCTCCGCCTGTGTCTCAGCTTCCACGCTCCGAGCATCGTCGCTCTCGCGCGACGACGCCCGAATCGTCGCGCCGACTGTGGATCGAACGCGCAGCTGTGGACAACTCCGGATCGAACGCGCAGCTGTGGACAACTCCGGATCGAGAGCGCAGCTGTGGATAACTCCGAGCGCGATCCTGGCGCGATTCGCGGTCCCTCTGCCGCCACCGCGGCGCGGCGCCCGCCATCCCCAGCATTCCCCTTCAAACGCGTACGGTTTTCGAGTTTGCGAACAGGATCTTGTTCGCGAACTCGAAAACCGTTCGCGTTTGCGGATATGGGAGGGCCGCGGGCCGCGGGCCGGGGCTGGGGCGGAGGCGGGGGCGGGCCTAGAGCACCTTGGACAGGAAATCCTGGGTGCGCCGGTGCTGCGGGTTGGCGATGACCTCGCGGGGATCGCCGGTTTCGATCACGTGCCCGCCGTCCATGAAGACGAGCGTGTCCGCGACCTCCCGGGCGAAGCCGATCTCGTGCGTCACCACGACCATCGTCATGCCCGCGTTCGCCAGATCCCGCATCACGTCGAGCACCTCGCCGACCATCTCCGGGTCGAGCGCGCTGGTCGGTTCGTCGAACAGCATCAGCTTCGGATCCATCGCCAGCGCCCGGGCGATCGCCACCCGCTGCTGCTGCCCGCCGGAGAGCTGCGACGGGTAGTACGAGGCCCGGTCGGAAAGTCCGACCCGCTCCAGCAGCGCCATGGCCTTGGCCCGCGCCTTGGCCCGCGGCCGGCCGAGCACCTGGACCTGCGCCTCCATGATGTTGCCGATGGCCGTCATGTGCGGAAACAGGTTGAAGCTCTGGAACACCATGCCGATCTCGCGGCGGCGGGCGGCGACCTCCTTGTCGCGCAGCTCGTAGAGCTTCTCGCCGCGTTGCCGGTAGC
>JBIQMQ010000250.1:0-3602 GCA_044463185.1 Nakamurella lactea | reverse complement strand
CTGATCGGCGGCACCATCCTGTCGTTCTACGACTGGTACGCCGACATGCCGATCGCCTCGCCCCAGGCATTCGGCGACCAGACCGACGTCCCGGAGTCGGCCGACTGGTGGAATGCGTCCTACCTGATGCTGTGGGGCTCGAACCTCCCGATCACCCGCACCCCGGACGCCCACTTCATGACGGAAGCCCGGTACAAGGGCCAGAAGGTCGTGGTGGTCTCCCCCGACTTCGGCGACCATACGAAGTTCGCTGACGACTGGCTGCCCTGCGCCCCCGGGCAGGACGGCGCACTGGCCATGGCGATGGGCCACGTGATCCTCACCGAGTTCTACCGCGACCGGGAGGTCGGCTACTTCACCGACTACGTGAAGCGGTACACCGACCTGCCGTTCCTGGTGACGCTGCGCGAGCGCGGGGACGCCTACGTCCCCGACCGGTTCCTCACCGCCGCGGACCTCGGCCGCGCCCAGGAGAACGCCGCCCACCAGACCGTGCTGATGGACGACGCCACCGGCGAACCCGTATTCCCGAACGGCACTTTGGCGTCGCGCTTCTCCCAGTCCGGCGTCGGCAAGTGGAACCTGGACCTCGAGGGCGTCGACCCGGCACTGACGCTGCTCGGACGGGGCGGCGAGAACGTGCCGGTGGACCTTCCCCGCTTCGACATCGGCGAGACCGAGGGCGGCTCGGCGATCCGGCGCGGCGTGCCGACCATGCGCGTCGGCGGGCACTTGGTCACCACGGCGTTCGACTTGCTGATGGCGCAGTACGCCGTGAAACGGGACGACCTGCCGGGCGAGTGGCCGGCCGGTTACGACGACCCGCACCCCTACACCCCCGCCTGGCAGGAGTCGATCACCTCGGTGCCGGCGGCGGCGGTGACCAGGGTCGCGCGCGAGTTCGCCCGCAACGCCGAACTCAGCAAGGGCCGGTCCATGATCGCGATGGGCGCCGGCACCAACCACTGGTTCCACTCGGATCAGATCTACCGGACGTTCTTCACCTTGATCATGCTGTGCGGCTGCGAGGGCGTGAACGGCGGCGGCTGGGCCCACTACGTCGGCCAGGAGAAGGTGCGCCCGCTCACCGGATTCCAGCAGGTGGCGTTCGCACTGGATTGGCAGCGGCCGACCAGGCACATGACCAGCACCTCGTTCTTCTACCTGCACACCGATCAGTGGCGGTACGAGTCGTTCGGCGCGGACGAGTTGGCCTCCCCGCTGGGCAGCGGCCGATTCCGTGGCAAGGCCTTCGCCGACACCCTGGCCCAGGCCTCCCGACTGGGCTGGACGCCGTCGTTCCCCACGTTCAACAAGAACCCGCTGGACGTGAGTGACGCGGCAGCGGCCGCGGGCAAGAAGGTCGGCGAGTACGTGGTCGACGAGCTGCGCTCCGGCCGGATGGGCTGGGCCGGAGAGGACCCGGACGCGCCGGAGAATTTCCCGCGAGTGATGTCGATCTGGCGGGCCAACCTGCTGGGCTCGTCCGGCAAGGGCATGGAATACTTCATGCGGCACCTGCTGGGCGCCGACGACGCCGTGCGCGCCCCCGAGACGCCGCCCGAACTGCGACCCACCGAGGTCCGCTGGCATGACGAAGCCCCCCGCGGCAAGCTCGATCTGATCACCACGGTCGACTTCCGCATGACCTCGACCTGCACCTATTCGGACGTGGTGCTGCCGGCTGCGACGTGGTACGAGAAGTTCGACATCTCCTCCACCGACATGCACCCGTTCGTGCATTCGTTCAACCCGGCGATCGCGCCGCCGTGGGAGACGCGCACCGACTGGGACACGTTCAACACGATCGCCCGGGAGTTCTCCCGGCTGGCCGAGACGCATCTGGGCACGCGCACCGATGTGATCGCGGCGCCCATCATGCACGACACCCCCGGTGAACTGGCACAACCCGGCGGCCGGGCGCTGGATTGGACGCTCGGCGAGTGTCCGCCGCAACCCGGCGTCACGATGCCCGGGTTCGTCCCCATCGAACGGGACTACACGGCGGTGGCGGCCAAGATGAACGCGCTGGGGCCGCTGGTCGAGACGGTCGGCACCCCGCAGAAGGGCGTGATCTGGAAACCGGTGGAGGCGGTCGCGACGCTCGGCCGGGTGAACGGCCTGGTGCGCGGCGGCGTCGGCGACGGGCGGCCCAAACTGGAACGCGACGTGCACATGTGCGAGGCGATCCTGGCGCTGTCCGGCACCACCAACGCGCAGGTCGCCATCCAGGGTTGGAAGGCCTACGAGGAACGCACCGGCCAGAAGCTCGCCGACCTCGCCGAGGAACGGGCTGCCGAGCGCATCTCGTTCGCGGACACCCAGGTGCAGCCCCGCGCGGTGATCACCTCGCCGGAGTGGTCGGGCAGCGAGGCCGGTGGGCGCCGCTACTCGCCGTTCGTGGTCAACGTGGAGCGGCTCAAGCCCTGGCACACCCTCACCGGCCGGATGCACTTCTTCGTGGATCACGACTGGATGGCCGAGTACGGCGAACAGCTGCCCACCTACCGGCCGCCGCTGAACTACCTCCGTCACTTCGGCAATCAGCAGTCGGGGCATCCGGAGTACCCGGAGATCACGGTGCGGTATTTGACGCCGCACTCCAAGTGGTCGATCCACTCGGAGTACCAGGACAACCTGCACATGCTGCGCCTGTTCCGCGGCGGCCCGACCATCTGGATGAGCGACGTCGACGCCGAGACGATCGGGGTCAAGGACAACGAGTGGGTGGAGGTCTACAACCGCAACGGCGTCGTGGTGTGCCGGGCGACGGTGAGCCATCGCATGCCGAAGGGCACGGTGTACTACCACCACGCCAAGGACCGCCACCTGATGACGCCGAAGTCGGAGATCTCCGGCTGGCACGGCGGCGGGGACAACTCGCTCACCCGCGCCGTGATCAAACCGACGCACATGATCGGCGGCTACGCGCAATTCACCTATGGGTTCAACTATTACGGGCCGACGGGCAACCAGCGCGACGAGATCACCGTGATACGCAAGCGCTCGCAGGAGGTCGAATACAAGTGATCAGTTCCCAGGCGGCACAACGATTCTCGGCGGTGACGGCATGCGCGTAATGGCCAACGTGTCGATGGTGATGAACATCGACAAATGCATCGGGTGCCACACCTGCACGGTGACCTGCAAGCAGACCTGGACCAACCGGCCCGGCACCGAGTACGTGTACTTCAACAACGTCGAGACCAAACCCGGCATCGGCTACCCGAAGCGGTACGAGGACCAGGAACAGTGGCACGGCGGCTGGACGCTGGACAAGAAGGGTCGGCTGCAGCTCAAGGCCGGCGGGCGGCTGCGCAAGCTGCTGCAGATCTTCTACAACCCGGACCTGCCGACGATCGACGACTACGGCGACCCCTGGACCTACGACTACCAGTCGGTGCTCAACGCGCCGCTGGGCACACCGAACCCGTCCGCGCATTCGATCTCCGCGCTCACCGGTAAGGACATGACGGTGACGTGGGGATCGAACTTCGAGGACGACCTGGCCGGCGCGACGGAGACCGCGATGGACGACCCGAACCTCAAGGGCCTGGAGGAGCAGGTCCGGATGGAGTTCGAGAACGTCTTCATGTTCTACC
>JBIQMQ010000249.1:0-3702 GCA_044463185.1 Nakamurella lactea | reverse complement strand
ATGACCACCGAGAGCGCTCCACCACCTGTCGAGCGGGCCCCCGCCGGCGATCCCGGCGCACATCGGCTCGGGCGAGGCCCGGCAGGTGTGATCGGCATCGTCGCCGTCGGAATCACGCTGGCCGGAGCCGAACTGCTGGCTCGCGCCGCTATGTGGATCGGACTCACCGGAACCGCCTCGTCGCCGTTCGGATCCCTGGGCGCGGCGTTCATCGCGATCACGCCGGAATGGCTGAAGGACGCCGCGATCGGACTGTTCGGTCAGCACGACAAGACCGCCCTGGCCGTCTCGATGGGGATCGTCGGGCTCGCCGCGGGCGCCGGCATCGGGCTGGTCGGGCGGGCGTCCGAACGCCTCGCCCTGACGCTCGCCGCGGCCCTCGTGGTCGTCGCCGGCATTGCCATCGCCACCCGGCCCGGCGCCGGAATCCCGGACCTGGTCCCGCTGCTCGCCGGGGCAGTCGCCGGTCTCAGCTACCTGCACGCCGCCCTGCGGCCATGGGATGACGACATCCTGGGCTGGGGCGCGCCCCCGACAGCCCCTCGGCGTCGGGCGCTGCGGCTGATCGGTTTCGGGGCGCTGTCCGCAGCCGTCGCGGGCGTGCTGGCCAAGGCGGTCCCGGCCGCCGTCGACGTGCAGGCGAACCGCGCGGCCGTGACGCTGCCGCCCGTGCGCGACGACGCGGCCACGACAGCTGCCGCGTCACCCCCGATCTCGCCGACGTCGGCGTCAGGCGCCTCCGCTCCAGCCGCGCCGCCCTCGACCGTCGTCGTTCCGCCCACGATCCCGTTCGGAGCCGATCCCGATGTCCCGGATATGACGCCGTTCGTCACGGATGCCGGGTCGTTCTACCGGGTGGATACGGCCTTCGTGGTGCCGCGCGTCCCGACGAGCGGCTGGAAGCTGGCCGTGCACGGCATGGTGCGACATCCGCTGACGATCACGTGGGCGGAGCTGCTCGAGCTGCCGCAGATCGAGCGGTGGGTCACGCTGGCATGCGTGTCCAACGAGGTCGGCGGCGACCTGGTGGGCAACGCTGCCTGGCAGGGCGTGCGCCTCGCGGACCTGCTGGCTCGGGCCGAGCCGCTCGCCGGCGCCGACTGCGTGTTCTCCACCAGCGCGGACGGGTTCACGGTGACGACGCCGCTGGACGTCGTAACCGACGGCCGGGACGCGATGCTGGCGATCGGCATGAATGGCGCGCCGCTGCCGATCGAGCACGGGTTCCCGGCCAGGTTAGTGGTGCCGGGACTCTACGGCTACGTGTCTGCCACGAAATGGGTGGTGGACCTGGACGTGACGACGTTCGCCGATGTCACCGCCTACTGGACGGAGCGCGGCTGGGCGCCACGCGGCCCGGTCAAGACGGCATCCCGCATCGACACACCGCACTACGGGGTGAGCCTGAAACCCGGCGTGGTGGCGGTTGCCGGCGTCGCCTGGGCGCAGCATCGCGGCATCTCGAAGGTGGAGGTCCAAGTGGACGACGGGCCGTGGATGCCCGCGACCCTGGCCGGCACCGCGTCGGCAGACACCTGGGTGCAGTGGGTCTATCGCTGGGACACGTCTACCGTGGAGCGAGGCAGCCACCACCTCACCTGCCGGGCGACCGACGGCACCGGGGCACTCCAGATCGCGACCCCGACACCGGTGGCCCCGGACGGCGCCACCGGGTACCACTCGATCCACGTCGTCACCGGCTGAGCCCTACGGCACGCGATCGTCGGAAGTCCGCAGATACGTGGAGATCTGCGATCGAGCCTCGCGCGTCGGAAAACCTTTCGCGAGATACGTGTGTCTGCACGGTATCTCGCACGATCTGACGCCACGCCGGAAAATTTTTGTTCACATTGCCGCTCGCCTGATGTACTGTGAACCAGGCGCCGCACGGCGCCACGATCTTTCGGGAGGTGACTTTGATGGTCGCAACTTTAGGATTTGACGTTCGCGGCATCGCCGTCCCTGCCGTTCTCGGCGCACGCCGACTCGGTTAGCGCGGTAGCCGGGCCGGCGGCGAACTCTCGCCGACCGCTCGCTGCCGATTCTTCTTCTCCTCAAGCGTCTTCGGGCTGAACGCCGTGCGCACTTTTCTCGCGCACCCGGCCACTCGAATGCCGCCGTGCCACCGCTGAAGCGCGCTCCTCGCCCGCTGACAGCGGTTATCCCCCATCACTTTTCGCGATCCTCTGCGCCCTCGGGCCGCGGATCGTCGTGCGCTTTTGTCACGAAACGGAACTAGAAACCATGCATCCTCATATCCTGATGGAACTCGCCAACATCCGGACCGACACTCTGATCGACGAAGCCCGTCGCACCGCGTGGGCGGCACGTCTGCGGCAGCAGGCGCGTCGACCCGCGACACTCGCAACAGAGGGCTGCCTGCGCTGCGGCCGGTCACCGTGCACCTGCCCGGCGCTCGCCTAGCGGGTGGCCGACGAGACGCGTTGCTGCGCCGTGTATCTCGGGTATGACGCTGTTCTCGCGCTATCGCGCGCGGGCGGCGTCATACCCGGTAGGCGATCCTCGCTGTGGGCGCGCGCTGCGGGCCTACGCCACACTGGGCGCATGGAAATCTCCGACGCACTCGCCTTCGCAGCAGCAAACCATCGTTCCGTGCTCGCCACCCGCAAGCGGTCCGGCGGCGTGCAGATGTCACCCGTGAACTCCGGTGTGTTGGACGGCGAGCTGGTGATCTCGTCCCGCGCCCCGCTGGCGAAAGTCCGCAACCTGCGCGCGAATCCGTCGGCGTCGCTCCTCGTCCAGAACGACGGCTTCTACGGTGCGTGGGTTCAGATCGACGGTACGGCAACGATTGTCGACCAGCCGGAGGCCCTGCCGCTGCTCGACGACGTCTATCGCTGCATCGCGGGAGAGCATCCGGATTGGGACGACTACCGCGCCGCGATGATCCGCGATCAGCGCGTGGTGATCCGCATCAAGCCGGAGCGCGCCGCCGGAACGCTCCCCTAACTTCGCCGCGTGTTACTCACACCGGCATATTCGCCTGCCTCGGTAACACGCGGCGGATGGGAGGCTGACGCGGCTCGAACCGAACGACCGGCAATAGCCGCGGCGCTTTCGCCTGGTATTGCGCGAACGCCGGGGCGACCTGCACGAACCGGGCGAATGCCGCGGTGTGCTGCTCGCCGGTCAGTTCGCGAGCATGCACCGGCACGGTCGCGATGCGGCCGTCGACCACCGCCTCAAGGACCTCGAAGCGAATCTTGCCGCTGCCGAGCCGCGCTGATCCGGCCGCCGCGCGTGACCAAGCCCGAGATACCGCAGCGCGCCGCGACTCTCGTAATCCACCGAGGATGACGCTTTTCGCGCGCTGCGCGCGAGCGGCGTCATACCCGGCGAAGTTGAAGCGCGACCATCGGCAGGGTGTCCACGGGGCGGCCCGTGGCGGATTCGATGGTCGACCGCAGGTTCCGCCACGCACGCGGATGGATATGCGCATAGCGTCGGAGCGCCGCTGTCGACTCGTCAAGGGATAGCGGGACGGCGGTGGCCGGTTGGCCGCGCCGCATTCCGCAGGACACCCGCACGTGCGGGTGAGCAACGATATTGCGGTACCACTGCGCTCGGCGACCGAAGCCCGAGACCACGACATACCGATCCGGGCCGGGATGCTCGACCACTTCCAACACCACGAAGCGGCGCGCGCCGCTGGTGCGGCCGATGTGCTCCAGCATCAGCAGG
>JBIQMQ010000248.1:0-3712 GCA_044463185.1 Nakamurella lactea | reverse complement strand
CCCCGCGGCGCTCACGACGAAGGTCACGCCACCGACGTCCGGGCGATCCGTGACAGCCGCCGGTGCGGACAGCCCTCAAGGTGCGGACGGCCCTCAAGGTGCGGACGTAGCTCCCAGCGTCGGCAGCTCGCGCGGTGCGGACAGTGCCGCCGCCGCAGCAATGCCGCCGATCCCGCCGTCACCCGCGGTGCACCTGTGGATTCCGGCGATCGCCGTCGATGCGCAGGTGCTGCCGATTGACTCGGTGCCGACCGGCGCGCGGAACGCCTGGGGCGGCGAGGTCTTCGCTCCGCTCGATTTCCCGGTCGACAGGTACGCGCGGCAGTGGATCCGGCGCGGCGATCCGAACAGCATGCCGGCCGAGCAGTCGCGATCGGATGTCAAGGCGTTCGACCGGACGGTGCTGTACGGGCATGCCAGCGATATCGGAAACCATCTGATCTTCCAGGATCTGTCGGCGTTGAAGGCGGGGGACAGCATCACTGTCGATACGGCGCTGGGCCGGTTCGGGTATGCGGTGACCACCGTGGCGGCCCGCGCCAAGGCGAACCTGGACGAGATGGCGGCGCTCTACGACTATCCCGCCGATAGCCGGAAGGAATTGGCCCTGGTCGCGTGCCTTCCGGACACCACGAGCAACATCGTCGTGTTCGCGACGCTGGTGACGGCTCAGGCACTGCCGGCCTGACTTTCCGGCCTGCGGCCCACTGCGTGGTACCGGCTGGGCGATATGCCCGAAATGCCGCTGCACGTTCAGCGCTCGCCCATGGCGACCTGTCCGCCCTCGCGGCTACTATCGAACCTATGTTCGAGAGCGAGACGGGGGGCGGGCGCGGCCCATCCAACCGGGCGGAGGTGGTGGCCGAGCTCCGGCGCAAGCTGGGCGGCCTGAAGGGCGGCACGTCCGGCGGCAGCGCGCTCTGGGAGGGGACCGGCGGGTATGACGCCGCCCCCGGCGCGGCTGGCGCCGCCCCGTCGGTCCTGCCCCGGCTCCCGGATCCGGAGGGCCCGGTGCTGGCCGCGCCGGCACCGATCGCCGCGGTGCTCCCCGCCGGAGGTGTGCCCCGCGGCTCCGTCGTGACGGTGGGCTCCGCCGCGCCCGGTCGCAGCGGAGCCACCAGCCTGCTGCTCGCTCTGATGGCCGCCCCGCCCGGCGCGTGGGTCGCTGCGGTGGGGCTGCCGGATCTGGGGCTGCTGGCGGCGGCGGAGCTGGGGGTGGATCTGTCCCGGTTGGGGTTGATTCCGTATCCGGGCGCAGACCTGCTGCAGGTGATCTCCGTGCTGGCCGACGGGGTCGACGTGATCGCGGCCGCTTCGCCTCTGGGCCTACCAGGGGGCCTGCCGCCGGCTCGGCAACGGGTGCTGACCGGACGGCTGCGCGAAGGGGGAGCGGTGCTGCTGGTGGCGGGCCGCTGGCCCGGGGCGGAGCTCTCGCTCACGGTGCGGGACGTGCGCTGGTCGGGCATCGGCGCGGGGCACGGGCGGCTCCGCGACCGGGAACTCGACGTGGAGATCGGCGGGCGGCGGGCCGGCGCCGCGATGGGGGCCGTGGTCACCCTCGCCCTGCGCGCCGGCCGGGACACCGTCGCCGTCGGCCGGCCCGACGTGGCAGCCCAGCGCGAGGCGACCCCGCTCCCCGCCGCCCAGGCCGAGGTGGGGTGACGTGTCTCGATGCTCTAGCTGCCGCCCGGCCCCGAGCTGCCCTCACCCGGCCCGGATTCGTGCAGATTGGTGAGGCTCGGATCCTTGATGGGATCGGCGTTCCACCATTGGTTCCGCGCACCGCTGCAGGTCGTCACGATGGCCTTGAGGTTGGCGTTGTACACGTATTTGCTGTACTGATCGCTGCTGGCATCGATGCCGGCTGGGGGGGCGGGGGCCATGCAGAGACCCGCGGAATCGACCATCGCGTACGGCCAACTAATAGTCGACGGGTCCTTCCAGACTTGACTGGACTTGCCGGACTGGCACGTACTGACGTAGACGAAACCGTTCAACGTCCCTGGGCTGGTCAGGCAGTACTTCGAGCCATTGTCAGTTTGCCACTGGAAACCGCCACTGACGCTCACCGACGTGAACTTCTGGTTCCACGCGACTTGGCTGGGATCCGGATGTTGCTTGCACGGGTAGAGGATCAAGAAGGAACCGCCGTTATCGCCGGTGGCCGTGCTCTGGTTCGTGACATCCAGACACCGGCCGAAGAGTTCGTAATTCACCAGTTGGTGGTTCGGGGCGCCTGCCTGACCGGAGCCGACCGACGGGTCAGGGTTGAAGGCTTGATGTTCGTCCGTGGTGCCGCCGTCGCACTTCTTGAGAACGACTGGCTCGCCGTCCAATTGCCTGTCAACATGCAGGCACATTCCACTGAGCGCTTTCGAGCTGGAGTTCATGGACGATTCGAAGTGCCCGCTGTTGTTGATGCTCCATTGGACGTTCCATGTCGATGGGCCCACCGTGCCGTCGGTGTTGTAATCGGGGCAGTACGTCAGCCTGACCTGCACGCCGCTGCTGTTGGGCGACATGATGCAAAGACCGCTACCGGAGGGATTCTGCAACGTGTCGCCGACGGTGGACGCGAGCCGGATCGTCAGGTTGTTCAAATAGGACCATTTCTGCGGCGCCTCGAGGGCGGGGTCGTCGCCCTTCCTCCAGCACTTCTGAATGGTGACTGGCGAGTTCAACGCCGGCTGTCCGGACACGGCCAAGCAGTACTGCTGCGGGCTGCTGCCGGACGGGAAGAGTGGCAGGAGTCCTCCCGGTACGCGGTCTCCACGCGTGCGGATTGTGAATGTCGCTTGCAGCGAGCGATTCACATTGTCCGCCCCGGTGGCCGTCAATACAGCAAACCTCGGTGCGTAGTTCGCCCCGCTGCTTTCGTCGCCCTGGTAGTAAACGCCGCTGCCGGGTGAGCAGGCCATCCGTTTCGCCGCGCGCTGCCCGTCGTCCATACCGCGCGGGTCTTCCGTGTAGTACGCGATGGTGACCGTATAGCTGCCCAGGCCGCCGGGACCTACCGACCCTTGAAGTGGTCCGCACGGCAGGTCTTGGGCGTTGGCTGCTACTTGTCCGCCCACGGATATCGATCCGACATTCCGCATGACGCCTAGGGCCACCTCCAGCCCGGATTCGGCGGCGTGGATGGTGACGGCCTGCCTAGCGTCGAATCGTGACACGGCGTTCTGGGTGATGACGTAGGGCAGCAGAATTGCCGCTAGGCCGAGCCCGACGATGCTCACCAGCAGTGCCATAGGAAGCGAGCCTTGCTCGGAACGCGCCGATGCGATCGCCGCTCGAGCAACTTCGTGTTGTCTTCTCATGGCGTCATTCCTTACCCGCGGCATTTCGAGCTCGCCAGAGCATCGGTCTGGTCGAATTCAACTGCGTTGAATGCCGTGAACACCACGTCAGTGAGCGATGTAGAAGCATTGGTACCGGAGCCCGACGTGGAACTCAGCCGAATTCGAATCTGCGGATTGGTGGTGGACTGCACGGAGCCAAGCCCGGTGATCGTGTTGCTCGCATCGTGCACCTCGAATGCCGGTTGCTCGACGCCGTCCTCGACCACGGGCTCAACCCCGGTGGCGACCGGTACCCATGCGACGTTGTCGGGGTCGTCCGCGTCAGCGACCCAGATTTTCCGGAGCAGCTGCTTCTTGCTGGTGTCGAGTTGGAACGCGGCGCATCTCGTGTTGCCCGTGTACGTGGACTGGAA
>JBIQMQ010000247.1:0-3729 GCA_044463185.1 Nakamurella lactea | reverse complement strand
GCCGTTCCCCGAGAGGTTCGACCACACCGGCACTCTCGACACCACGGCCTGGCTCACCGCGCCCTTCGCCTGGCGGCACATCGAGGAGACCGTCGGCTGGGACGCAGCCCGCAAACAGACCGAGGAACTGCTCGACGAGGGCACCGAGATCGTCGCCGAGGCGCTCGGCCGGGTGATGGACTACCCGGTGCCGGACGTCGGCCAGCCTGTCGGCGCGCTGCGCCTGCTGCGGCTGCCCGGCGATCTCGGATCGAGCCACGACGAGGCCGACGGCCTGCGCGTCCCGTTCTCCGATCGGGCGCACCTCGCCTGCGCCTTCACCGATTTCGAGGGCCGCGGGTACCTGCGGCTGTCCGCGCACCTCTACAACTCGATCCGCGACTACCAGCACCTGGCCGAGGTCGGTGTGCCGCTGCTCGGCCGCTGGGCGGATTCTTCCCGCGTGTTACCCACGCCGATGTATTCGCCGGCATGAGTAACACGCGCCGGGGGACAATGGGGGCCATGACATGGTTCCCGAACGCCGTCCGCGCCGCCTTTTCCGAGCCGGTGACCGCCGCGACGGCGCTGCCCGGCCGCGCCGAGCCGATGCCCGTGCTGGGAACGCACGCGGCGCTCGGCACGCCCACCGTGCCGCCGTGGCCGGACGACGCGGAGACGATGACCGTCGCGATGGGCTGCTTCTGGGGCACCGAGCGCATCTTCTGGCGGCTGCCCGGGGTGATCACGACCGCGGCCGGCTACCAGGGCGGCTTCACGCCGAATCCGACCTACGAAGAGGTCTGTACCGGGCGCACGGGGCATGCCGAAGCGGTGCTCGTGGTGTACGACCCGGGTTTGACGCAGCCCTCGGCATTGCTCACAGCGTTCTGGGAGAACCACGACTCGACCACGGCCAACCGGCAGGGCAACGACGTCGGGACGCAGTACCGCTCCGCGCTGTACTACACGACCGAGGCGCAGCGCGACGCGATGCTGGCGACCCGAGACGCGTTCGCGAACGTGTTGCGCGTGGGCGGGTTTGGCCCGCCGACCACGGAGATCCGGTCCGCCGCCGATGCGGGTCCGTTCTACTACGCCGAGGACTACCACCAGCAGTACCTGCACAAGAATCCGAACGGCTACTGCAACCACGGCCCGAACGGACTCACCTGCCCGGTGGGCATCGTGAAACAGGATCAGCTCCCGAGCCAGGAGTCGGTGCTGCGCCCCGGCGAGTGAAACGTCGCGCTCCGGATTCCGCCGCGCGTGGCACGGCCACCCACAGGTCCCGCGTCGCCGAGGCGCGCTCGCCCGGCAGCATCGTGGAACCTTGAGCTCACGCCTTTGTGTGTGACACAATGTGTACGTGCGAGTACGGCTGACGCAAGCGGCGCGCAAGCGCCGCATCGGCGTCGGTCACGTCCGCTACGTCATCGAGAACACCGATGCGGAGCCGGTGCAACTTCACAGTGGCAACACCGGCCTGCAGTGGATAGGGACCGACGACCGCGGCGACGTCCTAGAAATCATGGGTCTCGAACTTATCGACGAGCACGGAGAACAATTCTTGCTCGTCACACATGTCATGCCGTATCGGTACCGCCGAGAAGGAAGAAGATGACGATGCCCAAGCGTTACACCGTCACCGGCGTCGGGCCGGACGTAGACCTGGAGGCCGAAGACATCAGACTTGCCGACGGCACGCGCCTGACCGACGAGGTCGCTGACCGCCTGGCCGCTGAGATTCGGTCCAAAGCCGGACGGCCTTCCCTCGGTCGCGCCGGCACCAGGTCACCATCGATCTCGTTCCGGCTTCCGGCGGATCTCCGCGATGAAGCCGAACGCCTCGCCCTGCGGGAAGGGAAGTCGCTCTCGGCCCTCGCCCGCGAAGCCCTCGAAAGCAGGCTGCGCGCCAGCTGACGGACCGTGTCCGGCAGTCAGGTGATTCGTAGCCGATGCCTTGCAACTTCGATCGAATTCGTGCGTCGCGGAGCGCCGGCCTCACGCCCCCTCCTCGCGGAAGTACCGGTAGCTCACCTCGGCGAGGAAGTCGAACAGCCGCCGCTTGAATTCGGGCCGGGCATAGACCGCCCCGAAGAGCTCGCCGTTGGCGGCGTGCCGCTCGATCAGCCGCTCCTCGGCGCGCCGGTCGGAGGCGACCTGGTATTGCGCGCGGTCGTTGTTCAGCGCGATCACCCTAAGCGCATCGTCACTCTTGGCGTCGACGAGCTGCTGCTCGAACCACACCCGGTCGGCGTCGCCCAGGTTCATGCCGAACCGCTCGTTCAGCGCGGCGATCAACGTGGAGAGCCGGTCGACCGGCTCGTCGAACTGTTTGCCCTCACCGCCGCCGGGTAGCGCGACCCCGGGCTCGTCGGTGCCCTCGGACAGCGACAGGCGCTCTTCCTCGGCCCGCACCTCCGTGCGCAGGTGCGTGAGCAGTACGGAGTCCGACAGTTGCAGCAGTGTGGCGCGGCGCGTGTCACGGCATCCACTGCAGCGACACCCAGAGCAGGACGGCGGCGCCGGCCAGGATCGGCGGGGTCGCCAGGAAACCCACCGCGTGAAAGACTGTGACGTGCGGTCGATGTCGCTCCGGCAGGATCCTTCGCCACAGCATCGTGGCCAGCGAGCCGGCGTAGGACAGGTTGGGGCCGATGTTGACCCCGAGCAGCATCGCCAGCATCAACGCGGGCCGCTCCGCGAGCAGCGGCACCAGCGCGAGTGTCGCCGGCAGGTTGTTCACCAGGTTGGCGATCGCCGCTGCCAGGAACGCCATGCCGAGAATGGCGAGAATGCCTGTGCCCGACGGGATCACTCGCTGAAGTGCGCCGCCCAGGCCATGCCGCAGCACGCCGTCCACGATCACGGCGAGCGCCAGCACGAAGGCGCAGAAGCCGAGGCTCGCCGCGCGGAGCAGTTCCCGGGGCAGGACGGTGCGCGACCGCGTCTGCAGCGCGACGAGCGCGGCGGCCCCGGCGAACGCCGCCCACGCGGGGGAGACGCCCACCATGGACGTGACGACGAATCCGCCGACGGTGACGGTGCAGATCGCGAGCGCCGCCCGGGGCGCGCGAAGATCGAGAACGGCGTCATACCCGGGGTTTTCGACATTCATGGCGGCGGCGTTCAGGTCGCGGCGGAAGTAGATGCGCAAGGCGCAGAACTCTGCTGCGCACACGAACAGCCACGGCAGCGCCATCAGCGCCGTGAACCGGCCGAACGTGAGGCCGGCGTAGCTGAACGCGATCAGGTTGGTCAGGTTGGAAATCGGCAGCAGCAGCGAGGCGCTGTTGGCCAGCCGCACCGTGGCGTACAGGTGCGGGCGAGCCGGAATGCCGAGACCCGTTGCGGCGCTGAGGATCACCGGTGTCAGCAGCACGATCGTGGCGTCCAGGGTGAGTACCACCGTCACCGCCGCAGCCACGGCGACGACCACGGCTAGCAGCCGCACCGGCCGTCCGCGGCCGGCGCGGGCGGCCAGCGACCCGAGGTAGCGGAACACCCCGGCGCTCGCAGCCAGGTGCCCGAACAGAAGAATCCCGGAGAGGAAGACCACGGTTGGGCCGAACCGGGCCAGCACCGCGCCGGCCGCGGGCAGCGGCACGATCCCCACCGCGACGAGCACCAACGCTGCCGGCACCGCGACCGCCGCCTCGGTGATGCCGCGCGGCCGGACCACCGCGAATCCGAGGGCGCCCAGCAGCAGGGCGAGAGCGATCGGCTCCGCGATCGCGGCGGTCATGG
>JBIQMQ010000246.1:0-3797 GCA_044463185.1 Nakamurella lactea | reverse complement strand
GTTTCGGCTCCAGACGGGTGCTCGCCGGCATCGACCTTGAGCTTCCGGCGGGCCGGGTCTACGGGCTGCTCGGCGCCAACGGGGTCGGCAAGACGACGTTGATGTCCCTGATCTGCGGGCACCTGTTCGCCAGCGGCGGTCGGGTCCGCATCGACGGCGAGAATCCCGTGGAGAACGCGGCGATCCTGGAGCGCACCTGCTTCATCCGGGAGGACCAGCGCTACAACGACGCGTTCACCGCCGGCCAGATCCTGCGCGTGACGCCACACTTCTACCGCAACTGGTCGCAGGAGGTCGCCGACAGGCTCGCCCGCCGCTTCCGGATCCCGCTGCGCACGCCCTCGAAGAAGCTCTCCCGCGGTCAGCGCACTGCCCTGGCCGTCACCATGGCGCTCGCCTCCCGTGCGGAGTACACCTTCCTGGACGAACCGTATCTCGGACTGGACGCCGCGGCCCGCGGCATCTTCTACGAGGAGCTCGTCACGGAGTTCGCGGCCTTCCCGCGCACTGTGCTGCTGTCCACACACCTCATCGACGAAGTGGCCGACATCCTCGAGGACGTCGTCATTCTCGATCGAGGGACGGTCGCCGTCCACACCGACATCGAGACGGCGAACCGCAGCGCCTACGTGGTGCGCGGGCCGCAGCCGCAGGTGCAGACGTTCGTGTCCGGACGCGACGTGCTGACCTTACGGCGCGTCGGCTCGGTGGCGATGGCGACGGTGCGCGGATCAGTCGATGAGGCCGAGACCGACGCGGGCTCCGGCCAGCACCTCACCGTGGAGCCGGCCGGGCTGCAGGACTTCGTGGCGGCATTGGGCATTCGTTCTATGGACACCGACAGCGGCACGACCGCAGCCGATCTCGACTCAGTACATCGGCACGCACAGAAGGAGGTGGCGTGATGGGTTACGTCCGTCGCACGCTCCGGCTCTATCTGACCAACCGAACCTGGGCGCTCGCCGTGCCGGTGTTCATCCTCGGCGGCATGGTCGCGCTCTCCGTCGTGGTGGCTGTCATCATCGGCATCAACACCGACTTCCCGCTGCCGCCGGACATCAACGAGGGCATGCGCGGCAACGCCGGCTCGATCTATTCGGTGCCGGGGTTCCTCGCCGCGCTCGGCGCGCTGGCGATGAACCGCAACTTCAGCATGGCGCTGGCCTTTGGCGCGACCCGCCGTAACTTCTACCTCGGCACGTCGATCGGCTTCCTGGCCACGTCGGCTGTGCTGGGCGTGGGCGCCGTGGTCGGGCTGGGCCTGGAGCGCCTGACGAACTACTGGTTCATTGGCGCCCGGGCGTTCGACGTGACGGTGCTCGGCAACGGCGACGTCGTCCAGACATTCGTGACGATGTTCCTGGTGGCGCTGCTCTCGCTGTACACCGGCGCGCTGTTCGGCACGATCCTGCGGGCATTCGGCATGATGTGGACCACGGTGTCGATCATCGCCACGGTGCTCTGTCTGGCCGGCCTGGTGATCGTGGCGGTATGGCAGTGGGACCGTGTCGAAGCGGTCTACGGTCATCTCGGCGACTGGTCGGTGCTGCTCGTCGGCGCTGTGGCGGCAGTCCTCGCCGCCGGCGGCAGCTACGCCGTCAATCGGCGAGCCACCGTGTGAGGCACCGAACCGCCGAGTATGACGCCGCCCTCAGGGTCGTTCATCAGCTCGTCGAGTCGATCCGACAGCACCGGCCCGTCAACGGATCCGGCGCCGAATGCGCGACTGCCTGGCCGCCTGCTCTCTATGGTTGCCGCGCGACGCAGTCTGCGCGCCACGTCGCCGCGCGCACGGTGATCCGTCCTGGCCATGGTGAACGGCGCACGCGTCGGTCAGAACGGCGGAGGGTCGTCGGCCGGAGAGCCGTCGGCTATGTTGTCATCGGCCGGGACGCCGACTCCGTGGTGTTCGCGCACCAGGTGACTCGGCTCGCCGGCGTAGGTACGGCCCAGTGGGCTCGTCCAGGTGAGCAGACCGGTGTCAGGGTCGGGTTGGGCGCACCAGCGGGTGAAGGTTTTCAATCGGTGGTGCGCCCGGCACAACAGATCCAGATTATGTGGGCACGTCTCGCCGTCGTCTTCGAACGGCCGACGGTGGTCGAGGTCGCAACGGGCGGACGAGGCGCGGCAGCCAGGGGATTGGCAGATGCGATCTCGAGCGATGACGTAGTCGGCGGTTGCTGTGGGCGGACGATAGACGGTGCGCCCCGCGTCGAGCACAGTGCCGCAGGCACGGTCCGGGCCGGCGGGGCGGGTGAGGATGACGCGGATGCTGTCGGCGGAGCGCGCCAGGGCTCGGGCGGTGTCGGCGGTGATGGCGCCGAAGCCGGCCAGTTCGCCGGGCTTGTCGTTCCACTCGGCGAGGGTCGCGGCGTCCAGGTACATCCTCCATCAGCTTGCGCACGATCCGCGCAGTATCGCCATGATGCTGGTGCTGCCGATCGTGCTCATGACGTTGCTCTATTACATGTTCGATGCCAAGCAGCCGCCGGTGTCGAACGTGCTGCTCGTGATGCTGGGGCTCTTCCCGTTCATCGTTATGTTCCTCATCACCAGCGTCGCGATGCTGCGCGAACGCACCTCCGGCACCTTGGAGCGCCTGATGACGACGCCGGTCGGCAAGGCCGACCTGCTCTTCGGCTACGGCATCGCGTTCGGGATCGCGGCGGCAGTACAGGGCGCGGTCGCCGCGGCATTCGCCTACTGGCTGCTCGGCGTCGACACGCCGGGTGCGGCGGGCCTAACGGTGCTGATCGCCATCGGCGGAGGCGGGCTCGGAGTCAGTATGGGCTTGGTCGCGTCGGCGTTCGCCCGCACCGAGTTCCAGGCGGTGCAGATGTTCCCGGTCGTCGTCATCCCGCAGGCGTTGCTGTGCGGCCTGTTTGTCGCGCGCGACGACATGGCCACCTGGCTGCGGCTGCTGTCCGACGTGATGCCGTTGTCCTATGTGGTGGACGCGCTGCGGGAGATCGGCGCGCAGCCGGGGGTGACGGGCATCTGGTGGCGCGACGTCGGCATCATCGCCGGATGTGTGCTGCTGGCGCTGGGACTCGCGGCGGCCACGCTGCGGCGTCGCACCGACTGACGTGGTCGCGGTGGGCACTGGGCGCCGTTCCGGCCGCCGCGCGGGCAACCCGGATACCCGCGGGCGGATCCTGGACGCCGCGCGAGATTGCTTCGCGCAGAGCGGGTTCACCCGGACCACGGTGCGCGGGATCGCGGCCGCGGCCGGGGTGGACCCGGCGCTGATCCACCACTACTTCGGGTCGAAGCAGCAGTTGTTCCTGGCCGCCGTCCAGGTTCCCGTCGACCCGGGGCAGGTGGTGGCCGCCGTTTTACCGGGTCCGGCGGAGACGCTGGGCACGCGCCTGGTCACGGCGATCGTGGGCGCGTGGGAGTCGCCGGCGCAGCCCGCCTTGGTGGCGGCGGTCCGATCCGCCCTGGCCGATCCGGAATTGACCGTCCAGGTTCAGGAGTTCCTGGTCGGGCGGGTGGTCGGTCCGCTGTTGCGCGCCGCGGGCTGCCCGCCGGCCGAGCGGCGGCTGCGTGGATCGCTGCTCGCTTCGCAGGTCATGGGGCTGCTGTTGTCCCGGTACGTGCTGGCGATCGAGCCGATCGCGTCGCTGCCCGCGTCGGAACTGATCCCGCATGTCGGCGCCACCGTGCAGCGCTATCTCAGCGGCCCGCTTCTCAGCGGGCTCGATCCGCCGGCTGCCTGACGCTGTGGCAGCCGCGCTGCCCGGCTGCCTGACGCTGCCCGTGCTGTCCGTCAGCGGGCCGGGCGGCGCCGCACGGCC
>JBIQMQ010000245.1:2746-3815 GCA_044463185.1 Nakamurella lactea | reverse complement strand
TCGCCCCAGTGCGGCGGTTTGCTGGCCCGGTAGTGCTCCAGCGAAAACCCGCCGCGTCCGCCCGGCTCCCGCTCGTCCCGGGTGGTCGTCGGCAGTACGTCGCCGAACACCTCGTCCAGCCGGCGCCGCCGGCGCGCCTCGGCCCGGCGCGTTTCGGCCGCTTGCGCTTCGTTGTCCGCGTCGGGACCGGCAGTGGCGCGGTTCGCAGCCGGGCCCCCGGCGTCGGCGCTCGCGTCCGCCGCGGCGTCGTCCTTGGTGCGGTCCTTGGTCACGATTCCGGGTCGGCGAGCTGCGTGATCACGTGCCCGGCGAGCGGGATCAGCGTGGCTAGCCCGTCGCGGATCGCCGCCCGGGATCCGGCGATGTTGGCGATGAGCGTCGACCCGGACACCCCCACCAGGCCGCGCGAGATGATCGCGTCCGTCACCCCCGCGGCCATGCCCGACCAGCGCAGCGCCTGGGCGATGCCCGGCAGGTCGCGGTCGATCACGTCCGCGGTCACGTCCGGGGTCACGTCCCGCGGGGAGACGCCGGTGCCGCCGAGCGTCACCACCAGGTCCACCCCGCCGATCACGGCGGTGTTGATGGCATTGCGAATCTGGGTCTCGTCCGAGGGCACGGCGACGGTGCCGTCCACGGTGAACCCGGCCTCGACGAGAAGTTCCGTCACTAGCGCGCCCGCACCGGCATCGTCGTCACCGTGCATCAATTGATCGGACACGGACACGACCAGGGCTCGACCCACGTGTGGCTGTGGCACTGTCACGGACTTCTCCTCCCGGTCGGGCACCGGCGCGCGGCGAGCACTGCGGGTGGTCCACAGGTGCGTTGGTTCAGCCTAGCGACCACCGAGCCCCCGAACGGACAGCCCCCGCGGGCGGAATCGACTCAGCGGACGGCCAAGAATTCCACCAAACGATGTCGGTAGTCGCGGGCCGGGACGGTGCTCACATGGTGCCGTCCCGGGATCGACAGGAACTCGCCCCGCGGCAGCCCGGCGGCGAACCGCGCGGCGCCCGTCGCCAGCGGATCGCGGTCCCCGGCGACGACCAGCGTCGGGATGTCCGGG
>JBIQMQ010000245.1:0-2646 GCA_044463185.1 Nakamurella lactea | reverse complement strand
CCGATCAGGTCCACGGCGGCAGCCGCGGGCTGCGTCATACCCGCGCCTACGGACCCGCCGGAACCAGGCGAACCCGCGGACGAGGCGACACCGCTTGCCGCGCGGGCGATCTCGGCTACGACGGCGGCGATATCGGCGAGCACGGCGCCCAGCGTGTAGGCGGCGGGATCGTGCGGCTTGGCCGACTCGCCGTGCCCGCGCAGGTCCAGCGCGACCACCGTCCTGCCGGCGCGGGTCAGGGTGTCCAGGTGGCCGGTGCGGCCCCAGCCGCTGGCCGCGGACGACGCGAACCCGTGCAGCGCGACCACGGGCGGCAAGCCGATCGCGGGCTCGATCCCGTCCCCCGGCGTGGCGACGAGCACCGACAATTCCAGCCCGTCCGGGGCGGTGAGGGCGCGCCGACGGAGCAGAGAGCGCGGTTTGGCCCGGGACGTCCCGGTCTGCGGGATGAATCCGCCGTGGTCAGAATCGGTGTCAGGCACAGCGGTATTCTCGCCCCACCGACACCCGCGAGAGTCAGGAGCCCCTGTGACGCATGCCCGCCGCCGAGTGACCGCCCGTGATCTGGCCCGAATCGCCGTGTTCGCCGCGCTGATCGCCGCGCTGGGAGTTCCCGGCACGCTGTATATCGGCGGCAACGCGGTGCCGATCACGCTGCAGACGCTGGGCGTGATGCTGGCCGGCGCGATCCTGGGCCCGTGGAAGGGCCTGGCCGCGGTCGCGGTGTTCGACGCGTTGACGTTCGCCGGTCTGCCGCTGCTGGCGGGCGGGCGCGGCGGGCCGTCCTGGTTCACCGTGCAGCCGTCGGCCGGGTACGCCTGGGGCTTCTTGCTCGGCGCGCTGGTCGTCGGCCTGCTGACGCGGCTCATCCTGCCGCGATACCCGCTGTGGCTGGGGATCCTGGTCACCGCCGTCGGCGGCATGGTCGCCATCTACGCGGTCGGCATCCCGTGGATGGCGGCGGCCACGCACACCCCGCTGTGGGCGGCGACCACCGCGAACTTCCTCTACTTCCCGGGCGACGCCATCAAGGTGGTGGCCACGGCGCTGATCGCCAAGCAGGTACATCGCGCCTACCCTGGCCTGATCCCGCTGGCCCGGCGCCGCTCCGCCCGCGACGGCGCGGCCGTCGCCGCCTCCCGCGACGCCTGACGGCATGGCCCGGCGGGACGGCCTGGAACTCGCCGGGGCGCCCGGCGACCCGGCCGTCACCGTCGCCGGCCGCACCATCACCTACCGGGAGTTCGCGGGCCTGGTCGACCGGCAGCGCGACGCAGCAGCGGCCGACCCAGTGCGGGACCTGGCGGGCATGACGCTGCCCGCGGCCCTGGCGGCCGTGTTCGCCGCCGCCCGAGCGGGCACGGCGGTGCTGGTCCGCGACCCGGCGCTGCCCGCCCCGCCGCTCGGCGCGCTGCCGCCCGGGACGTGGCTGGTGGCCACGACGTCCGGCACCAGCGGCCGCCCGCGCGCGATCTGCCGCACGGCACGCTCCTGGGCGTTGTCGGTGCGGCCGCTCGCCGAGATCGCCGGACTGGGACCCGGCGACCGGGTCGCGCTCACCGGGCCGCTGCACGCCACATTGCACCTGTTCGCCGCCGTGCACACGCTGTGTATCGGGGCGCACCTGACCGACGACCTGCAGGACGCCACGGCGGTGCACTGCGTGCCGGCGGTGCTGGCCGACGTGGTCGGGTCCGGTGCACGGTCCGGTGCCGTCGGGCCGTTGCGGACGGCGGTGGTGGCCGGCTCGGCGCTGCCCGACGCGGTTGCGAGACGGGCTGCCGCGCAGGGAATCTCGGTGATCGAGTACTACGGCGCGGCGGAATTGTCGTTCGCGGCGATCCGGCGGTGGCCGGAACCCGCCCTGCGGCCGTTCCCGGGCGCGGAGCTTCGCGTCGGCCAGGACGGCCGGCTGTGGGTGCGGTCGCCGTACCGGGCGCTCGGCTACGCCGAGATCGCTCAAGAACCCGCTCCCGGGTCGGCCGGTCCGCTCGAGATCGACACCGAAGGTTACGCGACCGTCGGGGACCTGGCGCGCACGGCGGAGAGCTCTGGCGCCACGAATCCCGAGCACGAGGCGCGGCCGGCGGGTGCCGCGGATCCGGGCGTCGCAGAATCGGCCGGCACGCCAGATCCGCGTGACACCGGCACACCGGCTGAAGGCGTCGTGATCCTGGGCCGCGGCGATGCCGCTATCACGGTCGGCGGCGCCACGGTGCTCGCCGAGGACGTCGAGGCGGCGCTCGCCGCGATTCCCGGGGTCGCGGCGGCCGCCGTCGTCGGATTGCCGCACCCGCGGCTGGGCGAGATCGTCGCCGCCGCGCTGGAAATCGACGGCACCGCCACGCCGGCATCGATCCGGGCCGCCGCCCGCACCGTGCTGTTCGGACCGTCGCTGCCGCGAAGGTACGCCGTCGCGGAGCGCCTGCCGCGCACCGCCTCGGGCAAAATCTCCCGCGCCGCCGCACGCCGCCTGCTGGCTTCCGACGAGTAGCAGCACCGCCGCCCGCGAAGCGCCGCCATCAGCACAAGCACCGGCCGGCGAAACCGCGCAGGTCGGCGCCGGCCCCGCGGGTGACTACCGTTATCCTCGTGTCCCGCCCGCTCACCGCCGCGCCGACGAACGGCCCCGTGCTGGTCGCCGCC
>JBIQMQ010000244.1:0-3823 GCA_044463185.1 Nakamurella lactea | reverse complement strand
CTGCCCTGCACGACGACGGGCGCGCCCACCACCAGGGCCGGTATCCGGGTCAGGGCACCGGCGGCGTTCTTGCGGACGACGGTGGTGTATTTCAGCGCCAGATTGCCGTCGGCGACGCTCTCGCGCACTTCGAGGGGCACGTCGTCGATGGGCCCGACCGCGGATACCGCCGCCGCGCCGGGCCGCAGCGGCGTCACCACCGGGTCGAACACCCCGGCGGTCGACCCCTGCCCGCCGGAGTCGGTGACCCGCGCCGGGTTCCCGATGTCCTGGACCAGCCGGGCGAGCTGGGTGCGCAGTTTCGTCGGGTTGGTCTCGGCGCCGACCAGCTGCGCCCGGGCGGTGATCATGGCGTTTTCGATCTCGGCGGTCGCCGACGACTGTTTGTTCGCGAGCAGCCCGTCTCGGATCTGCCATTGCAGGACGACGCCGAGCAGCATCATCACCACGGTGGACAGCACGACCGTCATCACGACGACGCGCAGCCGCAGCGACCGTGACGTGTGGGTCAGCCGCCGCCACGTGCTTTCCAGGCGAGTATGACGCCGCTCGCTCGGCGTGCTGCCGCCCGCCTCGTCCTGCTCCGTCGTCATGCGCTCACGTCGGTCAGGCCACCCCGGCGCGGTAGCCGACGCCGCGCACCGTGAGCACCACCTCGGGATGCTCCGGGTCCTTCTCCACCTTGCTGCGCAGCCGCTGCACGTGCACGTTCACCAGACGGGTATCGGCGGCATGCCGGTAGCCCCACACCTGCTCCAGCAGCACCTCCCGGGTGAACACCTGCCGCGGCTTGCGGGCCAGCGCCACCAGCAGGTCGAACTCCAGCGGGGTGAGCGTGATCGGTACGCCGTTGCGGGTCACCTGGTGACCGGGCACGTCGATCTCCACGTCGGCCACCCGCAGCCGCTCGGCGCTGGTCACGTCGCCGCGGCGCAGCCGGGCCCGCACCCGGGCGGTGAGCTCCTTCGGCTTGAACGGTTTCATGACGTAGTCGTCGGCGCCGGACTCCAGCCCCAGCACGACGTCCACGGTGTCGGTCTTCGCGGTGAGCATGATGATCGGCACGCCCGATTCGCCGCGGATCTGTTTGCACACGTCCAGGCCGGACAGGCCCGGCAGCATGAGGTCGAGCAGGACCAGGTCGGGGCGAACCTCGCGGAAGGCGTCGAGCGCCCGGGAGCCGTCGCGGACCACGGCGGAGTCGAATCCCTCCCCTCGCAGCACGATGGTGAGCATTTCGGCGAGGGCGGGATCGTCGTCGACGACCAGGATTCGGGCTCTCATGTGCTCCATCGTCTCATTACGTGCCGCTTGGTGGGGACATCCCGCGTTTCGGCCGTGCGGCGAATGGGATCATGCAGGGGTGGGTTACCCGAACATGCCGCACATGCCGCCGCCGCTGGGCACGTGGAATCAGCCCGATCCGGGCCATGTCCCGCTGCGCGCCCTCGCCGTGGGCGACCTGCTCGGCGCGGGCCTGGGCGTGGTGTGGCGGCACATCGCGCTGCTCGCCCCGGTCGCCATCGGGATCGCCGCGCTGTCGTCCGCGGCGCGCCTGGTGATCCTGCAGTCGACGGGGGCGCTGCAGGCGGTCGCGTCGGGCGCATGGGTGGACGATCTGATCACCGGCCTGAATTCGGGGCGGGCGGGCGTGCTGCCGACCGGCATGTACCTGGCCACCACGGCGAGTTCCCTGCTGACGGTGGCGGGGACGCTGCTGCTCGCCGGGATGGTCACCGCCTGCGCGGGCGCCGATGCGGTGAGCCGGAGTCCGCGCCCGGGTGAGGTGACGGGCCGGCTCCGCCGAGGCGCGCCAGCCGCCGCGGTTGCCGCGCTGCTCGGCGCGCTGGCGATCGTGGCCGGCACGTTCTTGTTCATCGTTCCGGGGTTGCTGATCTTCACCGTCTGGGCACTGGCCGGCCCGGCGGCGGTGATGGAGGGCGCCGGACCGGGCGCCGCGCTGGCCCGGTCCGCGCGGCTGACGCGCGGCCACCGGTGGCGCCTCCTGGGCGTGACCCTGCTGATCGTCGTCATCACGGTCGCCATCGAGACGGTGATCTCGTCGATCGCCGTCGCGCTGGTACCGGGGCTCTCCGATACTGCGGCGCTGATGGTGGGCGACGCCGTCACGGTGCTGGTCTCCGGGATCACGCTGCCCTGGGTGGCCTCGGTGATCGCGCTCAGCTACGTGGACATCCGGCTGCGCACCGAGAATCTGGGGCCTGCGCTGCGCGCGCACGCCGCTCGACTCGCGCAGGCGTAGCCGGCCGCCGAGGCGCCGACCTGGAGCCCCGGCCCGGATCAGACCCCCAGACCCGGACTGACCGAGCCTGGCTCTCGCAGACTGTCAGGCGTCGGCGTCGAAGAGTTCGGACGGCAGGTCCACGGCGCCGTCGGCGGTGGGGGCCAGCACAGTCCAATCGGAGAGGTAGGACTGGTCTGCGAGGCGGGCGTACATCGCGGCGGTACGACGCTGCAGCGCGTCGTCGGCCTCGAACGTGTCCAACGCCCGGCTCGCGTCGCCGGCGGCACGACCGCGCGCCCGGCGGGCCGCGATCTCGGGCGGCGTGTCCAGCAGGAGCTGGTGATCGGGCACCGGGATGCCGAACCGGTCGACCTCGAGCGCGCGAACCCATTCGGGGAAATCGGTCGGCGCGTCCGGCGCGCCGAGCCGCGCCGAGCCGTAGGCGGCGTTCGACGCGATGTACCGGTCCAGCAGCACGATGTCGTGCCTCGCCAGGAGCTTTCGGATGTCGCCTGCCGCGCCGCGGCGGTCCAGCGCGAACAGCAACGCCGATCCGTACACGGAGTCGGTCAGATCGCCCAGCCGGCCGTACAGGGCATCGCGCACCAGGTCGGCGTGGATGTCGACCCCGTAGCGCGGGAATGCCAGGGTCGCGACGGTCCGCCCCTCATTCCGCCACCGTGCCGTCAGCCGCCCGGCCAGGGTCGCCTTGCCGGAGCCGTCCAGACCCTCGATGACGATCAGCCTGCCCACGAAACGCTCCTTCCGGCCCGGCACTGGAGTGACCTGGCGAACCGGCCGCCCCGAGGATTACGTCATGCACGTATGACGCAGCCCCGGCGCCGGGCCGCCCGCTAGTAGCGGTAGTGATCCGGCTTGTACGGCCCCTCCACGTCCACGCCGATGTACTCGGCCTGCTCCTTGGTGAGCTTGGTGAGGTGGCCGCCCAGCGCCTCCACGTGGATGCGGGCCACCTTCTCGTCGAGCACCTTGGGCAGACGGTAGACCTCGTTGTCCCACTCGTCCGGCTTGGTGAACAGCTCGATCTGCGCGATGACCTGGTTGGAGAACGACGTCGACATGACGAACGACGGATGTCCGGTGGCGTTGCCCAGGTTCAGCAGCCGGCCCTCGGACAAGACGATGACGGAATGCGCAGCCGTGCCGTTCGCTGCCGGGAACCGCCATTCGTGCACCTGCGGCTTGATCTCGGTCTTGACGATGCCGGGGATGCGCGCCAGGCCGGCCATGTCGATCTCGTTGTCGAAGTGGCCGATGTTGCCCAGGATCGCCTGGTGCTTCATGCGCCGCAGATGATCGGTGGTGATGATGCCCAGGTTGCCGGTGGCGGTGACGATGATGTCGGCGCGGTGCACCGACTCATCGATGGTGGTGACCTCGAACCCGTCCATCAGGGCCTGCAGCGCGCAGATCGGGTCGGCCTCGGCGACCAGCACCCGGGCGCCCTGGCCGCGCAGCGCTTCGGCGCAGCCCTTGCCCACGTCGCCGTACCCGGCGACCAGGGCGACCTTGCCGCCGATCAGCACGTCGGTGGCGCGGTTGATGCCGTCGATCAGC
>JBIQMQ010000243.1:0-3838 GCA_044463185.1 Nakamurella lactea | reverse complement strand
ACCGCAGGCGCGCCAAGGTGCACGGCTTCCGGTTGCGGATGCGGACCCGCGCGGGCCGTGCGATCCTCGCCGCTCGGCGGCGCAAGGGTCGCGCGGCGCTGTCCGCCTGACCACTGCCGACGGCGCGACGGCGAGCTTGCCATGCTGCCGACTGCGGCGCGACTGCGTACGCCTGCGGAATTTCAGCGGGTGACGCGGTCCGGCCGCCGCGGGACGGCCGCGACGCTCGTCGTGCACCTGGCGCGGGATGCGGGAGACCTCCCGCCCCGCGCCGGCTTCGTGGTGTCGAAGAAGGTCGGGAACTCCGTCGTCCGGCACCGGGTGGTGCGGAGGTTGCGGGCCATCGTCGCCGGGCGATTGCCGGAGATGCCTGCGGGAACCGCGCTGGTGGTGCGCGCTCTGCCCGCGGCGGCCGACGCGACCGGAGCGACACTGAGCGCCGATCTCGGCCGCGCGCTACGGCGCGCGCAGGGGCATGCGCGAAAGGAAGGAGGCGGCGGTGAGTGAGCAGCTCTCGTCGACGCGGCGGCGGACCAGCCCCGTTGCCTGGCTGCTCATCGGGCCGATCCGCTTCTACCAGAAGTTCATCACCCCGTACACCCCGGCGACGTGCCGGTACTACCCGACCTGCTCGGAGTACGCGGTGCGGTCACTGCGCACCCACGGCGCACTGAAGGGCACCCTCCTCACCATCTGGCGGCTGCTGCGGTGCAACCCCTGGAGCAGCGGCGGCGTCGACCACACCCCGGAGCGGGGCCGGTGGCGCCGGGACGCGCCCGCGCCCGAACCGGATGAGGCGGCGGACCCTGCCGGCGACCCGACCACCGACGAGAACGGCGTCATCTCCGCCCACCGTCGGTCACACACCTCCGGTGCTGCGCTGAGCGGCGCCGACGAATCTGCGCGGCCGGCGGGCGGCGCACCGAGTGCGGGGAGAGCCGCGGCGTGACGTTCAGTTTCTGGTCGCTCGACTTCATCTACTACCCGGTGTCCGGGATCATGTGGGTCTGGCACAAGGTCTTCGGATACCTGTTCGGACTGCTGGGTGCCGAGAACCCCTACGCGAACCCGTGGGCCTGGGTGCTGTCGGTGATGTTCCTGGTCTTCACCCTGCGCATGATCATGTTCAAGCCGTTCATGAAGCAGATGGACGCGTCGCTCAAGATGCAGAAGATCCAGCCGGAGATGAAGCGCATCCGGGAGAAGTACAAGGACGACCGGCAGCGTCTCACCGAAGAGATGATGAAGCTGAACAAGGAGGCCGGCGTCAGCCCGCTGGCTTCGTGCCTGCCGGCGTTGCTGCAGGCGCCAGCCTTCATCGGCCTGTTCCACGTGCTGCGGAACTTCATCATGTCCTACAGCGGGGGGCCGGAGGCGATCAAGGTCTCCGACGCTCCGATCAACAACTACTTCTTCCCCGTCTCGGACGTGCAGTCGTTCCACGACGCGCTGCTGTTCGGTGGTGCGTCGCTGTCCGCGCACCTCACGATGACCGAGGCGGAGCTGGCGGAGCTGAGCTCGAACCGCGAGACGATGCTCTGGGTCGGCATCCCGCTGATGATCCTGGCCGCGGTCGCCACGCATCTGTCGTCACGGAAGTCGATCGCTCGCCAGACGACGCTGGGCACGGCCCAGACCGGTGGCCAGATGGCCATCATGCAGAAGCTGATGCTGTGGGTCTTCCCGCTGGGCGTGCTGTTCATCGGCGCGTTCTACCCGCTGGCGCTGCTGTTCTACTGGCTGGCCAACAACTTCTGGACGTTCGGGCAGCTTGCGATTGCGCATCGGCTGCAGGACAAGAAGCTGGCCCGCGAGGCCACGGTGGTCGAGGCGGAGAAGGAGTCCACCTCGTTCACCAAGCCGAAGCCCGGGGCGAAGCCGGTCCGCGACGTGCCCGGCCGGATCACGCCGACGAGCCGGCCGACCAGTAAACCGGCGTCGACCCCGGCGCCCGTCGGCCGCGTGGACGAGGCGAAGCGGGCCCGGGCAGCGAAGGCGCGGAGCGATGCCGCAGTGAAGGCCGCCGGGAACAATGGCGGGCCGGCCAGCGCGGGCGATGGCGCGGCCACGAGCGGATCCGCGAAGAACGGCGCAGCGCCCGCCTCGGCGGGCGGTGGCAAGAGCGGGGGCAGCAGCACCTCGGCGCGACCGAGCGGCGGAGTGTCGCCCAAGTCGCGTGCGAAGTCGAAGAAGAAGAAGCGCTGACGGACCCCAGCGCAGCGCGTACCCGAGCGCTCACAGTCTTCCGCCTGCGGGCGGCACCACGAGAGAAGGAACGACTATGACGGAGAACGCGGCCGTGGACGAAACGACCCTCGACGACGCGCCTGCCGCACCTGGACTGCCGCCGGAGGAGGGCGCGTCGCCCGCAGGCCGTGACCTGCACGACGACCTGGTGGCCGAGGGCGACGCCGCGGGCGACTATCTCGAGCGGCTGCTCGACATCCTCGACTACGACGGCGATATCGACCTCGACGTGGAGGGCGAACGCGCGGTGGTGTCGATCGTCGGTGAGGGTGACGTCAACAAGCTGGTCGGCGAGGACGGCGAGGTGCTCTCGGCTCTCCAGGAGCTGACCCGATTGGCAGCGGGCATGGAGACCGGTACCCGCTCGCGGCTGATGCTGGACATCGCCGGCTTCCGGGCTCGCCGGCGCGAGGAACTGATGGCCCTCGGCCGGGAGACGGCCGAGCAGGTCGTGGAGACCGGTCGCCCGGTTCGTCTGGGTGCCATGAACCCGTTCGAGCGCAAGGTCGTGCACGACGCCGTGGCGGCGGTGCCCGGAGCCACCTCCGCCAGTGAGGGCGAGGAACCGCGCCGCCGCGTGGTCGTGAGCCCTGCCGACTGACATGACGCTTCCGGCATCCTGGTGGATCACGCCGTGACGCTCGGTGACGCAACGGGGCTGCCGACGGACGACGACGTTCTGCACGCGGTCGAGCAGGAGCCGCCCGGCGCATCTGCCATCTTCGGCGAGGCGTTGCCGATCGCGCGCCGGTACGTGCAGCTTCTCGCTGGGCCCGGGACGGTGCGGGGCCTGCTCGGACCCCGAGAAGCAGGGCGTCTCTGGAGTCGGCACGTGCTGAACTGCGCCGTGGCCGCAGACGTGATCCCCCGCGGGTCCAGAGTCGTCGATATCGGAAGCGGCGCAGGGCTGCCCGGGATTCCGATGGCGATAGCGCGACCGGATCTGGCGGTGGACCTCGTCGAATCGCTGTTGCGCAGGACCACCTTCCTCGAGGAGGCGGTCGCCGAGCTCGGCCTGGCTGACCGCTGCCGAGTGATCCGGGCGCGAGCCGAAGACGCCATCGGCCGGGTCGGCGGAGCGGACGCGGTGACCGCGCGGGCCGTGGCGCCGTTGGCAAAGCTGGCCGGTTGGGCCGCTCCGCTGCTGCGGGAGGGCGGACTGTTCGCGGCGGTGAAGGGCAGCACGGCCCAGGAGGAGCTCGACCGCGACCGGGCCGCTTGCGGCCGCGCGGGCATCGTGGGGCTGGAAGTGCTTGAGGTCGGTGGCGGTCGCTTGTCCGATCCGACCACGGTGATCATTGGTCGACGCCGCACCTCGCGATGAGGCTTCTACGGTGATGGCTCGCGAAGTGCCCGCTTCTTCTTCCGCGTCGGACACCTACCGGCGCATCCGCCTGGCTACTCCCGCCGATACCGCGAGGCTCTACGACATTTGCGTACGCACCGGCGATTCCGGGTCGGACGCCTCCGCCCGGTACCTCTACCCGGAGCTGCTGGGCGAGGTATTCGTCGGTCCGTACCTGCGCTTGGAACCCGAGCTGACCTACGTGGTCGATGGCCCGGCCGGGCCCGAGGGCTATGTGCTGGGCGC
>JBIQMQ010000242.1:0-3850 GCA_044463185.1 Nakamurella lactea | reverse complement strand
GCTCCCTCGGGCACGTCACGGTGGGCGAGCCGGGGGCGCTGATCGGGTTCCTCGGGCCCAAGGTCTACCAGGCGCTGTACGGTGAGCCGTTCCCGGCGGGCGTCCAGCAGGCCGAGAACCTGCTGGAACACGGCCTGGTCGACGCGGTGCTGCCGCCCCGCAAGCTCGCCGACATCGCCTCGCGGGCGCTCACAGTGCTCACCGCCCCGCGGCGCGGGGTACCGCCGATCGACGCGGCTGCCGAAGAGGTGCAGCCCGAGGAGACGGCGTGGGAGTCGATCGCCCGGACCCGGCGGCCGGACCGTCCCGGCGTGCGCGAGCTGTTGCGGTTCGCCGCGACCGACGTGGTGCCCCTCAACGGCACCGGGCAGGGCGAGGCGCAGCCGGGCCTGATGCTGGTCCTCGCCCGGTTCTCCGGCATGCCCTGCGTGCTGCTCGGCCAGGACCGGGCCTGGCAGGGCAAGAACGGGCCGCTCGGCCCGGAGGCGCTGCGGGTGGCGCGGCGCGGCATGCGACTGGCGGACGAACTCGACCTGCCGCTGGTGTCCGTCATCGACACGCCCGGCGCGGCGCTGTCGAAGGAGGCCGAGGAGGGCGGCCTGGCCGGCGAGATCGCCCGCTGCCTCGCCGATCTCGTGGCGCTGGCGGCGCCGACCGTGTGTGTGCTGCTCGGCGAGGGGTCCGGTGGTGGGGCGATGGCGCTGCTGCCCGCGGACCGGGTGATCGCCGCCCGGCACGCCTGGCTGTCGCCGCTGCCGCCGGAGGGCGCGTCCGCGATCGTGCACGGCGGCGACCCGTCGTTCGCGGCGGAGATGGCGGCCGCGCAGGGCATCCGGGCCGTGGACATGCGCCGGATCGGGATCGTGGACCGGCTGGTGCCCGAGCACGACGACGCGGCGGACGAGTCGGCGGCGTTCTCCCGGCGGATGGGCGCGGTGCTGGCCCAAGAGATCGCGGTCCTCGCGACGAAACCGGAATCGCAGCGCCTCGCGCGCCGCGCCGGCCGCTACGCCTTCTAGCCCTGCGCGCGTGTTACTCAGCCCGGGCTATTCGCCGGCGTGGGTAACACGCGGCGACTGTCCGTTGGGCGCGTGTTATCGGGTGGGGTCTATTCGCCGGCGTGGGTAACACGCGGCGAGGCGGAGCGGTCCGCGATATCGGTGGGCCCGTGCGTCTCGTCGGCGCGCACCAGAAGGACGCCGCCGACGATCAGGACGCCGCCGACGAGTTGGATCAGCCCCGGCAGCTGACCCAGCAGCAGCCAGGCGAAGACGATCGCGAACAGTACCTCGGCCAGCCCGGCGAACGAAGCCAGCTTCGAGCCCAGCACCCGGGACGCGCCGATGGCCGCGACATACGCGATGGCCGCCGAGATCACGGACACGCCCAGGATCGGCACCCACCACGGCACCGACCACGACGCCAACGTGACGTTCGACCAGACCGCGTGCAGCGGCATCACTCTCGCGAGGCCCGCGGCCCACAGCACCGCCGCGCCGACGGCCAGGCCGCCGGCGGCCAGGGCTAGCGGCGGCAATCCCTGGGCGGGCCGCGCCGACAGCACGAAGTGCGTCGCCAACCCCACCGCCGCCGCGAGCCCCCACAGCACGCCGACCGCGTCGACCCGGACCCCGCCGCCGAGGAGGTTCAGCACCAGGACGAGCCCCGCGATGGACAGCACCGATCCGCCGATTGTCAGCGCGCGCGGCCGCTGCCCGTGCCGCACCCACAGCCACGCCACCACCATGATGATGCCGAGGTACTCCAAGAGCAGCGCGACGCCGACGTCCAGCGTGGCGAGCGCCTGGAAGTAGAAGAGCTGGCACGCCGCGACCGCCACCAGCCCGTAGCCGACGATGAGCCCGGCGTTGTGGACCAGCAGATGCCAGCGTCCGCGCAGCGCGCGGAGGGCCGGTAGCAGCAAGACCAGGAAGGCGATGGTCACCCGGGCCGAAACGACGGCGCCCGCCGACCAGCCGAGGTGGATCAGGGGTGTCGCGAAACTCCCGGCGACGCCGAACGCCGCTGCAGCGGTGAGGGCGAGTACCCAGCCCGCGCCGGCCCTGTCTTGTGCCGCGTTCAACACCGCTCCTACCAGCGCGAATAGCTTTGACGACGTTCTCGTGAGATGACCTCTTCACAATACGGCCGCACGGGCGTGACGATCGCCACCACCCCGTCCCTGGGTCTAGCCCGCACGGCGGCCGATATGACAACATTGCGGAATTCGTCAGTAAAGACGCGTTGCTTCGAAGGGCTGCCCATGAACCCCAGGCCAGGCAGTATCCGCAGGCTCCGGCTGCTCACCGCCGTCACGGTGGGCTCCGTCTGGCTGCTGGTGATCGTCGGCGGGATCGTGCGGGTCACCGAATCCGGCCTCGGCTGCCCGGACTGGCCGCTGTGCACGCCGAGCGCGCTGCCCCTCCCGAACACCGAATCCGTGATCGAGTACTCGCACCGGGTCGTGGTCGCATGGGTGACGCTGCTGGTGGGGGCGGTCGGGGCGGCCGCCTGGCGGAGGGCCCGGGCGCGGCGCGACATCCTGTTGCCCGCGTGCATCGCGCTCACGCTACTGCCGCTGCAGGCGGTGCTGGGCTGGGCGGCCATCGAATTCGACCTGGCCGGCGAGATGGTCTCGTACCACTTCATGCTGGGCATGACGTTCCTCGCGGTGAACGCCATCACCGCGGCGGCAGCGTGGCGCCCGGTCGGCGCGGACGGCTCGCCGCGGCCGGTCGGCCCGCTCAGCGTCCCGTTCCTGTGGTGGGCCCGGATCGGCGCGGTGGTCGGGCTGGCCACCGTCTCGCTGGGCACCGCGGTGATGGCCAACGGCGCCGCGATGGCCTGCGGGCGCGACTGGCCGTTGTGCAACGGCGGTTTCGCCGAGGGCGGGGGACTGGCCGCGCTGCAGGTGACGCATCGCATGCTGGCCTACACCGTGGCCGTGGTGGCGGTGGTCCTGGCGGTACTGGCGGCGAAAGGGCACGGCCCGCGGCCGCTCGGCATGATCCCGGCGATGGTGGTGTTCGTCCAGATCGGGTTCGGCGTGTGGATCGTGGTGGCCGGGGAGAACTACGCGGTGTACGCGGCGGCGTCCGGGGCGCACGTGGCCGGGGCCGGCTTCCTGTGGGGCGCCTTGGTGGTGCTCGCCGCCGTGTGCGAGTCCTCGCGCCGCTCCGCCACGAGGTCCGCCCCGCCGGTGCCGGCCGGGGCCGCGGCGCGGTCGGTGCACTGACGTCCCGTGCCGGCCGAGTCTGCTGCGGCGTCATGCACGGCGGGTATGACGCCGCAGCACGCGCTTCTTAGTCCGACAGGCCGACCTTCTCATACACGCGGCGCAGCGGCCGCGGCGCCCAGAAGTTGCTGCGGCCAAGGAGTCTCATGGCGGCCGGCACCAGGATGCCGCGGATCAGCGTGGCGTCGATCAGCACCGCCATGCCGGCACCGAAGCCGAAGAGCTGCAGCATCGACACGGACGAGGTGGCGAACGCGAAGAAGGAGACGGCCAGCAGGGCTGCGGCGCTGGTGACGATGCGGCCGGTGCGCGCCGTGCCGTCGGTGACGGCGTCCGGCAGCGGCTCGCCGTCGTGGTACATCTCGGTGATGCGGCTGGACAGGAACACCTCGTAGTCCATGGACAGCCCGAACGTGATGCACAGCAGCAGCACCGTCATCGATGCATCCATGGGTCGCGCGGTCGCGCCGAAGATCCCGATCAGGTGACCGTCCTGGAAGATCCACGTCACGATCCCCACCGCGGCGGCCAGCGACAGCCCGTTCACCACCAGCGCGCGTAACGGTTGGACGACGCTGCCCGTGAACAGGAACAGCAGCACGAACGTGGTGACGA
>JBIQMQ010000241.1:0-3881 GCA_044463185.1 Nakamurella lactea | reverse complement strand
TGCTGAACATGCCGCTGATCGGCACCGCGCTGCGCAAGGCGGCCGGTGTCACCACCTCCCGGCCGGCGCCCGCCTTCGCGCCGGTGCCGTTCCGGCGTTCCGAGACCGCCCGGGCGTTGAACCAGCCGGAGACCGCGACGGTGGTGCTGTGGCCGGACTCGTTCACCAACGCGTTCGACCCGCAGCTCGGCTACGACATCGCCGCCGCCCTGGCCGCCGCCGGCGAGACCGTGCACGTGCCGCCACAGTGGGCCTGCTGCGGACGCACCCTCTACGACCCGGGCATGCTGCACCTCGCCCGCAAATCCCTGTCGAACGTGCTGGACATCCTGGACCCGTTCACCTCCCGCGGCATCCCTGTGGTGGTGCCGGAGCCGAGCTGCCTGTCCTCGTTCCGCGACGAACTGCCCAACCTCTTGGCCGACGATCCGCGCGCCGACCGGCTGGCCGGGCTGGCCCGGTCGCTGTCCGAGCATCTGCTGGCGACCGGCGCGGTCGCCCCTCGCGGCGCCCGGATCGGTTCGGGGGGAATTGACGACGTCCCGGACCGCGGCGCCGTGATCGTGCACCCGCACTGCCAGGGCCGGGCCTCGGTCGGCACCGCCTCCGACGAGCTGGTGCTCAAGCGTCTCGGCTACCGGCCGACCACGCTGGACGCCGGCTGCTGCGGCCTGGCCGGCTCCTACGGCTTCGCCGCCAAGACGGCGCCGGTCGGCGAGAAGATCGCCCGGGACTACTGGCTGCCGAAACTGCACGAGGCGCTGGACGGCGCTGCCGCAGCCTCGGCCGGCCGGCCGGTGGCGGTCGCCATGGACGGCTTCTCCTGCATCACGCAGCTCACCCAGCTCGACGGCCTGCCGCACCGCACCGTGGCCTCGCTGATCGCCGAGGGGATGTCGGCCCGCTGACGGGTCGGCGCGGGCCCGCTAGGCCGAGCCGAGGAAGTGCCAGCCGATCCACCACCAGGCCATCACGACGCCGATCTGGGCGCTGCGACGGCGCAAAATCCAGCGGAACAGCGCGGCGAGCGTCGGAACGCGGAGTCGTGTACGCCGCGCCAGCAGCTCGGTAACGGCGAGCGCGAGCGCGCACGCCAGGTAGATCGCGATGGTGACGGCCCTCATCGGCTCGCCTCGTGTCCGCCGGACCGGCCAGCGCTCGGCGGAGAACCGGCCTGACGCCACCTGGGCTCGCTTCGCTCGCCGCCCTCCCCTACCGGGTCGCTGCGCGCGGCCTCCTGCTCGACGCCGTCGCGCTGGCGAGCCCGCGCGACGCCGGCCCCGCCACCGCCGACGAGCTGCCGCAGCAGCCACCACCCGGCGGCGGCCCACAGCAGCAGGAACACGGCGCGCCCGAGCCAGCTCTGCAGCAGCGGCCCGACCAGGTCGCTCACGGCGGGGTGCGAGTCCTCCTCCAGCGGCCAAACCTGCTGCGCGATAAACGATGTCAACTCCCACAGGCAGGCCGCGACGCCGATCACCGCCCACAACGGCCAGCCCCACGCCGCCGAGGCCTCCTGGCGATTGTCTGTCAATCGCTGGGGCCGGACCAGCACCAGGGCGAGCGCGGCTAGGCCGATCGCGACCAGCACCAGCCGCGCCCCCAGGGAGGAAGGCGCGGCCAGAGCGACCACCGCCGAGAACAGCGTCATACCCGCCACGACCAGCCACGCACGCGGCCGGCCGACCCTGGCGACCCCGGCTGGGGCAGCGTCTCGCCGCTGTGAATCGAGGAGATTCAGCACGGCCGTTCCGGAGAACAGGAGGAGATCGAACACATCACGGCGTACGACGTGCACGACGGACGCGGCGAGCAGGATCGGCACCGTCGGTTCGCGCAGCACACGCCAAGCGACCATGCGCACAAAATACGCCCACACCGGTCACTAGAGTCAGGAGCTGTTGCCGTCCAACGAGACTCGTCACCCTAGCCGCCAGGAGCGTTGGCCACTATGCCCGCAGTCCACTCCTCCGCACAGCCCTCCGATCACTCGGTACCGGAGACCGACTGGTGGCGCCACGCCGTGGTCTACCAGATCTACCCGCGCTCGTTCGCGGACTCGGACGGCGACGGCATCGGCGACCTGCCCGGCATCACCGCACGCCTGGACGCGCTGAGCGACCTCGGCGTGGACGCGGTCTGGATCTCGCCGTTCTACCGCTCCCCGCAGGCCGACGGCGGCTACGACGTCGCCGACTACCGCGACATCGACCCGCTGTTCGGTACGCTGGCCGACTTCGACGCGCTGCTCGCCCGGGCGCACGAGCTGGGGCTCAAGCTGATCGTGGACCTGGTCCCCAACCACTCGTCGGACCAGCACGTCTGGTTTCAGGAGGCGCTGCGCGCGGCGCCCGGATCGCCCGAGCGCGCCCGCTACATCTTCCGCGACGGCCTCGGACCCGATGGCAACCGGGCCCCGAACAACTGGCTGTCCGTGTTCGGCGGTCCCGCGTGGACCCGCACCGTCCATCCGGACGGCACGCCGGGACAGTGGTACCTGCACCTGTTCAACGCCGGCCAGCCGGACTTCGACTGGCACAACCCGGAGGTGCACGCCGAGTTCGAGTCGGTGCTGCGCTTCTGGCTGGATCGCGGCGTCGACGGATTCCGGGTGGACGTGGCGCACGGGCTGGTCAAGGCGGAGGGCATGCCCGACTACCTGATCGACCCGACGCTGGGCGTGATGGCGTTCTCGGCGCCGACCGCCAAGGACGCCCGCAAGTACCTGGACGGCGCCGGGGCCGAGGAGGCACCGGCCGATGGCGTCATGGGCCCGATGTGGGATCAGAACGGGGTGCACGAGATCTACCGGGCCTGGCGCGCCGTGCTGGACGAGTACTCCCCCGCGCGGATCCTGGTCGCCGAGGCGTGGGTGCAGCCGCTGACGCGCCTGGCCCACTACGTGCGCCCCGACGAGATGCACCAGGCGTTCAACTTCACGTTCCTGGAAACCCCCTGGTACGGGCCCATCCTGCAGGACGTCGTCACCCGCTCGCTGCAGATCAACAACCGAGTGGGCGCACCGAGCACCTGGGTGCTGTCCAACCACGACGTGGTCCGGCACCCGAGCCGGTTCGGCCTACCGGACGGCGTCACGCTCAAGGAGCAGGGCGGTATCGGCATCGGGGACACCCAGCCGGACGCCGCCCTCGGCCTGGCACGCGGCCGCGCCATGACGCTGTTCATGCTGGGCCTGCCCGGGTCGGCCTACCTCTACCAGGGCGAGGAGCTCGGGCTGCCCGAACACACCACGCTGGCCGACGAGGTGCGTCAGGACCCGACGTGGGAGCAGTCGCGGCATGCGCGACGCGGCCGGGACGGATGCCGCGTGCCGATCCCGTGGCAGGCCGGCGCGCCCGCGCTGGGTTTCTCGCCGAACGGCGCATCCTGGCTGCCGCAACCCGAGTCGTTCGCGCCGCTCGCCCGAGATCTGCAGGCCGGCGACCCGGATTCGACACTGTCGATGTACCGGGACGCGCTGGCGCTGCGCCGGAACTACGCGCTGGGTGAGGGCACGCTGGAGTGGCTCACCCACCCCGGCGGACGCGTGGTCGCATTCCGCAACGGCTCCGTCACGGTGATGATCAACATGTCCGGACACGAGGTGCCGCTACCCCCGGGCGAGATCGTCATCGCCTCCACACCGCTGACGGACGACGGGGTGCTACCCGCCGATGCGGCGGTCTGGCTGGTGTGACACGGCGCGGGCAGGCCACGCCGCTATTCGCCCCGGGTCGCGCGGCGAAGTTTCGGCAACCGCTCCGCGACGGATCGCTCCGCCCCGCGCGACGTGGGTTCGTAGTAGTCGACGCCGACGAGCTCGTCGGGCGGATACTGTTGCGCCGCAATGCCTTCCGGCAGATCGTGCGGGTACACGTAGT
>JBIQMQ010000240.1:0-3885 GCA_044463185.1 Nakamurella lactea | reverse complement strand
GCTACTTCTTCGCCCGCAAGATGATGTTCGTCAAGTACTCGCAGGCGCTGATCTGTCTGCCCGGCGGTTTCGGCACCCTGGACGAGTTGACGGAGGCGCTGACGCTGGTGCAGACCAAGAAGGTGACGAAGTTCCCGGTGGTGCTGTTCGGGTCGGCGTACTGGGGCGGGCTGGTCGACTGGATCCGCGGCTCGGTGCTGGCGAGCGGCAACATCTCGCCGGGGGACATGGCACTGCTGCACGTGACCGACGAGGTGGACGACGCCATGCGGGTGGTGCACGAGTCGTACAAGGCCTGGGAGGACGCGCACTAGCGTCGGCCGTTGCGGAGGCGAGGAGCGGCCCACTGATAGCCACCGAAGGACGGCCGACGTGCCCGGACGGCCCAAGACCGTGCAATCCCGGGCACGAAAAGTACAGTAGTACGGGTGGTGACCGTACTCCTTGCCGAAGACGACCCCGCGATCTCCGACCCGCTCTCGCGCGCGTTGGAACGTGAGGGGTACACCGTGCTCTCGGCGCCGGACGGGGCGACGGCCGTCTCGACGGCGCTGTCCACCGACATCGGGCTGGTGATCCTCGACCTCGGGCTGCCGCATATCGACGGGTTGGAGGTGTGCCGTCGCATCCGCGCCTCGGGCCGAGACGTGCCGGTGTTGATGCTGACCGCGCGCACCGACGAGGTGGATTTCGTGGTCGGGCTGGACGCCGGCGCCGACGACTACGTCGGCAAGCCGTTCCGTCTGGCGGAGCTGCTTGCCCGGGTACGGGCGTTGCTGCGGCGGCGCGCGCCCGAGGTCATCGACATCGGCGGGGTGCGCATGGAGACCGGTGCGCGCCGGGTGTCGGTGGACGGCGAGGAGATCTCGCTGGCGAACAAGGAGTTCGAGCTGCTGCGCGTGCTGATGAGCCGCGCCGGCCAGGTCGTCACCCGCGAGGAGATCCTGGCCGAGGTGTGGAACGACCCGGGGATGAAGACCTCCAAGACACTCGATATGCACATGTCGTGGCTGCGCCGCAAGCTGGCCGGCGACTCCACCGACCTGGACCGGCGCATCGCCACGGTGCGGGGCGTGGGCTTCCGTTTCGACGCCGGCTAGATCCCGCTACGACAAGGCCGATGACCTGTGCGCCGCCGCATCCTCACTTCGATCCTGTTGGTGATCGCCGCGACGGTGTTCACTCTGGGCGTGCCGCTGGCGGTGGTGTCCTGGCAGCGGGTGGCCGACCTGACGCACCAGAAGCTCAGTGGCCGCCTCGAGGCGATCGCGACGTCGCTGACCACGCAGGCCGCGGACGGGGAGGATCCGAGCCTCAAGGGGTTGGAGGTGCTGGTGCCGCCCGGCGGGCGGCTGCTGATCAAGATGACCGGCCACCCCGTGCAGGCCGTGGGCGACCCCGTCGAGGGCGCCGCCATCACCGAGAAGCTCACCATCCCGGGCGGCGAATTGCGGTTGTCGGTGCACGCCGAGTCGGTGCGCACCGAACAGTACGAGGCGCTGGGTCTGGTGGGGCTGGCGGTGCTGCTGTCCCTGGTGGTCGGCAGCGTGATCGCGATCATCACCGTGAACCGGTTGACCACTCCCATGACGGACGTCGCCCGGCGGGCTGCCCGGCTGGGCGCCGGTGACTTCCGTACCTCCTCGCGCCGTTACGACATCGCCGAACTGGACCGGGTCGCCGAGGTGCTGGACTCGTCGGCCACCGACATTGCCGCGTTGATCCGCCGGGAACGCGACCTGGCGGGCGACATCTCCCACCAGCTCCGCACCCGCCTCACCGGGCTGCGATTGCGCCTGGAGGAACTGTCCACGTACCCGGATCCGAGCGTCGTCGACGAGGTGCAGGCCGCGCTGGATCAGACCGATCGGCTGGTCACCGTGGTGGACGACCTGCTGGCCAACGCCCGATCCCGGCGAGCCGCCGGCGCCACGGAGCTGCTGCTCGCCGAGGAGCTGGAGGAGGTCCGGGCCGAATGGGAGTCGGCGTTCGTCGCGGCCGGTCGCACCCTGCTGATCCGCTGCCCGAAGCGGACGACGGTGCACGCCACCGGGGTGCGGCTGCGCGAGGCGATCGGCGTCCTGGTGGACAACGCGCTCTCGCACGGCGCGGGCGTGGTGCGGATTTCCGTGCGCCCTGGGCCGTCCATGGTGGTCGTCGAGGTGTCCGACGAGGGTCGCGGCGTGCCGGACGGCCTGGTCGGCCACATCTTCGACCGCGGCGTCTCGACGGCCGACTCGACGGGGATCGGGCTCGGTTTGGCCCGCGCGTTCATCGAGGCCGACGGTGGCCGGTTGGAACTGCGCCGAGCGCGCCCGCCGGTGTTCGCGGTGTTCCTGGTGGCCGGCCGGAATGCGGAGTCGGAGCGGGACCCGGCGGACAAGCTGGCGGAAGGGCTCGGCTCCGCGGAGATCACCGGCTCGGTTCGGCCGGTCGCGCGGTAGCCGGTTGCTGGTTCAGTTCGAGCGGGAACACCCAGCGGCGGTAGGACCAGTAGCGGAACAGCGTGCCCAACAGGGTGCCGACGATGTTCGCCGAGATCCAGTCGGCGATCTTCCCGTCTATGCCCAGCAGATAGTGGCTGGTGGCCAGCGGCGCCAGGTTGATGGCGAAACCGATGCCGTTGAACAGGAAGAACAGCAGCGCCTCGTGCGGCATCTGCCGACCGCCGCGGCCGTCGAACGACCACTCCCGGTTCAGGATGTACGACAGCACCGTTGCGACCAGCATGGAGATGACCTTGCAGGTCAGCACCTTCTCGGTGAGGATCGTGTGCGTCAGCACCGTGAACAGTGCGGTGTCCACGATCCAGGCGGTGCCGCCCACGACCAGGAACTTCGCGAATTCGCGATACTTCGGCGGCAAGATTTCCCGCACCCGGTCGACAAGGCTCACCGGACGAGTCTACGTGTGCTTCATCCGGCGTCTACGGGGGCGACGCGGGCCAGGGCTTCGGTGAGCCACGCCCGGGCCGTCGCCCGGTCGATGGTGGGTCCGATGTGGTCGGGTCGGTAGCTCAGCACCGCGTGCAGCCCGCCCGCGTTGACGATGATGGGCCGGCCGGGCAGGCCGGGGTCGACGGGCGGTCCGTCGCCGACCTGCAGCGCCAGGACCGGTTGGTCGTCGGCCTGGTAGACGCAGGCGATGACGGTGGCGTCGTGAGTGCCGCTCGGGCCGGCCGCAGTGCTGCCGGGTGTGTCCACCTCCGTTCCTGCTGCCGGGTGCCGGCCGCTGATCGGGTCGAGGGTGAGGTCGCTGGACAGCCGGGTGATCTCGCCGATTTCGTCGGGCGCTCCGAACAGGAAGGCGCACAGGTCGTCGGCGTCCGGCTGATCGGCCGATTCCTCCGGGCCCAAGCGACCGTGCAGGTCGATGCGGCCGTCGTCGGTGAGGTCGCCGGATGCCGCCAGCCCGGCCAGGTCTCCTGCGCCGCCGGGGAGCGCCGCCGCGGATGCCGTGGTGGTACGGGCCTGGGGCTGCGAGGAAGACGTCCCCTCCGCGGGTGCGCCGCTGCTGGCCGAGGTGCGACTCGGCGCCGAGGGGGCGGACGTGGATGACGCCACGGCCGCCGGCCCGCCGGCGCTGGTCGACTGCCCGGCGCCTCCGGCCGGCGAGGTGCAGCCGGCGAGCAAGGCCAAGGCTGCTGCGATCAGCACCGTCGATAGGGCGGCGGCAGGCGGTGTCGCCGGCCGGCGCGTGCGTGCTGTCACAGGCAGCAGTATGGCAGCAGCGCGGCCGTCGGCGGCGGATCGGCGCGGGCGGGTGCCTGATGCGCTACAGCTGTATGCCACCGGAGGTGGGCGCGGGCGTCTCGCTGGTGCTGGCGGTGCTGCCGGGCGCCCTGGTCGTGCCGGTGGGCGTTGTCGCGGTGGTGCGCGCCGGCGG
>JBIQMQ010000239.1:2316-3886 GCA_044463185.1 Nakamurella lactea | reverse complement strand
CTGTACGCGGAGATCTTCCGCCGCAACGTGCACCTGTCCGGGGTGGTGCCGCAGATCTCGGTGATCATGGGCGCGGCAGCCGGCGGTCACGTCTACTCGCCCGCACTCACGGACTTCGTCGTGATGGTGGACCAGACGTCGCAGATGTTCATCACCGGGCCGGACGTGGTGAGAGCAGTGACGGGGGAAGACGTCTCGCTGGAAGATCTGGGCGGCGCGCGCACCCACAACACCCGCTCCGGCAACGCCCACTACCTGGCGGCCGACGAGCACGACGCGCTGGACTATGTGCGCGAGCTGCTGGGTTACCTGCCGTCGAACAACCTGTCCGCGCCGCCCGTCTACCCGCCGGTCGACGAGCTCGTCATCACGGACACGGATCTCGCGCTGGACACGCTGATCCCCGATTCGGCGAACCAGCCGTACGACATGACGACGGCGATCGAGGCAGTGCTGGACGACGGCGAGTTCCTGCAGGTGCAGGAGCTGTTCGCGCCCAACGTGGTGGTCGGCTTCGGCCGGCTGGACGGCCGCACCGTGGGCGTCGTCGCGAATCAGCCGACGCATCTGGCCGGCACGTTGGACATCGACGCGTCGGAGAAGGCAGCGCGGTTCGTGCGCACCTGCGACGCGTTCCTGATCCCGGTCGTGACGTTCGTCGACGTCCCGGGCTTCCTGCCGGGCACCGACCAGGAGTGGAACGGCATCATTCGGCGCGGCGCGAAGCTGATCTTCGCCTACGCCGAGGCGACGGTGCCGCTGCTCACCGTGATCACCCGCAAGGCGTACGGCGGGGCCTACGACGTGATGGGGTCCAAGCACCTCGGCGCGGACGTCAACCTGGCCTGGCCGACGGCGCAGATCGCCGTGGTCGGGGCGCAGGGCGCGGTGAACATCCTCTACCGCAAGGAGCTGCGAGCGGCGCAGGAGAGCGGCGCGGATGTGGAGGCGCTGCGGGCGAGGCTGCAGACCGAGTACGAGGACGAGCTGGCGAACCCGTACATCGCGGCCGACCGCGGGTATGTGGATCGGGTGATCCGTCCGTCCGAGACGCGGGTGACGCTGATCCGGGCTCTGCGCGCACTGGCCGACAAGCGCGAATCGCTACCGCCCAAGAAGCACGGGAACATCCCGCTGTGACCGCGAGCGACGGCGGAGCGGGCGGTGCCCGTCGCGACGAGGAGGACCTTGTCTCTGCGAACGCGTCCGTCGCAGGGCACCGGGGAGCGCAGCCGGAGCGAGCCGATGGCACCGCGAGCGACGGCGGAGCGGGCGCGATGCGTCGCGACGAGAATGCCACCGGCATTGGGGATGCGTTCGTCGCAGCATCGCGGGGAGCGCAGCCGGAGCGAGCCGATGTCACCGCGAGCGACGGCGGAGCGGGCGGTGCCCGTCGCGACGAGAAGGACCTTGTCTCTGGGAACGCGTCCGTCGCAGGGCACCGGGGAGCGCAGCCGGAGCGAGCCGATGTCACCGCGAGCGACGGCGAAGCGGGCGGTGCCCGTCGCGACGAGAAGGACCTTGTCTCTGCGAACGCGTCCGTCGCAGGGCACCGGGGAGCGCAGCCGGA
>JBIQMQ010000239.1:0-2216 GCA_044463185.1 Nakamurella lactea | reverse complement strand
AGGACCTTGTCTCTGCGAACGCGTCCGTCGCAGGGCACCGGGGAGCGCAGCCGGAGCGAGCCGATGGCACCGCGAGCGACGGCGGAGCGGGCGCGATGCGTCGCGACGAGAATGCCACCGGCATTGGGGATGCGTTCGTCGCAGCATCGCGGGGAGCGCAGCCGGAGCGAGCCGATGTCACCGCGAGCGACGGCGGAGCGGGCGGTGCCCGTCGCGACGAGGACGCCGCGGTGGTGGTCGCGGTCCTCGCCGCCGTGGCGGCGCGAGCTGCCGAAGCAGGAATGACGCCGCCCCCGCCCCGCTCGGCCTGGACGACCGGGCCGGCGCGGAGCGTCACGCGGCCCGGTCCGCACGCCTGGTGGTCGTCGGGGCTCGATCGATGAGCGCCCCGGCCGTGGTGCTGGCCTCCGCGTCCGCCGGCCGGCTCGCCGTGCTGCGCGGTGCCGGCATCGAGCCCGTCGTCCTGGTGTCCGGCATCGACGAGGACGCCGTCCGCGCCACCCACGCCGGCGAACCCCCGGGCGCCGTGATCCAGGCGATCGCGGAGGCCAAGGGCGAAGCCGTGGTCCGCGAGCACGCCGGCGATGAGGTGATGACCAACAGCCTGGTGATCTCCGGCGACTCGATGCTCCTGTTGGACGGCGAACTACAGGGCAAGCCGCACACCCGCGACGAAATGCTGCGCCGCTGGGCGCTGCAGATGGGGCGCACGGGGGAACTGATCACCGGGCACGCGGTACTGCGCGTCGAGGCCGGGCGCATCGCCGCACGGGCGTCCGGGCACATCAGCACGATGGTGACCATGGGGCGGCCGAGTCGCGCCGAGCTGGAGGCCTACGCGGCGACCGGTGAGCCGCTCGAGGTGGCCGGTGCGTTCACCATCGACGGGTTGGGCGGCTGGTTCGTCGAGTCGATCGACGGCGACCCGTCCTGCGTGGTGGGACTGAGCCTCCCTTTGGTCCGCCGGCTGCTGGCCGACGTGGGCGTGCGGGTGACGGATCTGTGGAATCGGCCGCGCACGCCGTGACGCGCCGGACGGGAACGGCCGGCACGCCGGCACCGGAGTGGAAGAGAGAAGAAATGCACACGGTACTGATCGCCAACCGCGGGGAGATCGCCGTCCGGGTGGCCCGCGCGGCCCGCGACGCGGGTCTGCGATCGGTGGCGGTCTACGCCGAGCCGGACGCGGACGCGCCGCACGTGCGCATCGCCGACGAGGCCTACGCCCTGGGGGGTGCGACGCCGAAGGACTCCTACCTGGATGTCGGCAAGATCCTGGACGTCGCGGCACGCTCCGGCGCCGACGCGGTGCACCCGGGCTACGGTTTCCTGTCCGAGAACGCCGATTTCGCACAGGCCGTGATCGAGGCTGGGCTGACCTGGATCGGGCCGAGCCCCCAGGCGATCCGGGATCTGGGCGACAAGGTGACGGCACGGAAGCTGGCGATGCAGGTCGGCGCGCCGCTGGTTCCGGGCACGCCGAACCCGGTCGGTGGCGCCGACGAGGTGGTTGCGTTCGCCCGCGAGTTCGGTCTGCCCATCGCGATCAAGGCCGCGTTCGGCGGCGGCGGGCGCGGCATGAAGGTGGCGCGGACCCTCGAGGAGATCCCCGAGCTGTACGAGTCGGCGGTGCGCGAATCGGTGACGGCGTTCGGCCGCGGCGAGTGCTTCGTGGAGCGGTACCTGGACAAGCCGCGACACGTGGAGGCGCAGGTCCTGGGAGACATGCACGGCAACGTGGTCGTGATCGGCACCCGGGACTGCTCGCTGCAACGCCGCTACCAGAAGCTGGTCGAGGAGGCACCCGCGCCGTTCCTGAGCGACGAGCAGCGCCGCACCATCCACGAGGCGGCGAAGGCGATCTGCCGGGCGGCCGGCTACTACGGCGCCGGAACGGTGGAGTTCCTGGTGGGCCAGGACAGGCTGATCTCGTTCCTCGAGGTGAACACCCGGCTGCAGGTGGAGCACCCCGTGTCCGAGGAGACCAGCGGCGTGGACCTGGTGCGCGAGCAGTTCCGCATCGCCGCCGGCGAGAAGCTGCGCTTCAGCGAGGATCTCGGCTCCCGTGGCCATTCCATCGAGTTCCGCATCAACGGCGAGGACCCGGGCCGCGGCTTCCTGCCCGCGCCGGGCACCGTCACGCGGTTCGCGCCGCCCAGCGGCCCGGGCATCCGACTCGACTCCGGGGTGGAATCCGGGTCGGTGATCGGCGGGGC
>JBIQMQ010000238.1:0-3887 GCA_044463185.1 Nakamurella lactea | reverse complement strand
GGAAGGCGGCCAGCGCCGCGACCTCCGGGAGCTCCGGCATGGTGTCGAGTGTGCCAGTGCGTCGGGGGTTCCGCCGCGGCGCCGCACGCCGGCTATCGGCGTGGCTGCCAGGTGACGATCGCCGTGGTGCGGGAGCGCCAGGGCACCACGGCGTCGCCGGGAACCGCACGGCCGGCGCCGCCGGATGCGGCTGCGCCGCGCCGTAATGGGGCCGGCACGGTGGCCGACCCGGCGGCACCGGCTTGACGCAGCCCCGCGGCCAGCGCCGACCGGGTGGCTTCCAGCTCGGCCGCCATCTGCTCCAGCTCGGCCCGCAACGCCTCGACCTGGTCTTCCAGCTCCATGATCCGGCGGATGCCGGCCCGGTTCACGCCCTCGTCCTGCGAAAGCTGCTGCACCTGTTGCAACCGCTCGATGTCGCGGGGCGAGTACCGCCGTCCGCCGCCCGAGGTGCGCCGCGGGGACACCAGGCCCTCCCGGTCGTACGAGCGCAACGTCTGCGCGTGCATACCGGCCAGGTCCGCGGCCACCGAGATCACGAAAACCGGCGTGTCCACACGGATCTCGCCCACGATCCGCCCGTCGGATCTCACCTGGTGGATCGGCCGGTCCTGCGGCGGCTCGTACCTTCTGCGCTCGGCGGTCATGTCGACCCCTTCCGCCCGGCCGCGCCCGAGCCAGCAGCACTCGACCCGGCGGCACCGGACCCGGCACCCGACCCGGCGGTGGAGCGGGGCCGGGCGCCGGCGACCGCAGCGGTGATCTCCGGCCGGGGGTCTGCCGTCTGCGTGGCCGCGAACGCCTCCAAGGCCTCGCGCGCCGCGGGCGAGAGCTTGCTCGGCACGGCGACCTCCACCGTCACGATGAGGTCGCCGGTCTGCCCGTTGGGCCGGCGCACGCCCTTGCCCTTGACGCGAAGTTTGCGTCCCGACGACGTGCCCGGCGCGATCTTCAGCGACACCGGGGTGTCGAGGGTGGGCACCGTGATCGTGGTGCCCAGTGCCGCCTCGGTGAACGACACGGGCACCGTCACGGTGAGGTTGTCGCCGGACCGCCCGAAGATCGGGTCCTTCTTCACGCGCACCACCACGAACAGGTCGCCCGCACTGCCGACACCGACGCCGGGCTCGCCCTTGCCGGCCAGCCGGATGCGTTGTCCGTCAGAAACACCCGCCGGGATCCGGGCGTTCACGGTCCGCGGTGCCACGACGGTGCGCGAGCCGTGACAGGTGGGACACGGCGTGTCGATCACGGTCCCGGTGCCGTGGCACGCGGCGCACGGCTCGGAGAACGCGAACGATCCCTCGTTGCGCGTAATCAGGCCCGTCCCGCCGCACACCGTGCAATGCCGGGGCGAGGTGCCCGGGGCCGCCCCGCTGCCGTGGCACGTCGGGCAGGTGGTCTGCTCCGTCAGCCGCAGCGAGATCGTGGTGCCCAGCACGGCGTCGCGGAACGGCAGCGTCGCCTGGGTCTCGATATCGGCGCCCCGCCGTCCGCGGCCGGCACGCGAGGTGCCCCGGCGGCCGAACAGGTTGCCGAACAGGTCACCCAGCCCGCCGTCGGACGATCCCCCGCCGCTGGCGCCGCGCAGCAGGTCGGAGAGGTCGAACGCGCTCGCGCCGCCGCGATGCGCACCCCCGCCGGGGAATCCGCGGAATGCGCCGGACGACATCATGTCGCGGGCGTTGTCGTATTCCTTGCGGCGGGCGCTGTCGGACAGCACGTCGTACGCCTCGGATACCGCCTTGAACTTCTCCTCGGCCTGCTTGTTGCCGGGATTCTTGTCGGGATGGAGGTCGCGGGCGAGCGTGCGGTAGGCCTTCTTGATCTCCGCCGTCGTGGCATTCTTCGTCACGCCCAGCTCGGAGTAGTAGTCCTTCTCGAAGTAGTCCCGTTCGCTCACCTGAGTACCTCCTTCCCGTCGTCTCGCCCGTTACTCCGCGGTGGCATCGCCGTCGGCCGCGGCCGCTTCGGCGGCACCCTGATCGCCGCTCGGCGCCTCACCATCGCCCGACCCGCCGGATCCCGCACCAGCGCCGGACCCCGCACCAGCGCCGGTACCGGCATCGCCAGCACCCGGGGCACCCGCGTCACCAGCACCCGAATCGCCGGCTCCGGCGTCATCGGCGCCGGAATCACCCGCGCCGTCGCTCTCGTGCTCCGGCCCGGTCACCACGACGACGGCCGGCCGCAGCACCCGCTCCTCGAACAGGTAGCCGAGCCGCAGCACGGTGGTCACGGTCGGGTGGTCCACCTCCGCGGACGTGGCGAACTGCACCGCGTCGTGGATCATCGGATCGAACTCGTCGCCCGGCGCGCCGTAGTGCTTCAGACCCAGCCGCTCCAGGATTCCGGTGAGCTTGTCGGCCACCGTCTTGAATCCGCCGGTCAGGTCGCCGTGCTCCTCCGCCCGGTCCAGATCGTCCAACACGGCGAGCAGTTCGTTCATCACGGCAGCCTTGCCGGCCGTCGCCGCCGCCTGCTTGTCGCGGTCGGAGCGCTTCCGGTAGTTCGCGTATTCGGCCGTGATGCGCTGCAGATCGGCGGTGCGCTCGGCCGCCTCCTGGCGCGCAGCGGCGAGCTCGTCGGAGGTCGGCGCGTTCCCGGTGGAACCCTCGGGCATGACGCCGCCCTCGCCTGCGGCGGCGGTCCCGTCCGCCGGGACCGGCCCAGCTGCGCCGCCCCCGGCCGACTGCCGCACCTGCCCGGTCTTCGGGTCGATGCGTCGGTTGTCCTTCACCGAGATGCGCTCCTCCCGATCCTGATCAGCGGGCTGCCCCGTGTTCGACCGTCCTGAAAAGGCGCCGGTCCGCGGGCCGCCGCGGCCGTCGCCCTGCCCGAACTTCGTCACTTCGGCTCGTCCTCCACGATCTCTGCGTCCACGATGTCTTCGTCGGCCGACCCGGCGGATTCGGCCCCGTCGCCGCCCATGCCGGCGCTGCCCGCGGCGGTGAACCCGTCGGCGCCTGCGGCACCGCTCTCGGCCTGCGCGTTGGCGTACAGCGCCGTGCCGAGCTGCTGCGACTCGTTGGCCAGCTCCTCGACCGCGGTCTTGACGGCGCCGATGTCGGTGCCCTTGAGCGCCTCGTTCACCTTCGTGATCGAGGCCTTCACACGCTCCTTCGGCTCGTCCGGCAGCTTCTCGTCGTTGTCCTTCAGGAACTTCTCGGTCTGGAACACCAGCGCCTCGGCCTGGTTGCGGACCTCGGCCTCCTCGCGGCGGGCCTTGTCCTCCTCCGCGTGCTCCTCGGCCTCGCGCATCATGCGGTCGATCTCGTCCTTCGGCAGCGCGCTGCCGCCGGTGATCGTCATCGACTGTTCCTTGCCGGTGCCGAGATCCTTCGCGGAGACGTGCACGATGCCGTTCGCGTCGATGTCGAAGGTGACCTCGATCTGCGGCACGTTGCGCGGCGCGGGCGGCAGGCCGGTGAGCTCGAACATGCCGAGCTTCTTGTTGTAGGCGGCGATGTCGCGCTCGCCCTGGAACACCTGGATCTGCACCGACGGCTGGTTGTCCTCGGCGGTCGTGAAGATCTCCGAGCGCTTGGTCGGGATCGTGGTGTTCCGCTCGATGAGCTTCGTCATCACGCCGCCCTTGGTCTCGATGCCCAGCGACAGCGGGGTCACGTCGAGCAGCAGGACGTCCTTCACCTCACCCTTGAGCACACCGGCCTGCAGCGCGGCACCCACGGCGACGACCTCGTCCGGGTTGACGCCCTTGTTCGGCTCGCGACCGCCGGTCAGTTCCTTGACCAGATCGGTGACGGCCGGCATCCGGGTCGAACCGCCGACCAGCACCACGTGGTCGATCGCGGACACGGGGATGCCGGCATCCTTGATCACCTGGTGGAACGGGTTGCGGCAGCGGTCCAGCAGGTCGGAGGTGA
>JBIQMQ010000237.1:0-3910 GCA_044463185.1 Nakamurella lactea | reverse complement strand
AACGTGAACCGCGTGCTGATCGTGGAGCACACCCGCTGCGCGATGGGCTCGTCCACGGAGGCGCAGATGCGCGAGCAGCTCACCGCCTCCACCGGGCAGGACTCCACCTGGATGACGCTCGGCATGATCGCCGATCAGCGGGCCGCACTTGCCGAGGACGTCCGCCGCGTCACCTCGCACCCGCTGATCCCCGATTCGGTGGCGGTGGGCGGATTCATCTACGACGTCGACACGGGCCTTCTGGAAAGCGTCTGCTAGCCGCCACGCGCATCGACTCGAAAAGTCCCGGCGCGCAGCATTTCTCGGCCTTCTTGTGATCATGAAGTGAGATTCGGCCTGCGGCAACGAGAATGACGCCGCAGCCGCGATAATCCTTTACGGGGCAGCACAATTCGCATTCCTACGCCGCGTGTCGCTCCGGCACCGGAGACTGTTATCTAATCGTTACCCGCCCTGAGACCCGCTGCGCACCAAGCACTCTCGTAGGCTCGTCGCGACGCCGTCAAGATCGTCTGCCGCGCGCACTTTGAATACTCCCCCATTCGCCCGGTAAGGTTGACCGCTGGTTTACCTGAACGCGGGAGATTTGTTACGAAACGCGAGTGCCCATCACGAGGGCGATCGATACCGGGAGTGTTGTGCCAGCAATAGAAGCAAGGAATATCTACAAGGTATTCGGTCGCGGTGCCGAACGGGCCGTCGCGCGATTGAGGAACGGCGCGACGCGCGAGGAATTGCGCGGCGAAGGCGTCACCGCCGCTGTGATCGACGCCAGCTTCTCCGTCGAGCCGGGCGAGATATTCGTCGTCATGGGCCTGTCCGGCTCCGGCAAGTCCACCTTGATCCGCACCGTCAACGGCCTGCTGGAGCCCACCGCCGGCGAGATGCTGGTGTACGGCGACGACATCACCACGCTCAGCCCCGCCGCCCTGCGCCAGGTGCGCAGTACCCGGATCAGCATGGTGTTCCAGCATTTCGCGCTGTTCCCCCACCGCACCGTCGGCGAGAACGCGGCCTACGGGCTCAGGGTCAAGGGCGTGAACAAGACCGACCGTGAGGCCAAGGCCCGCGAGGCGCTGGCGCTGGTGGGGCTGGACGGCTGGGAGGATTCGCTGCCCGGGCAGCTCTCGGGTGGGATGCGGCAGCGCGTCGGCCTGGCCCGCGCGCTCGCCGCCGAGACCGACATCCTGCTGATGGACGAGGCGTTCTCGGCCCTGGACCCGCTGATCCGCCGCGAGATGCAGGATCAGCTCATCGAGCTGCAGGCGAAGCTGGACAAGACGATCCTGTTCATCACTCACGACCTCAACGAGGCGATGCGGATGGGCGACCGGATCGCCATGATGCGCGACGGCAGAATCGTCCAGATCGGTTCCGCCGAGCAAATTCTCAACGATCCCGCCAACGACTACGTCGCGAAGTTCGTCGCGGACGTCGACCGCTCCCGGGTGCTCACCGCCGAGTCGGTGATGGAAAAGCCCGCCGCGATCCTCGGCGCCGAACAGGGCCCGCGCGCGGCGCACCGCCTGATGCGCGAACACCAACTGGACGAGCTCTTCGTGGTCGGCCGCGACCGCACCCTGCAGGGCGTCGTGCTGGAAGGCGACATCGCGGCGGCGGTCCGCGCCGGGAAGGACACCCTGCACGGCATCGTGCGCACCGACTTCCCCACCGTCACACCGGATGTCACCGTGGCAGACCTGTTCCAGGACGCCGCCGAGAAGGACATTCCGCTGCCCGTCGTCAGCGACAGCGGGCGACTGCTGGGCGTCATCGCCACCGTCACGCTGCTGAACGCGCTCGCCGCGACCTCGAACGGCCACGACGATCCGTCATCGCAGCCCCCGCGCCACACCGAACCCGGCGGCGGGCAGCAGCAGAGCGGCGACGTCCCGCACCTGGCGGTGGGAGCATGAGCCTTCTCGCCACCTCCGACGTGCTCGGCGCGGACACCATCCCGCGCATCAACATCGGCGGCTTCTTCAACGCAATCGTCGACTGGATCCAGGACTACCTGCCGGGCCTGCTCGGGTTCCTCAAGACCCTCCTGAAGAACCTAGACTCGGCGTTGGCGTCCGCGCTCAACACGGTGCCCGCCCTGGTGATGGTCCTGATCCTCGCCGCGATCGGATTCCTGCTGCGCGGCTGGCAGTTCGCGCTGTTCACGCTGATCGGGATGACCATCATCGTCGGGATGCGGTTCCACGGCGAGAGCATGTGGTCGCTGGCCATGGACACGTTGGCGTTGGTGATCATCGCCGGCGTCGTCGCCATGATCTTCGCGGTGCCGTTGGGCGTATTGGCCGCCCGCAGCGAGGCCGCGTCGAAGGTCATCCGGCCGGTCCTGGACTTCATGCAGACGCTGCCCGCGTTCGTCTACCTGATCCCGGCGATCTTCTTCTTCTCCGCGGGCACCACCGCGGGCATCATCGCGACGATCATCTTCGCGATGCCGCCGGGCGTCCGACTGACGGAGCTCGGCATCCGCCAGGTCGACAGCGAGATGGTCGAGGCAGGCCACGCGTTCGGAACCAAGCCGTTCAACATCCTCACGCGCATCCAGATCCCGCTGGCCATGCCCACCATCATGGCCGGCGTGAACCAGGTGATCATGCTGTCGCTGTCCATGGTGGTGATCGGCTCCATGGTCGGCGCCGGCGGCCTGGGAGTCCCTGTGCTGGAAGGCATCTCGCGTCTCAACGTGGGCGTCGGATTCGAAGGCGGCGTCGCCGTCGTCATCCTGGCGATCTACCTCGACCGTTTAACCGCCGCGCTGGGCGACCGGTCCGCCGTCGCCAAAGCCGGCAAAGCAGCCCTGAAGGCGAGGTGATGAGCTCCCCGACCGCGCGTTACGCGCGCTGACTATCCATACATGACGTAGCCCATACGAAACGACATTCTGAGGTTGACATCCATGAAACGAACCCGACTCTTCGCCGCCACCGCCATCATGGCCATGGCCGCCACCGTCCTCGCCGCGTGCGGATCCTCCACCGACTCCGGCGACGCCACCACCTCCTCCGAGACGCAGAGCAGCCAGGCCGGCGAAACCGCCGACAGCAGCACCGAATCCAGCGACCCCGAGACCAGCGACGCGGAGTCCAGTGACGCTGAGACGTCTGATGCCGAGACCGACGGCGCCGCAGCCGATCTCAGCAGCGACACGAAGAAGAATCTGACGATCCCGATCGCCTCCGGCTGGGACGAGGACGTGGCCGTCTCGAACCTGTTCAAGTACCTGCTGGAGCAGAACGGCTACACCGTGGAGCTGCCCACGCTGGATGTCGCACCGATCTTCGACGGCGTCGCGAGCGGCGAGTACGACATCTTCTTCGACACCTGGCTGCCGAACACGCACAAGGACTACTGGGCGCAGTACCAGGACCAGGTCGAGGACTTGGGCGTGTGGTACGACGAGGCGCCGCTGACGATCGCCGTTCCGGACTACATGGACATCGACTCGTTGGAGGACCTGAAGGCGATCGGCGACGAGGTCGACCACACCATCACGGGTATCGACCCGGGCGCCGGGCTGTCCCGCGTCACCAAGGAAGACATGATGCCGGCCTACGGCCTGGACGACTGGACGCTGAAGCTGTCGTCGACCGCCGCGATGCTGGCCGAGCTGAAGACCGCGATCGACAACAAGGAGCCGATCGTCGTCACGCTGTGGCGTCCGCACTGGGCCTACAGCGCCTTCCCCATCAAGGATCTCGAGGATCCGAAGGGCGCCATGGGTGCACCGGACGAAATCCACACGATCGCCAGCAAGGACTTCGTCGCCGCGAACCCGGGCCTGACCGCGCTGCTGAAGCAGTTCCACATGGACGCCGACTCGCTCGGTGACCTGGAGAACGTGGTGCTGCAGGAGCACCAGGACGACCCGCAGGGCGGCGTCGAGGCCTGGGTG
>JBIQMQ010000236.1:0-3915 GCA_044463185.1 Nakamurella lactea | reverse complement strand
GATAGGAGTGCGGGCGCCGACGAGACGGGGGTGCCAGCGGCGCCCGCACATCACCATTTTATACAAGGAATGTTCGTGAAAAAACCTCTGGGCGGCCGTCGAGCTTGTGCATCACGCCACAGCCTGCCGGTCGGGCGCCGGCCGGGGGCCGAGCAGCACCGTGCGGGTGAGATGGATGAGCATGCCTGCGAACGTGAGTGCCCAGGCGGCCACGGCGATCCAGATCTCGATGTCGCCGATCATCGTCACCAGCGGCAGGTTGTCCGCCTGCCCCAGATAGTGCGATCCGACGCCGTACATGCCCAACGGGAAGATCACGCTCCACAGCGGCGCCGTGTAGGTGAGCGGGATGCGGTGCACGATGTGCCGCCAGATGCCGGCGGCGATCAGCGCCGGAACCAGCCAGGTGCCGAACGCCCAGAACACCACCGAGATGCCCGCCGCCAGGCCACGGGTCGCGTCGACCATCGGCGCGTCGGCCATCTCCACGATCCGGGCCCCCGCCACCACCGTGATGGCGGTGGCGCCCATGGCCACGAAGTAGGGCGGATTGAGGTCCTGCGGCGTGAGCCGGTAGATCATCATCCGCGCCGCCACGAAGACACCGGCGGCCGCGTACAAGAAGACCCCGACCGCCCACGACAGCACCGCCAGGATCGCGAGCTCGCGCCGGATCGAATGCAGGGGCGGTTCCAGCGCCGCCGCGAGCACGGCGACCGACTGGCTGGCGACCACCCAGATGAACCAGGTGCCGTTCGCCGATTCCAGGATCGGGCCGGAGCGGCCCTTGCCCAGCACCGCCGACCACGGCACCACGTAGCCCAACACCAGCCAGGCGCACGCGCCGACCGCCAGCAACACCAGCGCCGGGGTGTACATCTCCCGACTGACCAGCGCGGTACCCACCACGTCGGTGCCGGCCACGAACGTGAAGTAGCCGAACGCGATCTGCGGGTTGCGCAGGTCGGCGAGCATGCGCCGGCGGTGCGCTACCAGCCGCCACACATTGAGGACGACGAGGATCGCGTACGCCACGAACGCCGCCACCAGCAGCAGTCCGGAGACCGTGCTGAGGTGGTGGTTGGCGACGCCGACGGACATGATGCCGGTCGCCATGACGAGCGCGAAGTAGCCAGGGTTGAGCGTGCGCACACCCTCACGGACGCGGTCGGAGAGACCCTGCGTGGTAGACACCGCCCGGTTTTAGTACGGCACGCCGATGCGACGCCACTTCCGCCCGCCGGTGCCCGGTTCGGACGGGGCCTTGGCCTTGCGGCTGCGGAACACCACGAAGGGCCGCCACAGGTACCACAGTGGGTAGCTCCAGGCGTGCACGAGCCGGGTGAACGGCCACACCGCCCAGATCAGCCAGGCGGACGCGGCGTGCAGCTGGTAGATGAACGGCGCGCTGGCCACCGCCGCCACGTCGGGGTTCAGCGCGAACAGCCCGCGGAACCACGGCGAGACCGTCGACCGGTAGTCGTAGGCGTCGAACAGGTTGACGACGGTGGGCAGGATGCCGGTCAGGATGATCACGAGCAGCAGCACCAACGCGAGGTAGTCGACGCCGGTCGTCGACGCCCGCACCCGGTGCACCAGCAGTCGCCGGGCAGCCAGGATCACCACGCCGGCGATCACCAGCACCGCGGCGATGTTGCCGGCGATGGCGGCGAACCAGTGGTACACGTGATCCGGGATGCCGATGGCCTCGACCCACGAGGCGGGAATCAGGATGCCGAGCACGTGCCCGCCGATCGCGGCGAACGTGGCGTAGTGGAACAGCGGCGCCCCCCACTTCAGCGCGCGTTGCTCCTGCAGCTGGGTGGAGCGGGAGGTCCAGCCGAATTGGTCGTACCGCCACCGCCAGATGTGGCCGATGACGAAGATGGCCAGCGCGGCGTACGGCAGCACGACCCAGATCAAGATCTGCCAGGTGGTTGCGTCACGCATGATTCGAACTCCTGCCGGGTGAGAACGCCTGCATCGACGAGGTGGCGGGTTTGCCGTAGCCGCTGAGATACTCCGGTGGTGCGAACGGTTCGAGGCCGACCTCTTCGGTCGGCGGCCCGGACTGCCACGCGGTCAGAACCTGCTGGATCTCGCGCCGCCCCAGCGGCGGCAACGCAGCGAGCACGGCGGCCATCAGCTCGCTGTAGGGCGAGTTCGCCTCCTCCAGCGCGCGCCGTAGCAACTCGAGGTCGGACCGGTGCCCGTGCAACAGCCGCTGACCGCGTTCGCACAGCGCCGCGAAGTCCAGCACCATCGGCAGATAGTCCGGCAGTTCGTACTCGTCCGGCGTGAAACCTGCTGTGCGGTACGCGTTCTTGAATTCGATGAGCGCCATGCCCCGGTTGCGGGTGTCGCCGTACCGGTAGTACGTGAGGTACAGCGCGCACCGCTTGCGGAGGTCGAAGGTCGTCACGTAGTGCCGGGCGACGTCGTCCGGTTCCGTGTAGCCGAGCCACTGCACGAAGGTAGTCAGGTGCTCGCGGACCTTGCGCGGGGTGTGCGTGATCAGCTCGGATATCAGCGGCAGCCCGTCGAACAGCGCCATCGTCGGGTACTGCATCAGCACCGACACCAGCTTGAGCGTCGGGTCGGCGTTGTCCACCAGTAGCGCCGCCGTCTCACCGTCGCGCGTGCCGTCGGGTATGACGCCGTCCTCGGCTCGTGCGCTCGCCGTCATGCCGATCCGCCCTCCGCGGCCAGGCCGCCGGCCTTCTTGCGCCGCCAGAACGGGATGGCCGATTCCGGGTCGTTGCCGTGCGAGTGGGTGTGGCCGTGCCCGTCCACGGCGCCGGCGTCCGCTCCGACAAGGTTGAAGTGATCGTGGCCGTCGTCGGCCCGGAAGGTGGAGGCGGCACCCGCCGCTCCGGTCGGCTGGAACGACGAGATGCCATGCGGACCGGCGGGCCCGCCGCCGCCCATGCCCGGGCCGCCCTCGTAGTCGAGCGAGCAGAAGAGCTGCTCGTGTTGGCCCATCAGTCGGCCGGCCTCCTCGGCGTGCGCCGGTGGGATCACATACCGGTCGGCGTACTTGCCGATGGCCAGCAGCCGGTAGAGGTCTTCCAGGTCCTCCGGGGTGGAGCCGACCGATTCGGCGAGGTTCTCGTCGACGGGCAGCCCGAGCTGCTTCGAGCGCTGGATGGACCGGATCGCGGTGAGCTTGCGCAGCACCGCCCGGATGAGGTCGGTGTCGCCGGCGGTGAACAGGTTCGCCAGGTAGTCGATGGGGATGCGCAGCGCATCGATGGTGGCGAACACCCGGTCGGGGTCGGAGTGGTCGTAGCCCTGCGCGTGCACGATGTCGGCCACCGGGGACAGCGGCGGCACGTACCAGACCATGGGGAGCGTGCGGTACTCCGGGTGCAGCGGCAGCGCCACCTTGTGCTTCACCGCGAGGTCGTACACGGGGGAGCGCTTGGCGGCCTGGATCCAGTCGTAGGGGATTCCGTCACGCAACGCGGCAGCCTCCACCTCCGGGTCGTGCGGATCCAGGAAGACGTCGAGCTGTGCCTGGTAGAGGTCCTTGACGTCCGGCGTCGCCGCCGCGTCGAGCACCTTGTCGGCGTCGTAGAGGAACAGCCCCAGGTAGCGCAGCCGGCCCACGCAGGTCTCCGCGCAGATGGTGGGCTGCCCGGACTCGATGCGCGGGAAGCAGAATGTGCACTTCTCGGCCTTGCCGGTGCGGTGGTTGAAGTACACCTTCTTGTAGGGGCAGCCCGAGACGCAGAACCGCCAGCCGCGGCACTTGTCCTGGTCGACCAGCACGATGCCGTCCTCCTCGCGCTTGTACATCGCGCCGGAGGGGCAGGACGCCACGCAGGACGGGTTGAGGCAATGCTCGCAGATGCGCGGCAGGTAGAACATGAAGACGTTCTCGAACTCCATCCGGACCTGCTCCTCCAGGCCCTT
>JBIQMQ010000235.1:0-3927 GCA_044463185.1 Nakamurella lactea | reverse complement strand
GCTGCGCGGTGCCCCGGACGTCGAAAGCACCGTCTTGTTGATCGCTAGGCCGGCCCCCTAGAGCACCGCACCGGAGACGCTCTTCGTGGGCTTCCCGTCCGAGCCCATCGCGGTCGGATTCCCGTCGGTGTCGTCGAGGCACTCCTCGGTCTCGTTGTTGCTCGTGCTCTCCCGCGCTTCCAGTCCCACCGCCGCGCGCAACTCCCGCACATCCCGCTCCAGTGAATCCCGGAGATCGCCGCGTGCCGAGGCCGTCATCAGGTCGGCAAGCCCGTCGGCGATGGCGTTCAACTTGTGTTGAACCGCCAGGTCGGCGCGTGTCTGACTGTTCTGCAGAAGCGCCACCATCAGGAACGTCACGATCGTCGTCACCGTATTGATGATCAACTGCCAGGTGTCCACGTCCTTGAGGATCAGAATCGACGGCGCCCAGATCACCACCAATAGGACGCAGAACGCGAAGAACCACGCGCGGCTGGCCACCCGCGAGGCCATATCCGCGAACCTGTCGAAACCGCCCACCGTGCCGCTGACATCCGTCGGCACCACCGCCCGCTCTGACATCGTGTCCTCCACATCCCGCAGGCTCCGGCCGGCCCGGCGCGCCCTGGGAGGTGATATTCCCTGCTGCGTGTCCGTTTACTCGCGTGCTGTGCGATCTCGGCATCCGCCGGCGCTGTCTCAGTCCCTCACTAGGCTGGTGGCCGTGACAAATACCAGCACCGCGCCCGATCCGGACGGCTCCGCCGGCGTGCCCGCCGAGCGGCACGCCGAGCTCGCCCGGCTCATCACCGACGCGCGTCGCCGCTACTACGAGCTGGATGCGCCCACCATTTCCGACGCGGAGTTCGACACCCTGTTCCACGAACTGCTGGCGATCGAAGCCGCTCATCCCGAGCTGGTCACGCCCGAGTCGCCGAGCCAGATCGTCGGACCGGCCCCCAGCACCACGTTCGCGCCGGTGCAGCACCCCCAGCGGTTGCTCAGCCTGGACGACGTGTTCTCCGAGGAGGAGCTGGCCGCGTGGCTGGCTCGCACCAGTGCTGCGGTGGCGGCCTTCACCGACGAGCCGATCGCCTGGCTCACCGAGGTGAAGATAGACGGGCTCGCCGTGGATCTGATCTACGACCACGGGCTGCTGGTGCGGGCCGCGACCCGCGGTGACGGGCAGGTCGGGGAGGACGTCACCGCGAACGTGCGAACGATCGCCGACGTTCCGCACCGGCTTCGGGACGACGGCGGGCACGACGTCCCGGAGTTCCTGGAGGTCCGCGGCGAGGTCTTCTTCACGCTGGAATCGTTCGCCGCCCTCAACGGCCGGCTGGTCGACGCGGGGGAGAAGCCGTTCGCCAACCCACGCAACTCGGCCGCCGGCTCGCTGCGGCAGAAGGATCCGCGTGTCACGGCGTCCCGGGCGCTCTCCATGCTGTGTCACGGGATCGGGGCGCACCGGGGCCTGGACGCCGAGCGGCAATCCGGCGTCTACGAGCGCATGCGGGCGTGGGGACTTCCGGTCTCGGAGCACAACCTCGTCGTCGGCTCCACCGGCGAGGTCATGGAGCGCATGCGGTATTGGGGGGAGCATCGCTCCGAGGTGGAACACGAGATCGACGGCCTGGTGGTGAAGGTCGACCATTTCGCGATGCAGGCCCGACTCGGCGAAACCTCCCGGGTGCCGCGGTGGGCGGTCGCCTACAAATACCCGCCGCAAGAGGCGCAGACCACGTTGCTGGACATCCAGGTGAACGTCGGTCGCACCGGGCGGGTGACGCCGTTCGCCGTGCTGGACCCGGTGCTCGTCGCCGGATCCACCGTCGGCATGGCCACCCTGCACAACGCGCAGGACGTGAAGCGGCGCGGCGTGCTGATCGGCGACGTGGTGGTGATCCGCAAGGCCGGCGACGTGATCCCGGAGATTCTCGGCCCGGTGGCGGACCTGCGGGACGGCCGGGATTTGCGCGAGTTCGTGATGCCCACCCACTGCCCGGAATGCGGAACCGAGCTGGCACCCGCCAAGGAGGGCGACGTCGACATCCGCTGTCCGAACGCGCGCTCCTGCCCGGCGCAGCTGCGCGAGCGGCTGTTCTACCTGGCCTCGAGGGGCGCTTTCGACATCGATGCGCTCGGCTACGAGGCGGCGACCGCCCTGCTCACCTCCGGCGCGATCACGGACGAGGGCGGCATCTTCGACCTCACCGCGGACGACCTGGTGGCGATCCCCTTCTTCCGGACCAAGAAGGGTGACCTGTCGAAGAACGGGCAGACTCTGCTGGACTTCCTGCAGCGGCGCAAGAGCCAGCCGCTCTGGCGGGTGCTGGTGGCGCTGTCGATCCGGCACGTCGGACCCACCGCGGCCCGAGCGCTGGCCGCGCGCTTCGGCTCGATGGACGCCATCCGGGCCGCGTCCGAGCAGGAGCTCGCCGACGTGGAGGGCGTCGGACCGACGATCGCCGAGGCCATCACCGCCTGGTTCGCGGTGGACTGGCACCGGGCCATCGTGGACCGGTGGCAGGCCGCGGGCGTCCGCATGGCCGACGACCTCTCCGACCGGCCGGAGCAGACCCTGGCCGGCCTGACCGTGGTGGTCACGGGGTCGCTGGAGGGCTTCACCCGCGACCAGGCGAAGGCCGCCTTGCTGGAACGCGGGGCCAAGGCGGCCGGGTCCGTCTCGAAGAACACGGACTTCGTGGTGATCGGCGCCGACCCGGGCGCCAAGGCCGACAAGGCCCGATCGCTGGGCCGGCCCATCCTCGACGAGGCCGGTTTCCGCCTGTTGCTGGACGAGGGTCCGGACGCGGCACGCGCGGTCGCGACCGCCGGTGGCGCCGCGTGACGGCTGCGCCGCCGGTCGGCGGGAACCGGCCGTCCGCGGACGCGCCCCGCGGCGCCGAACGGTGTCCGGGGGCGGCGGAACACAGCCCCTAGGATGGATGGGTGCGGCGCACCGCCACGGCGTGCGCATCTGGCGGCCCCCGTCCGCCGTCACAGCTCGGTCGAAGCGGAGGAGAAACGTGTCAGACATGTCGCAGGGCGGCGCGGGCAGTCCCGTGCTCACCAGGGACGAGGTCGCGCATCTGGCGCATCTCGCACGGCTCGAGGTGACCGACGAGGAACTGGACCGATACGCCGAGCAGCTCGACGTGATCCTGCACTCCGTGGCAACGGTCGCCGCGGTCGCCGACCAGGACATCGAGCCGACGAGCCATGCCGTCCCACTCGTCAACGTCTTCCGCGAAGATGTGGTGCGCGCCGGCCTCACCCAGGAGGAGGCGCTGGCGATGGCGCCCGCCGCCGACGCCGGCCGGTTCCGCGTGCCGCAGATCCTGGGGGAGGAGCAGTGAGCGGGACGGTGTCATCGCCATCGGATCTGACCCGGATGTCGGCAGCCGGGCTGGCGGAGGCGATCTCTTCCGGCGCCGTGAGCGCCGTGGAGGTGACCCGGGCCCATCTGGACCGCATCGCCGCGGTGGACGGCGCGGTGCACGCCTTCCTGCATGTCGACGAGCAGGGCGCACTGGGCCAGGCCGCCGAGGTGGACCGGCGGCGCGCCGCCGGCGAGCCGCCGGCGTCCCCGCTGGCCGGAGTCCCGCTCGCGCTCAAGGACATCGTGGTGCAGAAGGGCGTGCCCACCACGGCCGCCTCGAAAATCCTCGAGGGCTGGATCCCGCCCTACGACGCCACCATCACGACGAAGCTCCGGCAGGCGGGTGTCGTCATCCTCGGCAAGACCAACCTGGACGAATTCGCGATGGGGTCCTCCACGGAGAACTCCGCGTTCGGCCCCACCTCCAATCCGTGGGACCTCACCCGCATCCCGGGCGGCTCCGGCGGCGGGTCGTCGGCCGCCCTGGCCGCGTTCGAGGCGCCGCTGGCGATCGGCACCGACACCGGCGGCTCCATCCGACAGCCCGCCGCCGTGACCGGCAC
>JBIQMQ010000234.1:0-4023 GCA_044463185.1 Nakamurella lactea | reverse complement strand
TACAACGGCAAGCACAACGAGGCCAACGGCGAGGGCGGCCGGGACGGCACGGACGACAACCGGTCCTGGAACTGCGGCGCGGAAGGCCCCACCGACGATCCCGCGGTGCTGGCCCTGCGAGCGCGGCAACAACGCAACTTCCTGGCCACGTTGCTGCTGAGCCAGGGGGTGCCGATGATCTTGCACGGAGACGAGCTCGGGCGCACCCAGCAGGGCAACAACAACGCCTACTGCCAGGATTCCCCGCTCACCTGGGTCGACTGGGCTGCGGCGGACACGGATCTCATCGAATTCACCGCGTCCGTCGCGCGGCTTCGCCGGTATCACCCCACGTTCCGGCGGCGGCGCTTCTTCGACGGCCGGCCGGTGGCGCGCGGGCAGGGCGAGCCGCTGCCGGACATCGTGTGGATGACCCCGTCCGGCGATGTCATGACGGACACGGACTGGGACGCGAACTTTGGCCGGTCCATCGCCGTGTTCTTGAACGGGCGCGGCATCCGCGGCACCGACGAACGCGGCCAGCAGATCGTGGACGACTCGTTCCTACTGCTGTTCAACGCGCACGACGACGCCCTGGAGTTCGTGCTGCCCGCCGAGGAGTACGGCGAGGCCTGGAACACGGTGATCGACACGGCGGGCATCGACGAGGGCGACCGTCGACACCTGCCGCAGCAGAAGGTCCGAGTGGCCGGCCGCGGCACGGTCGTGCTGCAGGCGGTGCCCGCCATCGCCCAACCCGAGGAGCGCGAGACGCCGCTCGCCGCGGATGTCCCCGAGATGCCTCCGGCGATCCCATCGAACGGCGGCGACACGCACGGGACCGTCGCCGGCTGACAACGACAGGAGCGGCCATGGCATCGCCCGTCCCCGCCTCGACCTACCGCCTGCAGATCACGCCGGAGTTCACCTTGTATGACGCAGCCCGGTGGATTTCGTATCTGCATCGGCTGGGCGCCGACTGGATCTACTGTTCGCCGCTGCTGGCCGCCGAGCCCGGCTCGAGCCACGGCTACGACGTGATCGACCACAGCCGCACCGATCCGTCCCGCGGCGGCCGCGAAGGCCTGGCAGCGCTTGCCGATGCCGCGCACGCGCGCGGCATGGGCGTGCTGGTCGACATCGTGCCGAACCATGTCGGCGTGGCCTCTCCCCTGCTCTCGGTGTGGTGGCGCGACCTGCTGACCCACGGTCGAGCATCCCGGTACGCCGCGGCGTTCGACGTCGACTGGGCAGCGGGCGACGGCAAGATTCTGATCCCGATCCTGGGCGACGGCGACGACCCGCTGGCCGCGCTCACGCTCGATCCCGCGGCCGGCGCGCTCCGGTACTACGAGCACGCGTTCCCGCTGGCGCCGGGCAGTGCCCCGCCGGGTGCGTCGGCCACCGACGTGCACGACCGTCAGCACTACCGGCTGGTGAACTTTCGTCTCGCCGACACGGATCTCAACTACCGGCGGTTCTTCGCGGTGACGTCGCTGGCCGGGATTCGCGTCGAGGATCCGGCGGTGTTCGCCGAGTCGCACGCCGAGATCCGTCATTGGATTCACGCAGGATGGGTGGACGGGCTCCGGGTCGATCACCCGGACGGCCTGGCGGACCCGCGCGGCTACCTGGACATGCTGGCGGAGCTGTCCGCGGGTCGGTACACCCTGGTGGAGAAGATCCTGGAGCCCGGCGAGGAGCTGCCGCGGGAGTGGCGGTGCGCCGGCACCACCGGCTACGACGCGTTGGCGCTGATCGACCGGGTCCTGGTCGATCCGGCGGGTGAGCCGGTGCTCACCGCGCTGGACGCGGACCTGCGCGCCACCGGCGGGTCGCCGCAGGGCCACGTCGACTGGCCGGACCTGGTGCACGGCACCAAACGAGCCGTGGCGGACGGCATTCTCGGCTCCGAGGCACGCCGCCTGGTGCGCCTGCTGCCGCCGTCGGCCGACGGTGAGGCCGCGGGGCCGCGCCGGATCGATGCCGTCGCCGAGCTGCTGGCGAACTTCTCCGTCTACCGCACCTACGAGCCGGACGATCCAGAACTCGCGGGTGCCCTGGTCCGGGCCCGCGCCCGCCGCCCGGATCTCGCCGCGGAGTTCGACGCCATCGAGCGGGCGGCTCGCCACGCCGGATCCGAATTCGCGGTCCGGCTGCAGCAGACGTCCGGCGCCGTCATGGCGAAGGGCGTGGAGGACTGCGCGTTCTACCGCTACCCCCGGCTCACCTCGCTGACCGAGGTGGGCGGCGACCCGTCGGTCTTCAGCGCCTCCCCCGCCGATTTCCATGCGTCGAACGCCCATCGGCTCGGGACCTGGCCGCGGACCATGACGACCCTGTCGACGCACGATACGAAGCGTGGCGAGGATGTCCGTGCCCGGATCAGCGTGCTGGCGGAGCTGCCCGACGAGTGGGCGGCCGCGGTCACTGAGTGGGTTGCCCGCCTGGCGTTTCCCGATCCGGTGTTGGCGAACCTGCTGTTCCAGACGGCCGTCGGTGCGTGGCCCGTCGAGGCAATCCGGCTGCACGGCTACGCGGAGAAGGCCGCTCGGGAAGCCGGCGATTCGACCGGCTGGATCGACCCGAACGCCGCTTTCGAGCAGGAAACGCATGCGCTCGTGGACGCCTGCTACGAGGGCGGCGCGGTCCACGCGGATCTGTCGGCGTTCGCCGACCGAATCCGGGCGGCGGGGTGGTCGAACTCGCTGTCCGCCAAGCTGATCCAGCTCACCATGCCGGGTGTGCCGGACGTATATCGAGGCACGGAGTTGTGGTCGAACGACCTGGTCGATCCGGACAACCGGCGCCCCTTCGACGCCGTGGCCGGCGGCGGTGCGGCAGACATGCTGGCGCGTCTGGACGACGGCTGGCTGCCGCCCGTCGATGCCACCGGGGCGGTCAAGCTGCTCGTCACGTCCAGGGCGCTGCGGGCGCGCCGCGACCGTCCGGGGCTGTTCACCGGATACCGGCCGCTGGCGGCATCCGGGTCCGCGGCGGACCACGTGCTGGCCTTCGACCGCGGCGGTGCCATCCCCGTGGCGACCCGGCTGCCGATCGGGCTCTCCCGCCACGGCGGCTGGGCAGACACCGTCCTTGAGTTGCCGCCCGGCGAATGGCAAGACGCGCTCACGGGGAACAGCGTCCGGGTGGCGGACCACGGCAGCGGCGGCGTCATACCCGGTGGCGCGGTGCGCGTCGGCGACGTGCTAGGTCGCTACCCCGTGGCGCTGCTGCTGGCCGGATGAGACGCTCCCCGCACGCGGCGCGGGTGTCACCGTCGATGTGCGAGGCTGCGCCTACCGTGGCAGGTATGACGGAATTCCGGGTGTGGGCGCCGAACGCGACGCGCATGGCGCTGTCCCTGGGGGCAGATGACGCCGCCGTGGATTGCGTCATGAAACCGACCGACGGCGGCTGGTGGACCGTCGAGGTCGATGGTCCCGCAGACGATACCGACTACGGCTTCCGCATCGACGGTGGCTCGGTGCGTCCCGATCCGCGGTCCCGGCGGCAGCCGAGCGGCGTGCACCGGCGTTCACGCACGTTCGACGCGACCCGCCACGAATGGCAGGACCCCGGCTGGGCCGGCTTGCCGCTGAAGGGCCTGGTGATCTACGAGTTGCACGTCGGCACGTTCACGCCGGAGGGCACGTTCGACGCCGCGACGGCCAAGCTGGACCACCTGGTCGACCTGGGTGTGACCTGCGTGGAGCTGCTGCCGGTGAACGCCTTCAACGGGCGCTGGAATTGGGGGTATGACGGAGTCCTGTGGTATGCCGTGCACGAGGAGTACGGCGGCCCGGCCGGCTACCAACGCTTCGTGGACGCCTGCCACGCCCGAGGTCTGGCCGTGATCCAGGACGTCGTCTACAACCACCTTGGCGCCTCCGGCAACTACCTCCCCGAGTTCGGGCCCTACCTGCGCACCGACGCGTCGAACACCTGGGGTGCGGCGGTGAACCTCGACGGTCCGGGCTCTGACGAGGTGCGTCGTTACATCCTGGACAACGCGCGCATGTGGTTCGCGGACTATCACGTGGA
>JBIQMQ010000233.1:0-4033 GCA_044463185.1 Nakamurella lactea | reverse complement strand
CGGCCGTGCGAACGAGCATCGACTTCCCTTCGGATCGGGCGGGGCGTACGCCCGGAAATCGCGCCGCGGCTGACCCAGCATGGACGCGCACATGCAGGATAGCGGGAGCGCCGGTCGATCAGGGCACGTTCGGCGGCTGGGTGGGTCGCCGCGCGGGGCCCGCCGCTACGCCGCGGCTCGGCCTTCCAGCGACTGGCGCAGCAGGTTCAGGTCGACGTGTCGGGCCAGGATGCGCCGGCCCGGGCAGTCCGCGCGCAGCACGCCGAGCATCAGGTGGTGTTCGTCGATCGCGCGATCCTTGAGCCGGATCGCCTCACGCAGCGCGAGCTGCAGTGCTTTCCGCGCGTCCGGCGCGACCCGCGGCCGAGCGCTGGGCCGGGCGCCGCGGCGTAGCGCGTCCTCTCGAACATCACGACTCCTTCGTCCGGCGATGCGACGAAATCGTCCTCGCCCGGGTCAGGGCACGTAGCGCACCAGCTGCTCGTCGGCCCGCACGAAGTACAGGTTGCGGTAGGCGTCGGTCGTCAGCCCCACCACGCCGCCGCGGTAGAGCACGGTCGGCGTGGCCCGGTGCGAATCCAGCCGGAAGAAGCAGCGGCCGTGCAGGGTGCCGTAGACCTTGCCGTCCGCGCCCACCGCGAGGGCTGCGTCATACGCGGTGACGCGATTCGTGGCGGTGAGCGGCAGCCGCGGGTAGGTGAGATCGGGGAACAGTTGCCGTTGGTAGACGAACTTCCCGGACTTCGGGGAGTAGACGAGCAGCCAGTTCTGCGCCATCATCCAGATATTGCCGCCCGGCCCGACGATCAGGCCCTGCAGGGACGCGGCGTGCACCGGCACCGGTGTCGCGGTGGTGCGTCCGGTGCGGGTGTTCCACGTGACGAGCCGGGCTCGCGGCGAGGTGGGCTTCGCACCCATGCCGCCCCACGCCGAGGTGCCCGCGTACACCACCCCGTTCGAGTAGAGCACGCTCACCACGCTCTGGTTGCGGGCGAGATTCGTTCTGGCGGTGCAGGTTCCGGTTGCCGGGTCGTACAAGGTGAGCGCGCCTTGCAGTCCGCCGTAGCCGGCCATGGTGCCGATGGCGAGCGTGTCGCCGGCAGCGGCCATGGCGTACGGGCGATCCTGGCCCTGTGCGGCGAGCGAGCAGACGGTCGCCGGGTTCACGCCCGCCTTCGCCTCGGCGTTCGGCCGGTACGACTGGATCACGGCGCCCGGGTAGATGCCCAGGTAGAGCGCGTCGCCCAGGGCGGCCATGCCCTCCGGCTGGCCCACGCCGGCGATCCGCACCGAACGGTCGGAGCGCATCGGCGGGTACGCCGCGAGGCCGCCCACCAGGTAGCCGCCGGTGTAGATGGCGCCGTCCGGGCCGCGCGCGACGGATTGGATGCCGACCGGGGCGCCGGTCAGCCCGGTGATTCGTTGGGTCGTGAGCGCACCGGTGTGCGGGGAGAAGCTGGTGATGTCGACGCCGCCCGGCGAGGTACTCGCCGCGAACAGCGTCATTCCCGGCTGGCCGTCGAGGCGGCCGCTGCCCCACCCGCGCGCCCCCGCGATCGCTGGCGCGACCGACGTGGAGGTTCCGGAGACGAGGTCGTAGCCGAACAGGGCCCCACCGGCGCCCCGGTAGTAGACGCTGCCGTCGACCGGGGCGCTGGCGCCGGGGTAGGAGACCTTCGGGATCGTCGCGGCGATGGTCGCCCGGTAGCTGCGGTCGGCGCGTTTGGTCACGTCCAGCACGACGAGTTCGTTGCTCGGGCTGAGGTAGCTGAAGACTTTTCCGGGCGCCGCCGCGAGCTGGTAGGCGAACTGCTGGCCGCGCAGGTCCTTCGGCAGGATGTTGGTGCAGGCCGCGGTCGCCTCGTCGCAGGCCAGCACGGCTGCGCGGGCTCCCACCCCGACGTACACGGTGCGGGTGGACGGGTCGACGGCGAGGCTGCGCACGTAGTTCTGGCCGGTGAGCTTCTTGGCGGAGACGAAGGGCCGCACGCCCTTGCCGGACTGGTAGTGGTAGACGATGCCGCTGGGGTAGCCGCCGAAGTAGACGCCGCCGGTGGCATCCGGGGCCAGCGCGAACGGCACCTGGGTGCCCCGCATCGACGCGACCCTGATCATGGACTTCGCGCCGGGGTGGTAGGCCCACAGGATGCCCGGCTCGAAGCTCGCGATGTAGATGGTGCCCGTTGCTCCGACCGTCGCCGCCCAGGAGCCCGACGGGGCGCCCTTGTTGAGCGCCAGGGAGCGGATCAGCCGGCCGCCGGCCACGTCGATCACGTTGAGCCGCGCCGGTGTGGACGCACTGCCGTCGGTGACGACGTACGCCATGACGCGGCCGGCCTTGTCGGTGCCGAACGTCGCGGTGCGGACGTAGCCGTCCTGGAAGAGCCGGGGGCCGAGATTGGTGAACTGCCTACTGAGCAGCACCGAGTCGGCGTAGACCGTGCCGCCGTCGACGGCGCCGATCTCGACCGCGACGTAGCGGGCGGTGGCCGGTGCCGGTCCCGACGGCTTCAGCGTCGTCCAGGTGCGAGAGCTGGTGCGGGCCTTGGGGCTTCGGCCGACGATCTTCTTCGCGGAGTCGTAGAACGCGAGGGCCGCGGTGGCGGCGCCCGAGGTGGTGCGGATCTGCACGAAGGCGGTGTGCACCTCCCGGGCCGACGTGGTGACGAGGGCGCTGGAGATCCGCGGCGCCGGGCAGGCGCCCGCGCTGGTGAGCTGCAGCGCGGCCGCGCCGTCGGTGTGCTGCTCGGTGGTGGCCTGCGCCGCGGCGGCGCAGGTCGGTCGCCAGCCGGCGAGGCCGTCCTCGAAGCTGAAGTTCGGCACCAGCAGGTCGCCGCTGGGCAGGGCGCCGCTACGGGACACGGCCGGCCCCGTCGCCGCCGCGGCGGTCGCCGTCGTCATGGCGACACACATCGACCACACCACGGCGACGATCAGAAGAAACCTGATCCGCGACGAACCCAGCGACGGCATGCCCCTCCTCACACCGGGCGCGACGAGCGGAAACACCTCGCGGTGGGGCCGGCCCCGATCCCGGCGGCCGCTCGTGACGCACGATGTCGACAGGTTACCGACCGGACCAAAGCCGGTGGGTCAGGCGCGCGCGGGCTGCGAAAATCCCCGGCTCAGCTTCCGCTGGCGGCGTTGATCGACGCCTGGGCGACGGCGCCGTGCCCCACGTTCCACTTGTCCAGGATCGCCTGGTAGGTCCCGTTCGCGATCAATGCGGCCAGCGCGTCGCGCACCACGTCGCGCAGGTCGGTGCGGCCCTTGGCGATGCCGATGCCGTACAGGCCCGGCTCGTACTGCGACGTGGTCGACAGTTCGTAGTGGGCATGGGTTTTCGGGTCGGTGGTCAGCCATTCCGCCGGCGGGTAGTCCATCAGCACCGCGACCACCCGACCGGTGCGCAACAGCACGAGGGCATCGTCATTCGTGGTTCCGGTGAGCACTGTGAGCGGCGAGGCGCATTTGGCGCGGTAGCGCTCGGCCAGCGCCTGCTGCGTGGTGCCCTCCTCGACGGCGATCGATTGGCCGCAGAGGCTGGCGAGGTCGGTGACGAGTTGCGGGTTGCCGCGCTGCACCACGATGGACGTGCCGGCGGCGAAATAGTTGACGAAGTCGAGGTCGGCCTCTCGGTCCGGGGTGTCCGTCATCGCCGACATCACCATGTCCGCCTCTCCGGAATTCACCACGTCGATGAGCGTGCCGAAATCGGCGTTGTGGAAAGCGATGTCGACGCCCAGCACGGCGCCGATCTCCACGGCGATATCCGGGTCCACGCCGATCACGGTCTGGCCGTCCTCGTCGAAGCTTTCGATCGGGGGGTAGCTGGCGTCGGTGACGACGACGATGCTGCCGCGGGACGCGATGTCGTCGGGCAACCGGTCGCGCAGCACCTGGTCGACCTGCGGGGCCGACGTCTCGGTCTCCGCCCGCCCGGGCTGTTCGGTGCTGCCGCAGCCGTCGGCCAGCAGGATCACGGCGAGGGCGACCGCCACCACACCCGGCAGGCGCCGGCGAGAAGACACAG
>JBIQMQ010000232.1:0-4034 GCA_044463185.1 Nakamurella lactea | reverse complement strand
CCGAGGAACCCGATCAGCGCCCCCGGCTCGCCCACCGTGACGTGCCCGAGGGAGCCCCACGAGGCGAAGACGCCGCCGGTCGTGGGGTGCCGCAGGTACACCAGGTAGGGCAAGCCGGCGGCGCGGTGCGCGGCGATGGCGTCGGTGATGCGCACCATCTGCACGAACGCGGCCGTGCCCTCCTGCATGCGGGTGCCGCCGGAGGCCGGCGCGGCCAGCAGCGGCAGGCCCTCGATGGTGGCCCGCCGGATGGCCTGCTCGAGCCGGTCGGCCGCGGCCACGCCAATGGACCCCGCCAGGAATCGGAACTCGTTGGCCACCACGGCGACCCGGAATCCGCGGATCGTGCCGGCGCCGGTGATGATCGCCTCGTCGACCCCCGATTTCGCCTCGGCCGCGGCGATGTCCGCCAGGTATTCCGGGGACAGGTCGGGCGGCCGGACGACCGGCGAATCCCAGCTCACGAACGAGCCCTTGTCCAGCACGATGTCGATCAGCTCGTGGGCCGACAGGCGCTTCGGTGCGGCGGTGGCACTGCCCGTGGACTGCGTCATGCCTGCTCACCCTCGTCCGAGGGGGCGGCCAGCCACTCGAGGACTGCCTCCGTGTGCTCACCCAGCAGCGGCGGGGCGAGATGCTGTCGTCGCCATTCGGTGCCGTCCCCGTCGAAGAACCTGAGCGGGGGCCCGGGGATCTCGATGGGGCCCAGCACCGGGTGGTCGACGTCGATCAGTAGGCCCTGTGAGCGGGTCTGTTCCCACTCGTAAACCTGTTGCAGGTTCTTCACCTGGCCCGACGGCACGCCGATCTCGTCGAGCTTGGCCAAGAGGTCGGCCGACGAGTACTGCGCGAACGCCGCGTTGACGGCGGCCTTGACGGTGTCGGAGTTGCGCACCCGGTCGGCGTTGGTGGCGAAGCCCTCACCATCCACGGGCAGCCCGAACGCGGGCGCGAACTTCTGCCACAGACCCTCCGAACCGATGGAGATCTGCACGGCGCCGTCGGCGGCGTGGAACAGGCCGTAGGGGCAGATCGACGGGTGGTGGGGTCCCTGCGCCTGCGGAATCTCGCCGGCCACGGTCCACCGGGTGCCCTGGTAGGCGTGCACGCCGACGACGGCCGCCAGCAGCGAGGTGCGCACCAGGCCGCCCCGCCCGGTCCGCTGTCGCTCGTGCAGCTTGCCCAACACGCCGAACGCCCCGTACATGCCGGAGAGCAGGTCGGAGATCGGCACGCCCATTTTGGTGGGCGTGTCCGGGTCGGGACCGGTCATCGACATGAGTCCGCCCTCGCCCTGGGCGATCTGGTCGTACCCGGCGCGGCCACCCTCCGGCCCGTCGTGCCCGAACCCGGAGATGGACAGCACGACCAGCCCCGGGTTCAGCTCCATGAGCCGCGCAAGCGGGAAGCCGAGCCGGTCCAGCACGCCTGGTCGGAAGTTCTCCAACAGGACGTCGGAGCGCCGGATCAGCTCGGTGAGGGCGGCCGCGCCGGCCTCACTCTTCAGATCGAGCGTGACGGATTCCTTGTTGCGGTTGCAGGACAGGAAGTAGGTGGAGATGGCGTCGGCCGGCAAACCGGCGTCAGCGCCCGCGGCCTCGCGCTGCGCGGCAGCGCCGGCGTCCCCCCGCTTGGCGGCGAGGTCGGCGGCCGTCACGAACGGCGGCCCCCAGCCGCGGGTGTCGTCCCCCTTGCCCGGGGTCTCGACCTTGATGACGCGGGCGCCCAGGTCTCCGAGCATCATCGCGGCGTGCGGCCCGGCCAGCGCCCTGGTCAGGTCGAGCACGACGATGTCGGATAGCGGGCCGGTGGTCACGGCATGGCTCACGGAGGGCTCCCCTGCAGCTGTGCGCCCGGGCCGGCGCACCGGCATTCGGACTCTGGCGTCGACTGGCTGAGCCTGAGCCTATGGCCACGCCGGGCGAAGGTCGCCGTCGCTGCTCGCCCATGTTGACCGCCCGCTATTGGCAAGTATCGGCGACCGAGCGCGGAGATCCGCCGGTGGCATTGGTCAGAATTACGAATGCTGCGCCGGTGGCGCGGACGACGGATGGGGTGCCGCGGGTGCTTCGTTCGTGTGGCCCGCCGGCTCGCCGTTGGCCCGGGACAGCGTCACGACGTAGGCGACCGCGGCCAGTAGCAGCAGCACACCGACGCCGATCGTCGTCATCGCCCGCGGCAATGCCTGGAGGGTTCGGATGTCGAACAGCAGCAGCTTGGCCACGGCGACGGCGGCGATTCCGAGGCCACCGAGCCGCAGCACCACCCTGCGGAAGCCCTGCCACAGCAGCACCAGCGCCACCACGGCGACGAACACGGTCACCACGATCTGTCCGGCCTGGTAGCCGGCGTGCGTCGGCGAGATCGCATACGTGAGCACCATGGTGACGGCGATCAATCCGTAGCAGGCCACGGCACTGCAGATCACCAACGCCCAACTCGTGATCGTCGTGTGGCGGGCCTGCGCGGCGGCGGCCTCGTCGGTCGGGTACCCGTGGCTCAGCCCCGCGACCGCCTCGGCGCGCAGCGTCGACCGGACCTCGGCGAGCCTTGCTGCGCTGCACCGCGAAACCGCCCAGAGGCCGACGGCGCACAGCACGATGACGCAGATTCCGGCCGGCAGCACCACGGCCCAGGCCCGCGGCAGCAGGCCGGAGCCGTCGATCAGGCCCACGGACGGCCACTGGACGAGCGCGGACGGGCTGAGCGCCGGCCAGGCTGCCAGGACCGCGAAGCCGGCGACCGACACGGCGGGGACCAGCAGGAACATCAGCCGCTCGGCGCCGACGGCCACCAGCACGATGATCCCCAGCACGAGCCACGACATGCTGCGGGCGTCCCCGCTGAGCAGGCGCAGCAGCGCCACCGCGGCACAGGCGATGGCCGCCGACCAGGCCGTCACCCGCAGCGAGACCCGCGCCAGGGCCGGGATGTGCCCCGAGGCCCAGGCCAGCCCGGTGAACAGGACCGCGAGGACCACGGCGATGATGCCGATCCCCACCTCGTGGACGCCGACGGGTTGCGCCACCGCCAGCGCGAGCACGAGCAGCGCGGCGCTGACGGCCAGCGACACGATCGCCGCCACGGTGTCCGCTCGGGCGAGCCGGGCCCGCGCCGTGTGCGCGTGGTAGTCGGCGTAGTCGCGGGCGATCTGAACCGGGTCGAACGACCGCGGCCGGATCGGGAACGGGCCTGGATCGATCGGTGCCCGGCCGGCCGCCCACCGGCCCACGAACAGCGTCCAGGTGACAAGCACCATGAACAGCACCACGAGCAGCTCGCCCGGGGGCACGTCGTCGAGGGCCAGACCGGCGAAGACGACGAGCCCCGCAGCAGACGACGCGCAGGCCCAGGCGGCGAGGCCCATCTGCAGCAGCAGGCACGCCGCTCCGCCCGCCACCATCAGCGCCTCGAACACGAACACGCCCGCATCGAAGCCGCCGCCGACGACGGGGGCCAGCAGCGCGCTCGCGGCGAACGAGACGCCGGCGAGCCACGGCTCGCGCCAAGCGGCGGCGAGCGTCACCCCGATCACGACGATCACGGCCGACGCGGCGTGACCGACGACGGGCGGGGCCAGATCCGCCAGCCGGATGCCGCCGAGCGTCGTCAGGTACAGCGCGGCCAGACCCGTGCAAGCGAGCGTCACCGCCAAGGCGGTTTGTCTCTCCCTTCGCCGCAGCAGGGTTCCGCCGGCCACCAGCAGCAGGCCGATCACGGCACCGACGAGTACCCGCGCGAGGGGGCTGAGCAGACCCTGCTGGATGGCCACGACGAGCAGCATGACGATGCCGAGCACGGTGATGCCGCCGCCGGCCCAGCCGAGGACCTTGAGCCCCGATGTATCGGCCCAGGATGTGTGCGACCGGGTCGGCTCCGGAGCCGGAGCCGGAGCCGGGGGCGGCATCGGCGCGGCGGGGGGCGCCGGCACGAAGGGGGCCGGCGCGGCGGGCGGCGGCATCGGCGCGGCGGGCGGCGGCATCGGCGCGGCGGGCGGCGCCGGCACGAAGGGGGCCGGCACCGCGGCAGCGGGC
>JBIQMQ010000231.1:0-4058 GCA_044463185.1 Nakamurella lactea | reverse complement strand
TTATGCCTGCATCGACATGATCGTGTTGAACGCGGTGACGGCCTTCGACTGGATCGCGGTGGCCATCTGCGTCATGAGCTGCGCCTTCGTGGTGGCGATGGTGAGCTGCGCGGGGTCCACGAGCTGACCGGTGGCGGCCTGCACGGCGAGCTGGTTGGCGTCCGTCTGGGCGGCCTGCACGGCGTCGAAGCCGTCGGCGAGCGCGCTGGCGAAGTTCACGCCGCTGGTGGTTTGGCCCGCGGGTATGACGGAATTCGCGGCGGCGGAGCCGCCGAGGGCTGCGTCATACCTGGCCGGCGAGACGCCGCCCAGGCCGGGCAGCGGCGCGATCGAACCGATGGGGGCGATGGGTGTCGACACGGGTTAGATGCCCTTTCCGATCTGGATGGCTGCTTCGTACATGGCCTTGGAGCGCTCGACGGCGTTGGCGTTGGCCTGGAAGGCGCGCTGCGCCAGGATCAGGTCGCCCATCTGCTGGCTCATGTTGATGTCGGGGCGGCGGACCATGCCGTCGGCGTCGGCGAGTGGGCTGTCCGGCGCGTAGGCGGGGTCGCCCTCCGGGTCGCCCTTGGGCAGGCCGATCACGCGCACGCCGCGGCCGATACCGTCTGGGCCGGAACCGATCTCGCGCGCCTCGACGTAGCTGGCCTGGAAGGCGTCTTCCGACATGGGGCGGACGGTGTTGACGTTCGCGATGTTGTTGGCGAGCACGTCGATCCAGGCGCGGTAGGCGGTGAGCCCCGTGCCGGACGTATTGATGGCGTCGTACATCGGCGGCCTCCGTTAACCCTTGAGCACCGCGGACATCCAGCCGAAGCGGGAGGTCACGGTGCCGGTGATGAGTTTCTGCTGCAGGCCCGTCTTGGTGGCGGTGATGAGCTCGCGCTCGAGGTTGACGTTGTTGCCGTTCTGGCCGGGGAGGTCGCCCGTCTCCAGGTTCTCGATGCGCGCCTGCTCGGGATGCTGACCATTGAGGGCGTCGGCGAGGTTGTCCTCGAACTTGACCGCGCGGGCGTGGAACCCGGCTGTCTCGAGGTTGGCGATGTTGTCGGTGGTGACGCGCTGGCGTGCGGCCAGGCCCGCGATGGCGGTATCGAGCGTCACGGACGTGATGTCGTTGAACACGGCGACACTTCCCCCTGGGTCGATCGCCGATCCTTCGGCTTTCGGTGGGGAGCGTCCGTGCTCACTGGTAGTCATCGGACAACTACTGTCCGAGTTGAGGGGTTGGCGGCGGGATTTTTCGGGCGGCGCGGGTTGCGCGACTCCGGGCCGGCGCCCTCGGCGGATCACGCCGGTCTCGCCCTTCCCCGGATCACAACGACTTTGTATGGATCACAACCGTTGCAGTCGTTGTGATGCCGTGGAACTCGTTGTGATCCAGGAGGAGCGCTAGAGGCGACGGTCGACCAGCTCGGGGCGGGCCTGCGGCTCGGGCCGGCGCGCGGCCGGGCGGGCCAGCACGCGTTCGGCCTCCGCCATCGCCGCGGCCAACTCGGTTTGCAGCCCGGCGATGCGGGCGTGCAGGGCGGAAAGCCGCTCCATCTGCTCGGTGGTGAGCGGCGGCATATCGGCGGGGTCGGGCATCTCGAGTGGCTCGGCGAGCTCCTTCGCCTCTGTGCGCGCGGTCGCTTCGGTGGGCGCGGTCGCTTCGGCTTCGGCGTTCGCGAGGGCCGCGGCATACGAGAGCGCTGCGGCATTCGGGAGCGTGTTTGCCCCGGCGGCCGCGGCGGCATAACCCGCGACGGCCCGCGCGGCAGCGCCCGGCGTCAGCCCGCTTGTGCCGCCTGCTCCTTGAGCCGCGGCGGCCTGGGTGGGCAACCGCCAGGTCGCGGGCACTTCGTCGCCGGAGAGGGGAGGTGCGGGTGGTGCGTCTTGCCCGTCGAATTCGATGCCGGCGGATGCGGACGCGTCGTCGGAGACGAGCAGGGCCGCGGCGCGTGCCGCTTCGGCCTCCATGGCGGCGAGGACTCGCTCCCAGGAGGCGGAGCTGCGCGACGGCGCGGCCACGGGGTCAGCCCACCCAGGCGCCGGGGGCCGTCGGGCCGGCGGCGGTGGAGGCGACGGCGGTGGCCCACGCGTCGCGCAGCGAACTGACGATCTTGGCCGCGCCGGCGAGGCGGGCGATGGCCCCGCCGCGCACCGCGGTGAGCTCGCGCAGCAGGTAGGTGTAGATCGACGCCAGGTTATCGGCGGGGGAGTTCGGGGTGGCGCGCAGCGATCCGGCCAACTCCGCGATGATCGCCATGGCGTGGTCGATGGACTGGCCCGCGGAGTACGAGTCGGTCGGGTCGGTCGCGTAGATGTCGGCGGCGCGCGTGAGGTCCAGTGACAGGCGGTCGTAGAGCATCACGACGCGCTGGCCCGGGGTGGCGGTGAGGACCCGCTGGTTCAGGTACCGGGCTCGCATGTCTGCGCTCATCTCGACAATCCTTGTCTCTTGAAGGGGCCTGTCGCGTCCTTGCGTGTGGCCCGAGCGGGCTGGTGCAACTGTCGGATCCATCGGCCACGGGGCCCGTAGCTTGAGCGAGTTCGCCTGCTGGCCGCGCCACATTCGGGTGCCGTGTCGGCGTCCGGTGCGCGACGAGGGCGTGCGGGTCGCAACTTGGCGGCGGGAAAAGTCGAGGATTGCACGTCCCCGCGCCACCGGTCGTAATCGAACGCTCCCGGGTCCATGTGCTGCTTGCCGTCTATCTCCACCACCAGCGGGCAGTCGTCCATGGCGATGTCCAGGAAGAATCGGTTCCCGTCGCAGGTGATCGGCACATTCGCGTGCCAGGCCGTGATGCCGGCGTCCCGAAGGTGCCGGTGCGCGAGCCGCTCGCGAGAGGACCAGGGCTCGGCACGGGAATCCAGCAGGAGCCGACGCCGCGTTGTGTTGCCCTTCCGCCACGTGGTCAGGTTCAACGCGGAATACATCCCCGCGATGGTGGCCGTCCGGGTGCGCAGTGCATCGTCGATCGAACGGCCGTGGCTCGCGGGCGCGAGGTCGACGGCTGTGAGGCTGGGGGATGCGATCCGGATGCCGTGGCGGGTCAGGGTCAACTCGGGCGGGACCACGCGCCGCGTGAAACTGATTCCGGGGTGCCGGAGCCGGGACTGTGGTCCCGCCACCAGGACGGTGCTCGGGGTGCGACCTTTCCAGAACGTCAGCGACGCCGCAGCCTCCCCAACGATCACAGCATTCTCGTTCCACAGGCTCACGGCGCGCGCCAGCACCCGCCAGTCGCGCGACAGGTCCCGAGGCACATAGATGTGCGGAAGCACGCGCACGAGTTCGCCGGTTCGCGTGGCGTAGTCGATTTGCCCGCCGAGCTCGAGGCAACGGCGGCGGGAGACCAGCCCACCGTCACTGCGCAGGACTTCCGCGAGGGCGCGATGCATGCGCATACGGTGGCGCTCAGTCGATCGCTGCGCCAACCCAGGCCGGCCGGATTGTGGACGACCGGGATGCTGTGGATGACCGGGCCGCTGTCTGCCGCCACGCGCAGCCGTTGCGCCTCTGCCGCGGCCGGACTGCGTGTTCAAATCCCTGCGGCCGGCTTAGTTGTCCTTCTGGCTGTCGTTGATCGACTTGAACATGTTGGTGAGCCAGTCGCCGGTGGACTGCAGTTTGGCCAGCGCCGTTTGCATCGCCGTGTACTTGAGCACCAGGGCGTCGTGCTCCTTGGCCAGCCTGTCGTCCCACTTGGCGATCTGTGTGTTGAGGTCGTCGATTTTCGACTGGTCGGAGGCGATCGCAACCGCAAGCGATCCGATGACAGGGGTGGAGGCGGCCTCGCTTACTTCGCGCATCGCGGTGGCGAACCCGCCGTTGCCGATGGCGTCGAGGGTGCCGGCCGCGTCCGACTGATAGGCGGCGGCGAACGTAGAGGCGTTGAACGAGACGACGCCGTCCTTGTCCATGTCGATGCCGAAATCGGAGAGCGACTTCCCGTCGGCAGTACCGGACGAGATCGCGTTCGCCAGGTCGAATCCGATGCCGTTCATGGTGCTGTCGCCTTGGAACAGGCCGCCCTTGGCCGTGAGGGTCTTGACGCCGCTCTTCGCGGTGTTGA
>JBIQMQ010000230.1:0-4081 GCA_044463185.1 Nakamurella lactea | reverse complement strand
ACGCTCGTGCTGCGCAGCGGCGACGGGCTGATCTCCGGCACCGTCACCGGCCCGGACGGGCCGCTGGGCAACGCCGTCGTCACCGCCGTGAGCGGCGAAACCACCATCCGCACACTCACCCTCACCAAGGGAACGGTCGGCGCGTTCACGTTGCGCGGGCTGGCCACCCCAGCGACGTACACGGTCACGGTCACAGCACCCGGCTACACCACCGTCACCTCCACGCTCACTCTCACCGAGGCGCAAAAGCTCACCGGTGTGCTGCTGTCCTTGCAGGCGTCCGCGGGCACGCTGTCCGGCATGGTGACGCTGGCCGCCGACGGATCCCCGGCCACGGGGGTGGCCGTCACGGTCGCCGCCGGCACCGACAAGCCGCTGGCGACGGTGACGCAGTCCGGCGCCTCGGCCGGCGCCTGGTCCATGTCCGGCCTGCCCGTGCCCGGCACGTTCACGGTTACCTTCTCCAGGGACGACCTGCAATCGCAGACGGTGTCGGTGGCGATGAATGCTGCCGGGGTGGTGACCAGCGGCGCGGGCGCCGACGGCGGCGTCACCGTCGCCATGGTCTCGGCGTACGCGACGGTGTCCGGCACGGTGCGCCAACAGGGCGGCGCGGGCGGCGACGTCGCGGCCGGCGAAGCCACGGTGACGCTCGCCTCCGGCGAGGCGACCTACACCGTCACGAGCGCGTCGATGCCGGCGGCGAACGTGGGCCGCTACTACATCGGCCACGTGGCGCCCGGCACGTACACGATGTCGGTGGTGCGCAAGGGCACCAGCCCGACGACCGTGATCATCACCGTCACGGCCGGTCAGAACCTTGTCTACAATCCCGTACTCATTGCGCCAGCATCGGTCAGCGGCGTGGTGACGAGCGGCGGGAAACCGCTGCCGGGAGCCGAGGTCGCCATGTATCTGTCTTCGCAGTATCCGGCGAAGGTGTACGCGCAAACCACGGCGGACGCGACGGGCCACTACTCGTTCACCGGTGTGGACGCACCCCAGGCGTACGTGATCGAGGTGCGCGACGCCGCCGGGCCGTCGATCGCCCAGACGGTGGTGTTGGAGGCGAGCCAAGCGGCCGTCGTGAACCTGGCGGTGCCGGCGGCGAGCAGCGGCGGGGCGGCCGTCACCACGACCCCCACCAGTTCGCAGGCCCCCAACAGCACCACGGAGACCGAGCCCGCCGCAGGAGGTGGCGAATGACGCTGTCCGAGAGGCCCGCGGCCTCGCACCGTCCACGGAACCCGGACGCGCCGGAGGTCACCGTCGCCCCGGTGCTCTCCGCTTCCGCGGGCAAACCCGCCGCGGTGCCGGTGCGGGTGGTACACCGCGGGCGGGCGCCGGCCCGTATTCGAGTCACCATCTTCGGCCTCGACTCCCGCTGGGCACCGCCGCCGCTGGACCTCGGTGTGCTGCAGCCGGGCGACTCCGCGGCCATCACGCTGACGATCCTGCCGGAGCGCGGTGCGCTGGGCGCCAGCTACCCGTTCACGATCGCGGCGGAGTCGAGCAGCCCTGCCGCCCCGGTGGGCACGTCCGGGCGCGCCCGGCCCGTCGTGGGCGTGGCCGAGGCGACGCTGGTGCTCGATGCCGCGGAGCGCGTGTCGATGTCGCTGGTGCCGTCCACCACGACGGCGGTGTTCTCCCGCGGCATCAAGGTCAACATCACCAACCCGAGCGGCACGGAGCGCACGTTCACGCTGGTTCCGGATGCGGCCGCAGGCGCACGCCTGCGGCTGAAGCACAAGGCCGTGACGATCGCGCCACAGCAGACGGTGACGGTCCCGGGCCGGGTGCGGGTGAAGAAACCGACGATCTTCGGCGGGGACAACACGCACACCTTCTCCATCGCGGCCCAGGGCAGCGGCGCCCCCGAGTGGGTGGAGGGCACGCTGCGGTCCACCGCGCTGGTGGGCAAGGGCATCCGCACCGTGATCGGCCTGATCCTGGTGGTGGCCCTGTGGGCCACCCTGGCGGTGGTGTTCATCCCGAAGATCTCCGACGCCTTCAAGTCGAAAAACGATGCAGCGACGTCGGTGTCGACCACCGAGGGGGGTTCGGACGGCGGCGCCAGCGGTGGCGCGAACGGCGCGGCGGACGCCGGGGGCGCCTCCGGTGCCGGCGGTGCGGCGGGTGGCGCGAACGGTGGGGCCGGCGCTGCCGGTTCCGACGAGTCGGGTGCGGGCGGCGGCCAGCCGGCCGGTGGCTATGTGGTGTCCGGCACCGTGACCGGGCCGGGCGCGGCCGGCACGTCGGCCACGCTCACTCCGGTGTCGCTGGCGAGCGCCGGCGACGACGGCTCACTGCCCGCAGTGCAGCCCGGACCGGGACTCAGCCCCAAGGCATTTCGGGCTGGTGCATCCGCGTTCGTGACCGCCGGCGAGGGCCCGCTCGGGAAGATTCCCGGGCCGATCGCCGCCGCGCCGCGCGTGGGCTTCCGCACCACCACGGTGCTCACTACGGACAAGGGTGAGTTCACGATTCCCGGCGTCACGGCGCCGGGCTACTACCTGCTGACGCTCGCCAAGGCGGGATTCCAGACTCAGCGATTCCTCATCAATTCCGCGAACCTGGCCTCGCCGCAGCCGATGAAGGTGGAACTCGTGCCCGGCACGGGGAAGCTCTCCGGCTCGGTGAGGGGTCCCGGCGGCGCGGTCGGTGCGGCCACGATCGTCGTCACCGACGGAACGGTGACGTTGCAGACCTCGTCGGTGTCCGCATCGACGCACACCGGCACACCCGGAACGTGGGTCTTGGACCAGGTGTCGACCCCGGGCACGTATCTGGTGACGGCGTCGGCGCCCGGGCTCGGCTCTGCGTCGAAGCTCGTCACGCTCGACGCTTCGGGCTCGGCGCAGGTCGACCTGCAACTCGTCGCGGGGCAGGGGTCGATCGTCGGCACCGTCTCCGGGGAGGATTCGCTGGGTAATGTCGGCGGCCTCGGAGGCATCACGGTCACGGCGACGGGCGGCGACACCACGCGCACCGCAACGACTGTCACCTCCGCTGCCATGCGCGGCGCATTCGTGCTGCCGAACTTGCCGGCGCCGGGCGACTACACGCTGACCATTTCCGGTCCGGGATTCTTGACCCAGACCCGGGAGGTGTCACTGGGCGCGTCGGGCGGATCGGTGACCGTGAACGCGACGCTCTCCAGGGCCGACGCCGTGGTCGCCGGGATGGTGACCGGCGTGGACGCGAACGGCAAGGCCGAGGGCGGCCTGGGCGGTGTCGGGCTGACCCTGGCCAGCAACGACGTGACCATGAAAACCATGACGACGTCCGGGGATTCGGCCGGTTCGTACCAGTTCACCGGCGTCGCTCCGGGCTCCTACGTGCTCACAGCGGTGCAGTTCGGTCGGGTGACGGCATCGGCCGCGGTGGAGCTGGTGGCGTCGACCTCGCAAACCGTGAACCTGGTGCTGCAGGCGGACATCGGGGCCGAGCTGCCGGCCACCGCGCACATCCGCGGACAAGTGGTCGACTCACGGTCGGGCGGACCGCTGACCTGCGACCGCGCTTTGGAGACGGTGTCGGCCAGCGACTGCGTGGCGACCGTGACGGTGACCGCGCCCAAGGATCCCGCGGACGCCTCCAAGGGCACCGTGACGTACACGACGACGGCGACGGCCGCGTTGAACTACGTCTACACCGTGCCGGATCTCAACGATCCGAACCACGCCGGTCTACCGCCCGGGCTGTACACAGTGACGGTGAAGGCGCCCGGCTACGAGGACACCCTCACGCACGTGCAGGTGGCCCAGGGGCAGACGATGCCGGCGCCCGCCGCATCGATGCCGCCGCTGGGAATCATTTCGGGAACGATCTCGACGCGCGTGGGCACCCCTGCCAAGGCGAGTTGTGTTCTGGCAGTGCCTACCTCGGTGTCGTTGCCGAAGGACCTACCCACGTCGTGCACGGTGGCGACCGACGGCAACACCTGCACCGCCACCGGCATCAGCGGTGCCCAGCCGTGTGCGCTGACCTCGATGGGCGGCAAAGACGAGCCGCCCATCGGTACCTACACGATCAGGGGGCTGACGCACGGTCAGTACCGAATGGTGCTGATCTCGCAGGA
>JBIQMQ010000229.1:0-4113 GCA_044463185.1 Nakamurella lactea | reverse complement strand
CGCCTCGAAGCTGGCCGGATCGTCCAGCACGCCGGACCCTACGACGATGTCGTAGCTTCGCCGGCCCAGATCGATGCGCACCCGGTCGGCCCGTACTTGCTCTGCATTCATGCGAACAAGTGTACGGGCGGCGGGTGGCGCGTCAGCGATGCGGCCCGCCCGGCGCGACCGTGCGCGGATCGACCAGCCCGGCCAACTCCAGCTGCATCAGGATCATGTTGACCAGCATCGGCACCGACGGACGGCCGGTCTCGACCACGAAATGCGCCGTCTCCCGGTACAGCGGGTCGCGCTGGGCGTAGAGCTCGCGCAGCCTGGCCAGCGGGTCGCGCACCTGGAGCAGTGGGCGCTGGGTGTCGTGGCGAAGGCGCCGGAAGAGCTCTTCCGGCGTCGACCTGAGATAGACCACGGTCGTGCGGTCTCTCAGCGCGGCCCGGTTCTCCGCACGAAGAACGGCCCCGCCGCCCGTGGCGATGACGCCGCTCGGAAGCGCCGCCAGCTCGGCGATCACGCGCTGCTCGACGTCCCGGAAGCTTGCTTCCCCGGCGCGCTCGAAATAGCTCCGGATCGGTTCACCCAGTTGCCGCTCGATCACGGCGTCCGTGTCGAAGACGGACTGCCCGAGACGCTTGGCGAGTTGCCTGCCGACGGTGGACTTGCCTCCGCCCGGCATTCCGACGAGAGATATCGTGCGCGGCGGCGTTGCGTCTGACACTCAGTTCGGGTTGTAGCAGCCGTCCGCGACGGTACCGCCGGACGGATTGACGAGCATCCCGGCCGGGAGCTGGCTGCTGACGCCATAGGGGCTTTCGACGAAGGCCGGGGCAATTTCGGCCTTGAACGACCCCGCGTCCGCCGCCAGGATGCCCGTCCACGTGTCACGCCCTTCGGTCCCTGATACGCCGGAGGCCGAAACCAGGATCTCGTACCGAACCCACGTCGCGACGTTCTTCGGGTATTCGATCTGCAGCACCGCCGTCCCGCTCGCATCGGTGACGTTCGAGCCCACGAATCGGATGGTCGCATCCGGCTTGCGCGGCTCGAGCTTGCCGTTTCCGTTCAGGTCTTCGCCCGTTTCGAGGATGCCGTTACGGTTCAGGTCTTCGTTCGGGCAGGTGCTGCCGGTAAAGCCGATGGTCCCGGCCACGGGCACCGGGTTGTCCACCGAAGGCGCCGATCGATTCCAGTTGCTCGGACCGTCGTAGTAGCCCTTCACGTACTCGACCAGATCCAATGAGGGGGTCAGCTGCACGCCTGCCTTCGCTTGCCCGGAGGCGTCAACGACGAGGACCACGAACCTCTTGACGTAAGTCAGACCGCTCGTTCCCTCGGAGATCGTATTGTCGGTTCCGATGGTGACGCCCAGCGCCTCGGAAATGACGGTCAGCGTGACATCGCGCTGGTTCGGGCAGGCACCGACGGCGAAATCGGCATTGTCGTAGCACACGCGGACGACAACGCCGTTCGTCGGGCTGGATCGCGAGCCGGGCACATAGGCGCTCGTCGCCACACCGTTCGCGTCGGAGTACACCACGTTGCTGCCCGTGGTCAGGGTGCCGCCGATGCCGTTCGGATCGGGCAGCGAAAAGCGCGCGCGGACGTTCACGATCGGGGCGTTGTCCGCACCGACGAACAGCGCTCGGATCTCGGACCGATTGCTCGTGTCCGCCGTGTTGACGGAGACCACGCTCGGGTTGGCGCTGACGGAAGCAGATCGGATGGTGCCGGTCGCCGCGGGAATGGCCCCGCCGCCCACGGGCTGCACGAGCACGGTGCTGACGGAGGTCACCCCTCCGGCGGAGGCCGTCACGTCCCAGTTGCCCGCAGTGGCGGGAGCGGTGTAGACGTATTCGTAGCTGCCGTTCGCATCCGTCGTCCCGGCGACGTCGGCCACATTGGGAGCCGAGACGGTGATCGCTTGGCCGGCCATCGCGTTGGAGTTGACGTCGGTGAGGCGATACTGGATCTTGTTGCCGGTCGAGGAAGGATTCACCACCGCCGGAACCAGCGTGGCCTCCACCTTGGCACCGATGACCCGAAAGGTCGCCGTGCGCTGCAAGGCGCCGCTCGTCGCGGTCACCGTCACCAGCCGGTTCGACCGGTCCGCGCCAATGGAAACACTGCCCGTCAGCGTCCCGTTTGCCGTCGTGACCGTACCGCTCGGCGACAGGGTCGCGTTGTTGTCCACCGTCATCGTCACCGGGATGTCCTTCAGCGTGTTTCTCGCCGCATCCACGGCCGTGACGGTGGCCAAGACGGTCTGGCTGCCGGAGTTGTCGACCGACGAACTGCTGAGAACGAGCGACAAGTCGGCTGCGACCGGCGTTTCCGAACCGCTCGGCCCGCTGTCCGGATCAAAAGGGGACGTTCCCGCGTTCCCTCCGCCTCCGCCGCACGCGCTCAGCATCAACCCGAGCGCCACCCCCGCCATCCAGCTTGTGATTTTCATGACCAATGCTCTTCTGTGTTTTCAGTCGGCCTGAGCGTTCAACGCGCCGCCGTGCGATCCGAAATGACCTTCGGCGTCAGGAAGATCAGCAACTCCGTCTTGTTCACCGTGCGGGTACGCGACTTGAACAGATTGCCGAGGACGGGCACGTCGCCGAGCACCGGCACCTTGGTCTCGTCGTTCCGGTCGGTCTGCTCATAGATGCCGCCGATCACCACCGTGCCGCCGTTCTCGACCAGGACCTGCGTCTCGACCGCCTTGGTGTTGATGGAAAACACGCCAGCGGTCGCCGCGCCGATGCTGTCCTTGTTGATCTTCACGTCCATGATGACGTTGCCCTCGGGCGTGATCTGCGGCGTCACCTCGAGCTTCAGCGTGGCGTCCACGAACTCGATCGCCGTCGCGCCGCTCGACGTGGCCCGCTGGTAGGGAACCTTGGTGCCTTGCCGGATCACCGCCTTGATCTGGTCCGCGGTGATCAGGCGCGGGCTCGACACGACCTTGCCCTTGCCGTCCGCCTCCAGCGCGGAGATCTCGAGATTGAGGAACCGGTTGGCGCCGGCACTGAACAACGACAGGGCGAACGTGGCCGGATCGGCGCCGCCCTGAGGCGTGGCCGGAAGGTTGACGAACTGCGAATCGGCCAGCGACACCGCACCGGTGGTCTGCAGCGTCTGCGCACCGATCGCGTTCATATTGCCGCCGATGGTGGCGCGCGTGTCGCCCCCGAGCGAATAGCCGGGAATGCCGCCGCGGATGCCGCGAAGATCCGTCGCGCCCAGCTTGACGCCGAGCGACTTGCCGAAGGTGTCATCCGCCTCGACGATGCGGGCCTCGATCAGCACCTGGCGCACCGGGATGTCGATCTTGGCGATCATCGCCTGCACTTCCTCGAGCTTGGAGGGAATGTCGGAGACGAAGAGCTGGTTGGTGCGCGTCTCGTAGATGACGCTGCCGCGCGGCGAAAGAATGCGGGTGGCCGTGGAGCCGCCGCCACCGCCCTGCCCGGCAGTCTGCCCCGTGAGGCCCTTGGCCACTTCCTCGGCCTTGGTGTAGTTCAGCTGGAACGACTGCGTGCGCACCGGCTCGAGCGCGGCGATCTGCGCCTGGGATTCGAGATCGAGCTTCTCCTTCGCCGCCAGTTCGTCCTTGGGCGCGATCCAGATCACGTTGCCCGACTTGCGCAGGCCGAGGCCCTTGGCCTGGAGGATGATGTCCAGCGCCTGGTCCCAGGGCACGTCCTTCAGGCGCAGCGTCACGTTGCCGGTGACGGAATCGCTGGTGACGACGTTGAAGTTGGTGAAGTCGGCGATGACCTGCAGCAGTGCCCGCACCTCGATGTTCTGGAAGTTGAGCGACAGCTTCTCGCCCTGGTAGCCCGGCCCCTGGGTCAGCTTGTTGGGGTCGATCTTCTGCGGGCGCACTTCGAGAACGAACTGGTTGTCGCTCTGGTAGGCGCTGTGTTCCCAGGCGCCGCGCGGCTCGACCACGAGGCGGACGCGGTCCCCCGATTGCGCGGCGGAGACCGACTGGACCGGCGTGCCGAAATCGGTCACGTCCAGGCGCCGGCGCAGGCGGTCGGGCAGGGTCGAGCGCATGAACTCGACGACCAGGCTCTGGAAGTCGGAGGCCAAGCGGTCTTAGGAAGACAATCCAAGCCTGCA
>JBIQMQ010000228.1:0-4124 GCA_044463185.1 Nakamurella lactea | reverse complement strand
GGTGGGCAAGGGGGGAGTTGAACCCCCACGTCCTTTCGGACACACGGACCTGAACCGTGCGCGTCTGCCATTTCGCCACTTGCCCTGGCAGCCGCCCCACCGGAGCACCCCGATAGGACAGCGACCAAAAGCCTAGCACGCCTCGCGCGGCCGCCGTACCGCTCCCGACCTGCCAACGAGCGCCGCAACACGCCAGCTCGGACTCAGCCAAGACCCAGTCCAGGGACCCCACGAACCCGGTCCCAGGGCCACTGACACAGCGCGCGCCGGCGAGCGGCAGCGAGCGAATTCCGTCATGCACGGGCAACTCGGCCACGTCGTCGCACGTCCCTATTACGATCGGAACAGGCCGCCCTCCGCACGCGGCCGGTTTCATCGTGCCGCCGCTGGGCCGTCAGCACGACCCGGCGGCCCGGACAGCGACCACACGGAGCACCGCGACAGCGACGAGCGACTACCGAGACCACCAGGAACCGAGCGGCAGCGAGGGAGGCGACCGATGGGCATCCTGCAGGGCCTGGAACGCCGCCTGCGCGGCGCCGTCGACACCACGTTCGCGCGCATCTTCGGCGGCAGCGTGCAGCCCGCCGAGGTCACCGCCGCTCTCCAAAACGAGGCCGCGCTGCGCGTGACGCACCAATCCGGCCGCGCCATCGCGCCGAACCGCTACACCGTCGAGCTCGGCCCGGCCGACTCCGCCGACGTCGGCGACGACATCCGCCGCGTCTCCGCCGCCCTGTCCACCAGCCTCGGCGAGTACGTGCACGAACAGGGCTGGGACACCTACGCCCCCGTCCAGGTGACGCTCCGCGAATCGCCGCGGCTGCACACCGGCCAGTTCCGCATCTCGTCGATCGTCGACCCGAGCGTCGTAGCGCCGCGTCCGGCCGGTGTGGGCAGCGAGTATGACGCCGCAGCCGGGCACGCCCCCGCCGGCCGAGGATCGCGCGGCCCGGGCTACGCCGCCGCGGGGCACCCGCCGTACGGGCCGGGCCATCCTGGCGCACCGGTCGCCGCGCACGGCGCCGGTTACCCGGACGTCTATCCGGAGCCCTCGTACGGCCAGCCCGGATATGGCCAGCCGGGATACAACCAGCCGCCCCACGGATACGCCCCACCGGCGCCGCAGCCGTACCCGAGCCACGCCGGCTACCCCTACGCCCCGCCGGAGAACGATCCTCGGCCGCTGCCGCCGGACGTGGCTGCCCCGCCGACGCTGATCGTGCAAGACGGCACCGGCCGCAGCTACCCGCTGCGCCGCGGCTCGAACGTGGTCGGCCGCGGCCAGGACGCCGCGTTGCGCCTCGCCGACACGGCCGTCTCCCGGGAGCACATCGACGTCTACTTCGACGGCCGGATCGCCATCGTGCACGACCTCGGCTCCACCAACGGGACGACCGTCAACGGCGCCCCCATCCAGACGTGGCAGCTCGCCGACGGAGACGTCATCCGACTCGGCACGTCGACCGTCGTCTACAGCGCGAGGTAGCCGCCCATGCCAGCGCTGATCCTGCAGCTCTCCCGCATCGGATTCCTTGTCCTGCTGTGGCTCTTCATCCTCGCGGCCATCCGGGTGGTGCGCTCCGACCTCCGGGTCGCCTCGGAGGGCCGCGCCGGGGTGATGACGGCGTCCAGACGCCAGCAGCGCCGCAGCGTCACGCCCGCGAAGGGCGGCCAGGTGCACAGCATGCGGGCGAGCACGCTCGTGGTCACCGCCGGCGCCATGGCCGGCACCCGGCTGCGGCTGTCCTCCGGCCCCATCCTGATCGGCCGGGCGGAGGATTCCACGCTGGTCCTGGACGACGATTTCGCCTCGGCGCGGCACGCCCGGCTCATCCAGCAGGGCGACGGCTGGGCCCTGGAGGATCTCGGCTCCACCAACGGCACCTACCTGGACCGGATCAAGGTCACCGCGACCACGCCGGTGCCAACGGGCGTGCCCATCCGCATCGGCCGGTCCGTGATGGAGCTGCGCCCGTGACCCCGCCCGGCACGCCGCCCGGCGCGGGGGAATCCGACCCGCGCCCGGCCCCGGTGCACCGCCTGCACTACGTGGCGCGCACCGACCGCGGGCTGGTGCGCAGCACCAACCAGGACTCCCTGTTCGCCGGGGAACGGCTGCTGGTGGTGGCCGACGGCATGGGCGGCCACGCCGCCGGCGACACCGCCTCCCGGCTCGCCGTGGACGCCTTCATGCCGATCAACCAGGTCGCCCCCGGGCCCGACCTGCTGCGCCCGCTGCTGGAGGCGACCCGCGGCGCCAACGCCGCCATCGCCCACACCGTCGCCGAGCAGCCCGACCTCGAGGGCATGGGCACCACCGTCACCGCCATGCTGTTCGACGACGGCCGCGCGGCGCTGGCGCACGTCGGCGACTCCCGCGCCTACCTGTATCGCGACGGCGTGCTGCACCAGCTCACGCACGACGACACCTTCGTGCAGTCTCTGGTCGACGACGGCCGCATCACCGAGCACCAGGCGCACGAACACCCGCAACGCAACCTGCTGCTTCGCGCACTGACCGGGCTCGACCTCGACCCGATGCTGGTGGAACGCGAGATCCGGGTCGGCGACCGCTACATGCTCTGCAGCGACGGGCTGAGCGGCGTCGTGGACCCGGAATCGATCGCCGACGCGCTGGCCCACCCGGACCCGGAGATCGCCGCCGACACGCTGATCCAGCTCGCGCTGGTGAACGGCGCCCCGGACAACGTGACGACCATCGTCGCCGACGTGCTGGCGACCGGCGGCCGATCCGACGCCGATGCTGCGCCCGCGGGCGCGCCGGCGGCGGGGCACGACGACCCGGCCAGCACCAGCCCCATCGCGCGGCTCACCCGCGAGATGCCGCGCGTCCCGCTGCCCCCCATCCCGGAGGAGCCGGCCGCACCCGCGGAGGTTCTCGCCGACGACGAGGACGAGCCCGTCCCCGGCGACGAGGATCACGACATCGATGACGCCGCAGCGGATGTGGCCGTCGCCGACGACAGTGCCGGCCCCGCCGGGGATCTCGTCGGCGCCCCAGCCGGCACCCGCAACGGTGCGGCCGCCGGTACCGTCGAGAAGCCTTCCGGCACAGGCGATATGGCTCGCGCTACGCGGCGCGGCGGGCGCACCGACACCGCCCGGCGGCACTGGTATCGACGCGGCGCGGTGATCGTGGCCGCACTCGTGCTGCTGGGCGTCGCGATCACCGGCTCCACGATGTGGGTGCGCCACCAGTACTACGTCTCCGAGCAGGGCAACGTGGTCGTCGTGTTCCGCGGCGTCAACGGCTCGCTGCTCGGCTGGCGCTTCTCCACCTTCGAAGAGACCTCCTGCGCCGGCGACACCGACTGCACCCCGATGAAGGTCTCCGACCTGCAGCCCGCCGCGCAGAACCAGGTGCGCGCCGGCATCAAGGTCACCAGCCTGGCCGGCGCCCGCACCGTGGTGCAACGGCTCTCCGCCCAATTACTGCCGCCGTGCCCGCCACCCGATCAGATCGACGGGCAAGGCGCGGACAACGGGGATGACGCAGCCCCGACGACCGGCGCCCCGCACACCTCGGCGCCCCCCGCCACCTCCCCGCCGCGGGCCACCCCGCCGACGACCACGCCGAGCAGCGCCGCGCAGACCACGACCGCCCCGGCGGCCGCCACCATCACGGCGCCGACGAGGGCTCCGCGGTCCACACCGGCCGGAGGCGCGGAGATGCTGGCCGGCGGCGATTTGGTAAGCGCCGCCGGAACCGCCCTGGCGGCGACGGCGGCCCTCGCCGGCGCCGCCGGCCTCGACGCGGCGGCGCCCCTCGCCGCGGCAGCCGCACCCGAGGCTGCTTCCGAGGCTGCTGACACCCTCGCCGGCGCAACGGATCTCGCCGGCGCAACGGATCTCGCGGGCATGGCCTTCGGGCCGGCCGCTCCGGGAGCGGCCACCCACGAGGACGGCGTCATCGCCGTGGCGGCCGCCAGCACCGACTCCACCACCACCTCCAGCGACACGGTCACCGCCACCCCGCTCGCCCCGGCCACACCCGTCCCCGGCGTCACCTGCCGAACGGTGCAGTGAGGCGGCGTGAGCGCCCTCGGATCGGCGGTGACCTCGCCGAAGAAACGCACCGGCCGCAGCGCGGAACTCGGCCT
>JBIQMQ010000227.1:1930-4140 GCA_044463185.1 Nakamurella lactea | reverse complement strand
GTGAGCATGACGCCGGCGATGGTGAGCTTGAGCCGTCGATCGCGACGAACCGGGTCGGGCACGGTGGCCGCGGCGGGTGCGGCCGACGCACCGCGGCCGGCCCGTTGCCGCCGCGGGCGCGCCGCCGAGGGAGCCGGCGCGGTCTGCAGGTCGTCCGGTGTGTCGACGAGGCCGCCGCCCCGAGACCGCCCGCCGGGCATCGTCTGGTCCACGAAAGCCCGTGCGGTGGCGGCGATCTCGTCGATCGTGATGCCACGCCCGCGCAGTGCGTCGCTCGCCAGCTTCGACAACACGGGCGGCACACCGGTCACCACCTTGGCGGCGGGAACTTCGCTCGCCCCGCGCCGCGGCGCCGCCGGGATATCGTCCGGCCCGCTGGCGTCGTCCAGCGGCCAGGTGCCGGTCAGCATGAGGTAGGTCAGGGCGCCGACGGCGCGGACGTCGTCGTCGTTGGACGCGTTCGGGCGGGCGATCACGTGCGACAGCCGCACCCTGCCGTCCAGGCCGACGCGCACCAGCGACGGGTTGATGGCACCGAGCGCGAACCCGGCGCGGTGCACCTCGGCGACCGCGTCGGCGATCCCGGCGGTAAGCCGGGCCACGATGGCGCCTTCCAACCGACCGTCGTTGAGCAGGTCGACCAGGGTGGCGCCGTCGACCCATTGTCCGGCCAGGTATGACGCCGTTCCCGCCGCGCCCATGTCCAGCAGCTGAGGTAATCCGGAGTGGTGCAAACGCCCGACGCGCAGCGTGTGCGTGACCGCCGAGGCGGTCGGGTCGGTGGCGGGCAGCAGCGTGACGGCCATGTCGCGCGGCAGCACGGTATCGCGGGCCAGCCAGAACTCGTTGCCGACGGCGTCGTAGGCGACCCGTCGGCTGAGCCGGTAGCGTTCGCCGACGACCATCCCGGGGGTGAAGAACACTCCGGGACGGGGCGCGCCCGCGGCCGGGCGGTCGACCATCGCAGGCTGGTCGCCCGCCCCCGGCCGGCCGCTCGCCCCCGGCCGGTCGCCCGCAGGCGCGCCGCCGCCCGCAGGCGCAACACCCGCCGGGTGCCGATCACCTGCCGAAGGTCCGTCGCCGCCGAGGCCGCCGCCCGGCGCCTCACTGTGCTGTTCCGTCACCGATCCCTGTCCTTGTGCTTGCCGGTGCACCCGGCTGTCGGGCTCCGCAGATACCGTTCCATCGTTCCATGCCGGCGGTTGCGGGCGTAGCCGCGAGGCGATCCGCCGGCGCAGCGCGTCGACCTCGGGGATGCGCAGCAGCAGCATCGCCCCGCCGGCCACCACCAGCCCGACCAGCCCGCCGACCAGCAGCTGCCCGATCGCACCGCCGAGCGAATCCGAATCCGGCAGCAGCCGCGCCGCCACCCACCAGGCCGCGACGCCGCCGGCGGCCGAGGCGAGGGCGGTGCGGGCGATCGTGGAGAGCGTCGCGGTGAATCCCATGGAGCCGAAGCGGGCATGCAGCCACACTTCCCCGACGACCACGCCCACCATGTACGAGACGGACATGGCCCCCGCGAGCCCGGGCACCACCCACTCGGTGGGCAGCGCGGCCGCGGCCAGCAGCAGCGGGATCCGGACTGCGACCATGATCGCGTTGATGATGGTCGGGGTGCGGCCGTCCTTCATGGCGTAGAACACGCGCATCTGCACCAGCGTGATCGCCAGCGGCAGCAGCCCGACGGCGAACGCGGCCAGCGTCATGGCCAGGATGTGGGCGGCGTCATCGGTGACCCGGCCGTAGCGGGCGGTGACCACCGCCAACGGCACCGCAAGCGCGATCATCGCCGCCGTCACCGGCAGCAGCGCGACCGCCGACAGCCGATTGGCCAGGCCCATGTCCCGCTTCACCAGGTCCATGTCGCCGGCGGCGGCGTGCCGGCTCATCCGCGGCATGATCGCCGTCAGCAGCGACACCCCGAGGATGCCGTACGGAAGCTGGAACAGCATCGACCCGTAGGTGTACAGGGTGTAGAAGCCGTCGCGGCTGCCGAAGGCGATTCGCGCCGTCACGATGTAGCCGGCCTGCGAGATCAACGTGTAGGCGATGGCCCAGCCCATCAGCCGGCCCGCCTCGTACATGCGGGAGTCCAGTCCGAAGCGCCAGCGGAACCGGAACCCGGCGCGGCGCAGCGACGGCAGCATCACCACTGCCTGCAGCACGATCCCGGCCGTGGTGCCGCCGCCGAGCAGCAGGAACTGGCC
>JBIQMQ010000227.1:0-1830 GCA_044463185.1 Nakamurella lactea | reverse complement strand
GCGACGGCGAGGGCCACGATCGCCAGCGTCATCAGCCGCTGCGTGTAGGCCGTGCCGCCGTCCGGGTCGTTCTTCGCACGGGACAGCAGCGGGATCGCCACCGAGGTGAGCACCCCGCCGATCAGCAGCTCGAAGATGATGTTCGGCAGCGTGTTGGCCAGGTTGTACGAGTCGGAGACGATCCACGCGCCCAAAAACGCCAGCACCACGACCTTGGCGACGAACCCGGTGAACCGGCTGGCCAGCGTGGCCACGGCCATCGTCCCGGACGCCCGCACCACGCCGGAGGTGCGCTCCGTGCGCATCGCCGCACCGGGCGGCTGCGGTGAGTCCGTGGGCGTGGCGCTCATCTGCCCTCCTTCGCGGCGATGTCCCGGTCGGTGACGGCTGTCCCTGGTATGACGCCGCCCGCGCCGTCGGCGTTGTCCGGTTCGGCAGGCTCGGCCGGGCTCTCGCCGTCCACGTCGGCCCCGGAACCGTCGTTCTCGGCGGGCTCGACGAGCCGGTTGCCCGGGTCGTCGACGCGGCCGCGTAGCCGCTGCACCAGCCGCCAGATCACCATGAGCACCAGCACCCCGCCGGCCGTGGCCATCAGGATGACGGTCAGCGCCCCGTACGCCCGCGACGCGATGGTGAGCGGCACCGGCGCCGACCATTGGGCGCCGTCCATGCCGTAGAGCTGCGCATATACCGTGAACGTGCCGGACCGGGAGACGGCGGTCTCCAGCTTCACCGGCACGCTGCGCGGCCCGGCGCCGATCGCGATCGGACCCGGATCGGTGGCCTGCAGACCGGCCTGCGCGCCGCCCACGATCGCCACCGTCACCGTCACCTGGTACGGCAGAGTGTTGCGGACGGTCAGCAGCAGCGGCGCGGTGGACGAGGCCAGGGTGTAACTGCCGGAGTCCCGGGTGATCTGCACGCCGCCGTACAGCCACACCAGCGTCGCGTCGATCGTCTCCAGCCGGTTCGCGGCCGGGTCGGCGGTGGTCCGCCAGGTGGACGACACGGCGGGCACCAGGGCGTCGGCCAGCGCGTCCGTGACGTCTCGCGGGTCGGGCCCGGCGGCGTCGGCCCGGTCGAGCGACTGCCGCACGGTGTCGATCTGCTGGTGCACACCCTGGATCCGGCGCAGGTATGCAAGCGGGAGTTCGGCGGCGCGATCCGCGGCCGAGTAGGCGAGCGTCACGGGGACCGCCGCTGGCGCGGCCCCGCTGCGGAGCACCGCCGGCAGCGGGGTGGGCGCCAGGGTGTTGCTGGTGGCCAACTCGTCCACCAGCCGGGACAGGGCGGCCAGGCCGGCGGGGTTGGGGGTGAACCGTCGGTCGGGCGCGACGACGATCGGGGTGCGTCGGGCGGCCGGGGTGGTCCAGAGGTCCGCGGCGAGCTCGCTCACCGCTTCCGCGGTGCCCATCTGCAGCGTGCCGGCCAGGATCTCGCCGAACTGGGTGGCGCGCGCCCCGCCGGCGACCACGCCGCGAACGGCGTCATCCGCGCCGGATGATCCACCGATGGCGACCCGCCCGTCGGACACGGCGCCGCCGCCGCTGCGCGCGACGGCGCCCGGTGCCAGCACGGCGGTGGTCTCGCCGAGCCCGGCGAGCAGCGACAGGGTCGCGTCGGTCATCACGCCGTCGGGCGGCAGCGCGACGTCGGTGATCAGGTTCTGGTAGATGGCGGTCGCCTGCGGACCGCGCACCAGTACCCGGGTGGCGGCGTCCCGGCCGCGGGTGACGGCCGTCGCCGCCGCGTCGGTCATGCCGGCGCGGGTGAGTGCGTTGAGGTCGGCGTCGCCGTACGGCAGCGGCAGCACCCGGTAGGTCGCGGCCA
>JBIQMQ010000226.1:0-4155 GCA_044463185.1 Nakamurella lactea | reverse complement strand
TGATGATCACGCTCGTGCTGATGAACGCCATGAACTTCATCGACGGGCTGGACGGCCTCCTGGCCGGTGTCGCCGCGATCTCGGGCATCGGCATGTTCGTGTTTTCCGCGCACGTATTGGAGGTCTCCGCCAACGACAGCGCCGCGTCGCAGGCGCCGCTGATCGCGGTCGCGCTGGTGGGCGCCTGCCTGGGCTTTCTGCCGCACAACTTCTTCAAGGCTCGCATCTTCATGGGCGACGCCGGCTCGATGTTCGTCGGCATGGCGATGGCCGCCGGAATCGTGGAGGTCGGCGGCACCATCAGCCCGTCCACCTACGGTGCCCGCACCACGGTGGCGGCCCTGGCGCCGCTCATCGTGGCCCTGGCCGTCGTGTTCATCCCCGCGTTGGACCTGCTGCTGGCCGTCGTGCGCCGCACGAAGGAGCGGCGGCACCCGTTCAGCGCGGACCAGCGTCATCTGCACCATCGCATGCTGGCCGTCGGACACTCGCATCGCGGGGCGGTGCTGGTGTTCTACCTGTGGGCCGCGGTGATCTCCGGCAGCGCGGTGGCGTTGGCGTTCACCGAATGGACCGAGGTGGTGGTGCCCGCCGCCGCCGGATTCGCGCTGGCCGTGCTGGCGACCTTCTGGCCCGGCCTGCGTCGGTGGGCCCGCAGCCGGAGCGCCGCCCGGAGCGCCGCCCGGGGCGCAGCCCCGCCGCCGGATACGGCCCAGCCCGGGGCTGCGTCATACCCGGAACGGCGGCCGGCCGCGGCCGCGGCGGCTACCCTGGAGGGGATCGATCCGCAGCCCACGACCCGAAACGACCGGTGATGACGCAGCCCAGTGCCCCGCACCCCGCGCTGAACTACGAGGCGGTGCGCCGGGCCGGCGCGCGGAGCCGGGCGGGCGGCCCGTGGTCCGTGGAGCATCTGAAGCTGTGCTGGCTGACGCTGCTTGCCGCGGGGGCCGTGCTGGTGATCGCGGTGGCCGTCACCATGGGCGCGCGCGAGGTGGCCGGGGCCGCGATCGGCATCGCCATCGTCGGGCTGTTCTTCTCGCTGTCCACCCTGGTGATCGCCGCGGTCGGCCGCCGCAAGCCGGGAGCCGTGCTGGTCACCGCTCTCGGGACCTACCTCCTCAAGATCGTCGCGCTCGGCGTCGTCATCGTCACGATTCCGGCCCAGGGACCGATCGCCCCGCGGTGGATGGCCATCGGTGTGGTGATCGGCCTGGTGGCCTGGATGGGGGCGCACCTGCGCTACATCTGGACGGCGAAGGTGTACTACGTCGACCCCTCGTGACGGCGGGCGGCGGACGAATCCCAGGGTGTGAATAAGATCGCCCTAAGCCTGCGGCGCCGATGCCGGTGCCCTGGGCTCGGGCTGATACAGTCAGGGCTGCCATGTCCAAGCGGTCCACCCCGAGTCCCGCGTCACGCGGGAGCGATCTGGGCTGGGCCGCTACATCGACCATGTTCGGCGGAATCGTCGTGTGGGGCGGGGGCGGTTGGCTGCTCGATCACTGGTGGGGGACGCAATTCGCCACACCGATCGGCGCCATCCTGGGCGCGGCGCTCGGGGTTTACGCGGTGGTGATGCGTTACGGTCGCGACGCCGAGGGGCAACAAACGCAGCAGCATGTGACACGCCACCACGTGACACAGCATGAGGTGACGCAACGACCAGCGGATCCCACACCGGGATCGCAACCGGCCAGTCTCGAGAGGTAATACGCGGTGGGCTTTAGTGCGGCGCGAACCGCCATCTTTGCTGCGGAGGGCGACGGGGCGAGCTTTCCGCCCAGCGTCAACCACTCGTTCTTCTACGACGCGGTGGGTGACGGATCTGTCATCGCCTCGTGGAAGGTGACGGGGCTCCTCGTCATCGGCACGGTGGCCCTGGCGCTGTTCTTCATGCTCACCGCGCGCAAGGCGGCCGTCGTCCCGAGCAAAGTGCAGTTCTTCGCCGAGGGTATCTACGGATTCGTCCGCAACGGCATCGCCATCGAGGTGATGGGCCGGGCCGGAAAGAAGTGGGCGCCGCTGCTGTCCACCATGTTCGTGTTCATCCTGCTGATGAACCTCTGGGAACTCATCCCGTTCGCGATGATCCCGGTGAACTCGCACTTCGTGTTCCCGGCGGCGCTGGCCCTGATGGTGTGGGTGATCTACAACTACCAGGGCATCAAGAAGCACGGACCCCTGGGCTACCTCAAGAGCCAGTGCGTGATCCCCGGCATTCCGTGGCCGATGCACCTGCTGCTGATCCCCATGGAGTTCCTGTCCAAGATCCTGCTGCAGCCGTTCACGCTGGCCATCCGACTTTTCGCCAACATGTTCGCGGGCCACATGCTGGTCGTCGTCGCCGGCGCCGGCACCATCTACCTGCTGGAGTCCGGCGGCATCAATTACGCCATGGCGGTGCTGCCGGCATTGGCCAGCGCCGGCCTCTGGTTCTTCGAGCTGCTGATCTGCTCGCTGCAGGCGTACGTTTTCGTTCTGCTGACGGCCATTTACATTGAAGGAGCCACGGCAGACTCGCACTGAGACCCGGCGGCGGGGTAGGGGTCGCTGCCGCGCCGCACACCACGCCCACCAGGGCACCTCGACCGGTCGTCGCCGGATGACGACGCTGCTCGACAGAGTTGTTGCAGTACCACCCGGTCCGCACCAGCGGAGCCGGATACCACCGAAAGGGAGAAGCACCACATGGCCATCCAGGCTCTCGCCGCCGCCGATGCGGTCAGCGGCACGCTCGACATTGCTGGCAACCTCGGCGCCATCGGATACGGCCTGGCGGCCATCGGCCCCGGCATCGGCGTCGGCATCGTGTGGGCGGCCTACATCCAGTCGACTGCCCGCCAGCCCGAATCCGCCGGCCTGACCCGCACCTACGCGTTCCTGGGCTTCGCCGTGTCCGAGGCGTTGGCACTGCTCGGCTTCGTCGTGCCGTTCATCTACTGATTCCGCTCGATCCACGAATCAGGTAGCCCCGTCGGCAGTGCGGGCGGGGACCGGAGAAAGGTTGATGGCTGGTGCCATACATTCTGGCGGCTGAAGAGGCCGGGCCCGCGGTCCTGGGCGTGCCGTGGGGCGAACTCGTCATCGGCATCGTGTGCTTCGCGATCCTGGTCTTCGTGCTGCGCAAGTTTGCGTGGCCGATGTTCGAGAAGGCGTACGCCGAGCGGACAGCCGCGATCGAAGGCGGTATCGCCAAGGCGGAGCAGGCACAGGCCGACGCCGCGGCAGCGCTCGAGGAGTACAACCGGCAGCTGGCCGGGGCCCGCGAAGAGGCCGCGAAGATCCGAGAGGACGCGCGCGCCCAGGCCCAGTCGATTCACGACGACATGGTCGCGAAGGCGCGGGCCGAGGCGGAGCGGATCGCCGCGGCCGGACAGGCTCAACTCGATGCGCAGCGAGCGGCCATCGTCGCCGAGCTTCGCGCCGACCTGGGCCGGATCGCTGTCGACCTCGCGGGCCGCGTTGTCGGGGAGTCCCTGGAGGACGAGGCCCGGCAGCGTCGGACCGTCGACCGGTTCCTCGCCGAGTTGGAGAACTGATGGCGGGACTGGCATCGCAGCAGGCGACCTCGGCGGTCACGAGCGAGCTGCTCACGTCCGCTGCCACGATGGATGACGCGGCACTCACGACGGTCGCCGCGGATCTCGCCGGCGCCGCCACGGTGCTGTCCGGCAGCCCGCAACTGCGGCGCATGCTCACGGAGACGACGGCGCCGTCCGAGGCGAGGGTGGCGCTGGCCCGCCGGCTGTTCGACGGCCGGATCCAGCCGCAGAGCCTCGCGCTGATGACGCTGGCCGCCGGCGAGCGGTGGAACGGCGGGCGCGACCTCGTGGACGGCCTGCGCCGGCTCTCCCGCACGGCCAGCTTCCTGAAGGCGGAACGGGCACGCCAACTGGACCGGGTCGAGGACGAGATCTTCCGGTTCGGCCGCATCCTCGACGCGAGTCCCGAGCTGGCCCTGGTTCTGGACGATCCCGCCACCGCCGGGGACGCACGGGCGGCGATCGTCCGCCGGCTGCTGGACGGCAAGGCCCACCCGCTCACGGTCGACCTGCTGCTCGAGCTCGCTCAGGATCCCGGCGGGCGGACCTTTGCCCACGGCGTGGCCGAACTCGTCGAGCAGGCGGCGCAGCGGCGCGACAAGATCGTCGC
>JBIQMQ010000225.1:0-4193 GCA_044463185.1 Nakamurella lactea | reverse complement strand
TATTTACGTGAGGCAAGCACCGAACTTCCCGGACCTATTAGCTGAGTCAAGTCGGCCCCTTGCCTTCGGTCGTCGCGCACGCTACAACTGATGCAACACGGCGCAAGCCGTGTGGCCGGGTCGGATCGTCGGCGGGCCGGGACATGGCGATCGCAGCGACGCGCGTCGCCCCGGGTCACACCGGAATCCCGGAACGCGGGTTCGCTCGGCAGCGCGGAACCCCACGTCCGCGGCGCCCCCCTTTGGGTGTGGAATGCCGCCGGGTGTGAGTCGGATCTTCGGATCCGACGCCGCCGGCCGGTGCGGCGTACGCAGGCCGGCCTGGTGTGGGAACGCGCACGCGGGGCCCTTTTTCGACTCATACTCGAGAAAGGGCCCCGCACCTATTTCCCCCGGTGTTGCGTGCTTCCCCGGTGCTGCGCGCTTCCCCGGTGCTGCGCGCTTCCCCCTTCATTGCGCTCGGATCCCCCGATCCGCGCACTTCCCCCTGGGTTCCCCGGATCCCCCAGGTCCCCCGGTTCCCCCGGTTCCCCGGCTCCCCCCAGGTTCCCCAGATTCCCCAGGTCCCCTGATCCCGCCGAGGTTTCCCCGGATCCCCCGGTCAACCTTCCGGCCTCGCCGACTCCCCGCGTTGGCGTCCCCGGGCCGGACGTCTTCGTTCACCCGCGCAGGGCGGCGTACTCCTTGGCGATCGCCGCGCCGAGTCTGGCGTTGTTCTCCACCAGCGCGATGTTCGCCGTCAGCGACGCGCCTCCGGTGATCTCCACGATGCGCCCGAGCAGGAAGGGTGTGGCGTCCTTGCCGTGGATGTGCTGGGCGTTCATGTCCGTCAGGGCCTGCTCGATGATCCCGTTGATCTCGCTCGCCGGGATTTCATCTGCCTCCGGGATCGGGTTGACGACGGAGACCCCGCCGGCGATGCCCAGGTTCCACTTCGCGGCCATCACCGCGGCGACCTCGGCGGGGGTGTCGACCCGCATCGGCGCCGCATGTCCACTGCTGCGCGAGAAGAAGGCGGGGAACTCGTCCGTTCCGTAGGCCAGCACCGGAACCTCTAGGGTCTCCAGCGTCTCCAGGGTCAATCCGATGTCCAGGATCGACTTGACTCCGGCGGAGATCACGGCGACGTCGGTGTGCGACAGCTCGGTGAGGTCCGCGCTGGTGTCGAAGGTCTGTTGTGCTCCGCGGTGTACGCCGCCCAGGCCGCCGGTGACGAACGTGGAGATCCCCGCGAGTGCGGCGAGCCTCATGGTTGCGGCCACGGTCGTCGCGCCGTGCAGCCCTTGGGCGACTACGAAGGGCAGGTCGCGGACGCTGACCTTGAGCACGTTCGGATCGGAGGCGAGGAGCTCTAGTCCGTCGCTGTCCAGGCCGATCCGCGGTGTGCCGTTCAGGATGGCGATCGTGGCGGGTACCGCCCCGTTGTCGCGCAGGATCTGCTCGACGGTGGTGGCCATGTCGACGTTCTGCGGATAAGGCATGCCGTGGCTGATGATGGTCGACTCGAGTGCCACGACCGGGCGTCCCTCGTCGAGTGCCGTGCGCACCTCGTCGGTGAGTGTGAGCGCAGGGTGCGGTGCGCGGTGCGATGTCATGCGATTGTCTCCTTGTTGAGGTGCAGGGTCTGGGCGGCCGGCTGTGCGGTCGGTGCCGGTGCGTGGCGGCGTGTGCGGCCGCTGGGCGCCTCGGCGGAGATGGCTGCGGAGCCGGAAACGGGAGCGGAGCCGGAGGTGGCAGCGGAGCCGGAGGTGGCAGCGGGGCCGGAAGCGGTGTCGGAGGCGGCCTGGCTCAGGGCCGCGTCGACCAGCCGCTCGGTCAGATCCGGGCGGACGGTGTGGCTGCTCGCGATGGTCAGCGAGGCGGCCGCGTGACCGAACCGGACGGCGTCCACCGGGTCGGCCCCGCTGAGCAACGCATGGCAGAAGCCGGCCAGCAGGCTGTCGCCCGCGCCGGTCACGTCCGTGACGTCGGCCGGTAATGCGTCGACGATGTGCGCTCCGTCCGGTCCGGACAGCATCGACCCGCGACTGCCGAGTCGGATCCACACGAGCACGACGCCGTTCTCGTGCAGCCAGTCCGCGGCCGCCCGCAGTTCGGCGCCCGTGCCGGAGGGCATGCCGGTCATCGCGGTGACCTCGTCCCGGTTGGGCGTGACGAGATACAGCGGGTGGGCCGCGTCGAGCATGCCGGGAAGCGCCGCCAGTGCCGCGGCCTTGGGCACGCTGACCGGCTCGATGATGGTGCGCACACCGGTACTAGCGCCGAGATTGCGCGCGTAGCTCAGCGTCTCGCCGGACAGGTTCCCGTCCAGCACCAAGAGATCGCTGCCGACGATCACATCCCTGGCGGCATCGATGTGCTGCGGGGAGAGCTCCTCGGTGGCCGCCATGTCGGACACCGCGATCACGAGTTCGCCGTTGGCGTCGAGCACTGCCGTGTAGCTGCCGGTGGTCGTGTCCGTGCGTGCCACGAAGTCGAGATGCACTCCCGCATCGGAAGTCTCCCGAATCAACGTGTCTCCCAGCGGGTCGCGCCCCACCGACGCGACGAGGTGCGTGCGGGTACCCAGCCGCGCCAGGTTCTCGGCGATGTTGCGGCCGACGCCGCCGGGGCTCATGGTGGCGAAGCCCGGGTTGCTGGTGCCCGCGATCGCCGGAGCCTTCGACCGTGCCTTGACGTCCATGTTCGCGCCGCCGACGACCACGACGCCCGGCTCGTCGGCCAACAGGTAACCACGTCCGAGGATGACGCCCTTCTTGCCCAGATTGGACAAGTGCACGTTGACGGCGGCGCGGCTGGAGCCGACGCGTTCGGCGATCGCCTCGGACGTGAGCATGGGGTTGCCCCGCAGCAGTGCGAGTATCTGCCGCTCGCGGTCGGTGAGGTTCATGCTTAGTACGATAAGGCAGGCTTAGCGCGATAAGCAAGTGTCCGGGCGCGTGAGCGTCGTCATAGACCCTGCGCGGGGGCAGCGTCGACGGATCAGATGAGGCCGAGCGCCATCATGGCGTCGGCGACCTGCACGAAGCTGGAAATGTTGGCGCCGGCCGCGTAGTTGCCGGGGGCGCCGTATTCCTCGGCGGCCTCGGCGCAGCGCTCGTGCACGGCGACCATGATCTCGCTCAGCCGCTTGTCGGTGTAGTCGAACGACCACGAGTCGCGCCCGGCGTTCTGTTGCATCTCCAGCGCGCTGGTCGCCACGCCGCCCGCGTTCGCCGCCTTACCCGGCGCGTACATCACGCCGGCATCCTGCAGGGCATGCACGGCGGACGGTGTGCAGGGCATGTTCGCGCCCTCGGCCACTGCGAGGACGCCGCCCGCGATCAGCGCGGCCGCGTCCTTCTTGGTCAGTTCGTTCTGGGTTGCACAGGGCAGCGCGACCTCGCAGGGCACATTCCAGATCGAGCCGCCGGCGACGTACTCGGCGTCCGCGCCACGGCGCACCGCGTATTCCGAGATGCGGGCCCGCTCCACCTCTTTCACTTGCCGCAGCAGCGCCAGGTCGATGCCCTTGGCGTCCACCACGTAGCCGGCGGAATCGGAGCAAGCGACGACCACGGCGCCCAACTCCTGCGCCTTCTCGATCGCGTGCACCGCGACATTGCCCGAACCGGAGACCACGATGCGGCGTCCGTCCAGGGTCTGCTGGCGCGTCGCGAGCATCTCCTGCAGGAAGTAGACGAGCCCGTAGCCGGTGGCCTCGGTGCGCACCAGCGACCCGCCCCAGCCGATGCCCTTGCCGGTGAGCACGCCGGATTCGTAGCGGTTGGTGATGCGCTTGTACTGGCCGAACAGGTAGCCGATCTCGCGCCCGCCGACGCCGATGTCGCCGGCCGGGACGTCGGTGTACTCGCCGAGGTGACGGTAGAGCTCCGTCATCATCGACTGGCAGAACCGCATGATCTCCGCGTCCGAGCGACCCTTGGGGTCGAAGTCGGCGCCGCCCTTGCCGCCGCCGATCGGCAGCCCGGTGAGCGCGTTCTTGAACGTCTGCTCGAAACCCAGGAATTTCACGATGCCGAGGTACACCGACGGGTGGAAGCGCAGCCCGCCCTTGTACGGCCCGAGCGCCGAATTGAATTCGACCCGGAACGCCCGATTGATGTGGATGCGACCGTCGTCGTCGGTCCACGGCACCCGGAAGATGATCTGCCGCTCCGGCTCGCAGATCCGCTCCAGGATCGCCCGGTCCG
>JBIQMQ010000224.1:0-4193 GCA_044463185.1 Nakamurella lactea | reverse complement strand
CCGCTCGTCACCTGGATGCGGTTCTGGAACGTCAGCGGTGCATCGTCGCCCATCGACCAGATGCCGTAGAACTGTCCGGTGATGGTGTTGTTCCACACCAGGGTGGCCTGGTTCCGCGGAGCCGTCATGTTCGGCGGCACCTCCGCCTCCGGATTGGCGAAGACGATGACGCCGGCCGTGTTCGGCGCCTCCAGGTGGCCCCAGTTGTTGCCGTCCGTCAGCTTGTTGCCATCGACGGTGACACCCCAGGTGAAGCTGTTGAACGACATGGCGTTCACCACCACGGCGCCCTCGAACGAGCGGCTAATCGTGTTGGCGTGCACGGACACGCCGACCGCGGAGGAGCCGGGGGTGTTGGCGGCGACCACGATGCCGCCGAGGTCAGGACCGTGGGACGACATTCCCGTCCCGGTGATCGTGTTGCCGCTGAGCGTCATGGCCACGATCCGCCCACCCGGGTTCTGGGTGGCGACCACGATGGCGCAGCCGTTGTAGTTGGCCTTCAACCTGTTGTTGCGGACCACGTCGTTGGCGGAGATGGCCAGCGGCGCATTCGGGTTCTGCGTGAGGGCTCCGGGGTTGAAGGCGCCGGTATCCATGATGCCGATGCCGCCGCGCCCGTTGAGGAAGACGTCGTTGTCGACGATCGTCGAGTGCGTCACTCCGAACAGGCTGATGCCGAAGGACTGCGCCACACGAGAACGAACGCCACTGCCCGGTAGCGGCGGCGCGGTCGGGTCGAGCGTGCCGAATCCGTTGCGGGTGATGGTCGAGTGTTCGACGACGAGGCGGCTGGTGCGCTCGGCGAGGATCCCGTCGAACTTGGCGCCCGTGACCGTGACGTCGTTGATCCGGACGTTCCTGACGTTCGCGCCGACGTAGATGCCGATGTCGCAGCCGTTCGCGCGAACCGTCCGGTGCGCGATCGTTTGATTCGGGCGCGCCACCAGCCGGGCGCTGAGCCCGGTGTGGCCGACGTCCTTCGTACATGCCGGGGCCGGCGCGGCTTGCGCGCCAACGGCTCCCACGGCACCGACGAACGAGAGCGAGGCCGTCGCCGCTGCGACGACGAGCATCTTCCAGTGTTGAGCCATGCTGCTACACCTTTCTCCCAAGACGCGCCCGGTGCGCGAGTGGATCGCCTTTCACACTTCGGTGAGCAGCGATCCGGAAAGGTGCAGGGTCAGGAGTTCAACCTCGGCGTGAGGCGGCCACCAGTATCCGCTCGGTGCAGGGCCTCGACAATGGGGTTTGGTGAAAAAGTGCTACGACGCGTGGTTGCGGTGCGCTTCGACCCAGGCATGCCACGTGGTGGCCGGCCGGTGCAGCAGCGCCGTGAGTACGGTCCCGTTTCCGCAGATGCCGTGGGCGTCGTAGTAGTCGAACATCGCCTGCAGCCGGGGCAGCCTGGCCGCCGCGGCAGCCGCATCACGGTCCACCTCGACCGTGATCCGCACGCCCAACACGGCGCCGGCGATTTCCGCCATGTCCGCCGTGGTGAGCACCTCGGGCCCGGCCAACTCATAGGTGGCGAACCGGTGCCGGGGGTCGGTGAGCGCGGACGCGGCCACCTCGGCGACGTCGACCAGCGCCACCGGGGTGAACGGCGCGGTCGCCGAATACGGCAGAGGCCAGCGCCCCTCGCCGCGCACCACGTCCCACACCCCGAAGGCGTTCTCGAAGTACGACGCGGGTTGCAGCACGGCCCAGTCCAGCCCGGACTCCTGCAGCCGGGCCTCGACCTCCGCCTTGCCGACGTGATGCGGCATCGCGGGCACGTACGGGTGGATGACGGAGTGGTACACGACGCGCTGCACGCCGCGCTGCCGGCAGGCGTCGATGACGCAACCCGCGAGCATTGGCTCGTCCGGGTGCATGTTGGGCGCGATCAGGTACAGCGCGTCGGCGCCGTCGATCGCGGCCGCGAGCGCCGCGGTGTCCGTCATGTCGGCGGCGACCGTCTCCGCCGCGCCGGGGACACCCGCCTCGGCCTGCCCCGGTCGATGTACCAGGGCGCGGGTGCGCACCCCGCGCCGGGACAGCGCCGCGACAACGGCCCGTCCGGTCTTGCCCGCCGAGCCCGTCACCGCAACGAGTTCACCCATCACACCCTCACTTTCGCCGCGTGTTAGTGAGGCCGGCGCATGTGCCGGCCTCACTAACACGCGGGCTATCAGAGCAGGTCCACCGCCGGGAACGGCTCGCCGCCGGACAGCCGCGCGTAGCCCGGCCCCCGGTCGAAGAACGCCGCCTGCTCCCCGGCGGCCACGGCCGCGTCGCGCTCGGCGCGCTTCGCCGCCCGCAGCGCCTCGGTCGCCGCCTCGTCGACCAGCACGGCGGCGCCGGCCGCGCCGGTGAGCACCACGCCGTAGTCGTCCCGGGCGCCGGCGACGGACACCTTGCCCCAGCGCACATCCCGGGCCACTTCCGCTACAGGCCGGTCGAACGGGTCGCCCCAGCCGCCGCCGCCGGTGGTGCGCACCCGGATGATCTCGCCGGCCTTCACCGGCGCGGCGTCCTCCAGGCCCTCCACCTCGCGTTCGTTGGGTCCGCCCGGGTCGATCGTCACCTGGAACGGCTTGCCGGCCTTGCCGCCCTTCACGCCCCAGCAGGACAGGATGGAGCGGTCGGCGACGCACATGAAGTCGGTGTCGATCTCCATCCGGTAGTGCTTCTCGTAGCCGAGGCCGCCGCGGTAGCGGCCCGCGCCACCGGAGTCGACGGCCAGGCCCAGCCGTTCGATGCGGAACGGGAACCGGGATTCCGTCACCTCCGTCGGCACGTTGGAGGAGTCCGGCACCACGTGCACGGTGTCCTCGCCGTCGGCGTAATAGCGCCCGCCGGAGCCGCCGCCCAGGATCTCGCGCATCAAATACGGGTTGCCGTCGCGGTCCATGCCGTGGAAGCCGACGTAGCGGATCGTCTCCTGGTCGGCGGGCATCTTGCCGTCGACGGCCTTGGCGATCACCCCGGCCAGCACACCCAGCAGCCGCAGGATGACGAAGGTCCGGGCATTGGTGGGTGCCGGGAAGATCGGGGTGAGCAGCGTGCCCGGTTCGGGGAACCTCATCTCGATCAGCGGCACCACGCCCTCGTTCACGTCCAGTTCGGCCATCCGCTCGGGGGTGTCGGCGAGGTTGCGCAGGATGGGCGCCAGCCACTTGGCCAGGAACACGCCGTCGGAGTAGTTGGCGCAGTGGTTGATGGGGCCCTTGGCCTGCGGCCCGGTGCCGGTGAAGTCGAGAATGATCCGGCCGTTCGTGACGCCGTCGCCGTCGGAGAGCTTCGTGAGAGTGATCCGCTGGCGGTGCAGCTTCGGCTCGTCGACGCCGTCGTGTTCGGCGTAGTCCTCCCAGACGTACTCGCCGTCCGGGATCTTGGAGAGGATCTCGGTGCGGTAGATCTCGGTCGTGTTCTCGATGATCGCGTCGAAGCAGGCCTGCACCGTGTCCACGCCGTAGCGGGTGAACAGTTCGCCGAGCCGCTGGGCGCCCATCAGGCAGGCGGAGCACTCCGCGTCCAGGTCCGCCGCCAGCGATTCGGGCATGCGGGAGTTCCGCGTCATGATGGTGAGCGCGGCGCGGTTCGGCACGCCCTGATCCCACAGCTTGATCGGCGGGACCATCAGGCCCTCCTCGTACACGCTGCGGGCGTGCGAGGGCATGGAACCCGGTACGGCGCCGCCGATGTCGTCGTGGTGGCCGAAGGCCTGGACGAAGGCGACGACCTTCGGCACTGAATTGCCCTCCGGGCCGGGCTCGGAATGGAACACCGGCACCGTGACGCACATGTCGGGCAGGTGTCCGATGCCGCCCTCGGAGGAGTAGACGTCGTTGTGGAAGAAGACGTCGCCCGGCTTCATCGTGTCGATCGGGAAGTCCCGGACGATGGGCTGCACCAGCGCCGAGTACGACCGGCCGGTGAGCTTGCGCAGGTGGATGTCGTGGATGCCGGCGCGGAAGTCGTGCGCGTCGCGGATCATCGGGGAGCGCGAGGTGCGCCCGATGGCCGTCTCCACCTCCTTCTCGACGGACGCCAGGGTGCCGGCGACGATCTCGACCAGCACGGGGTCGGCCGCGGACTTGCCGGCCGGCGTCGCGCCGTTCGGCGTCGCGCCGTTCGGTGTCGCGCCGTTCGGTGTCACAGGGGCGCTCATGCCGCCGCTCCTTCGGTTCGGGTACGCGTGATGATGA
>JBIQMQ010000223.1:0-4196 GCA_044463185.1 Nakamurella lactea | reverse complement strand
AGGGCGCCCAGCAGCAGGGCGAGAGCGATCGGCTCCGCGATCGCGGCGGTCATGGAAGGAGCGTATTCGCGCGCCGGGCCCGGCTGCTCACCGGTGCGGCGTCACCGGAACCGCTCCGGTAGCAGCGGCCGCTGCCAGGCGTTCCCGCCGCCGCTCACCGCCTCCTCCACCTGCGCCGCCAGGGCGTAGAGCAGGTGGTCCTCCGCCGGCCGGCCGGCGAGCATGACGCCCACCGGCAGCGTGCCGTTGGGCGACGCCGCCCAGCCCACCGGCAGCGACACGGCTGGCATGCCGGTCACGTTCCACTGCGCGGTGAACGGGGTGTACCGCACCTGGGCCGCGAAGTCCGCGGCGGGATCGGCATCGTTGCGGATTTCGCCGATGGCGGCCGGCAGGTGCGCCAGGGTCGGCGTGAGGACGGCGTCATACTCGGCGAGCGCGACGATGGCGGCCGCGGCGACCTGATGCAACGCGACCAGCGCCGTCCCGAATTCGACGGCGGAGAACGCCCGGCCGCGCGACCGCAGCCAGCGGGTGAGCGGTCGCAGGCTCGCCTCGAGGTCTCCCGGTACCGGGGCCATCGCCATCGAGACCGCCCACACCACTTCGAATGTCGGCAGTACGTCCGGCTCGATCGGCGCTGGGGCGTCGACGATCTCGTGGCCCAGCGACTCCAGCACCGACGACGCCGTCTCGTAGGCGGCGAGTACCTGCGGATCGATCGGTTCCTGGGCCAGGGCCGCCTGCGACCAGCGCGCGATTCTGAGCCGGCCCGGGGTGCGATCGCACCAGCCGAGGTACGTCTCACCGGGGGGCAGCGGCGGCGCCCAGGTCGGCTCGCCGACGGACGGCCCGGCCAGCGCATCGAAGAACGCCGCCGAGTCGCGCACGGTGCGCGCCATCGGCCCGGCCGTGGACAGCCCGGTGATGTCGCCGTACACCGGGGCCTTGGAGACCCGGCCGCGGCTCGGCTTGAACCCGACCAGGCCGGTGACGCTGGCCGGGATGCGGATCGACCCGCCGCCGTCCGAGGCCTGCGCGATGGGCAGCAGCCCGCCGGCCACCGCGGCGGCCGCTCCGCCGGACGATCCGCCCGCGGACCGTGACAAGTCGTAGGGCGTGCGCGCCGGCGGGGCGATCGAGTCGTCCGGCTCCGTGTAGCAGGGCGCGCCGAACTCCGGGGTGTTCGTCTTGCCGAGCGAGATCATCCCGGCCCGTTCGATGCGCAGCACCACCTCGTCGGAGGTGTCCGGCACGTTGTCGGCCAGGGCGGCCGACCCGAAGGTGGTGCGCACCCCCGCCGTCATGTTCAGGTCCTTGATCGCGGTCGGGATCCCGTAGAGCGGCGGCAGCGGCTCGCCCCGGTCCCGGGCGGCGCGCAGCCTCTCCGTCGCGACCGCGGCGGCGCCGAGCGCGGCGTCGGCGGTCACCGTGACGAACGCGCCGAGTTCCGCCGAATGCGCCTCGATCCGCCGCAGGTAGTGCTCGGTCGCCTCGGTCGGGCTGACCTCCCCGGCCCGGTACGCGGCAGCCAATTCCAGTGCGGTCAACTCGTGGATCTGCGTCATGAGCGTCAGGCTACCGGGGCGCCATTCCGCCCAAACGCGTACGGTTTTCGAGTTTGCGAACCAGATCCTGCTCGCAAAGTCGAAAACCGTACGCGTTTGCGGGAACCGAAGCGGCCAGCCGGTCGAGCGCCCCTCGTACTGGCGGAGTCGCCGGGTCGCCGCGGGACCCCGCGCCTGTTCGCTCAGAGCGATCACATAGTGGGAATTGAGTCGGGTCGACTCAAGTTATAAAGGGTGACGGCGCGGCACCCGCTGCGACCGAATGACCGCACAAGGAGAACCATCATGGCCTTGACACTGCTGAACCGTCGCGACCCGTTTGCCGAGTTCGACGCGCTGATCCGGCAGGCCTTCCCCGCCCCGGCGACGCGGCGCACCGCCGCCCGCCCGGCCTTCTCACCGGCCGCGGACATCGTCCGTGACGGCGACGACGCCGTGATCGCGATCGACGCTCCCGGCCTCGACTTCGAGCGCGACATCACGGTGGAACTCGACGGCCCCTCGCTGGTCGTCTCCGGCGAGCGCCGCGACGAACGCACCGAGACGGTCCCGGCGGAGGGCGCCGACACCGACGGTGCCGCCACGGGCGTGGTCCGGCTGCGCACGGAGGTTCGCTACGGCGCCTTCCGTCGGAGCTTCACCCTGCCCGAGCACGTCACCGCGGACGCGTTGACCGCCACCTATGACGCGGGCGTTCTCACCGTGCGCGTCGCCGGCGCCTACGCCGGCTCCGAGCCGCAGAAGATCGCCGTCACCGGCGGCAAGGCTCCCGCGGCGATCGCCGACACGGTGGACGCCGAGCAGTAAGCACGGCGAGCAGTACCGGGCGGACGAAGCCGTCCCGACCGGCGCGGCCCAGGTCCTCACGGCCTGGGTCGCGCCGCTGTCTCCGGGCCGTTCGAATCCGGTCGGCCCGAATCCGGTCGGCCCGAATCCGGTCGGCCCGAATCCGGGTGGTCCGAATGCGGGACACAACCGGGGCGAAGCGCTACCGGCCGGCGGCGACCCGCAGGATCGCGGCGACCGATGCGTCGATGTCCGCCTCGGTCGTCGCGTAGTTGGACACCGACACCCGCAGCAGCCGCCGACCGCGCCAGGTGGTGCCGCCCAGCCAGCAGGTGCCGTCGTCCTGGATCGCGGTGGCCAGCGCGTCGACGTCGCGCCCCGGGAAATCGATCAGCACCTGGTTGATCACCACGTCGTTCACGATCTCGGCGCCGCCCGCGGCGAGTCCGTCGGCGAGACGCTGCGCCAGCGCACAGCAGCGGTCCACCAGGTCGGCGACACCGTCACGCCCCAATTCGCGCAGGGCCGCCCACACCGCGAAACCCCGTGCGCGGCGGGAGGACTCGGGCACCAGGTCACCCGGGCCGTACGACACGGATTCCGACCCGGTCAGGTAGGCGGCCGAGTACGACATCGCCGCGGCGTGGTCCGCCGGGTGCGCGCAGATCGCCAGCGCCGAGTCGTAGGGCACGTTGAGCCACTTGTGGGCGTCCATGCACCAGGAGTCGGCCAGCTCCGCGCCGTCGACCAGGTGGGCGTACCGCGGCGAGGCGCCCGTCCACAGCCCGAAGGCGCCGTCGACGTGCACCCACGCGCCGTGCTCGTGCGCCGCGGTGCAGCCGGCCCGCAAGTCGTCGAAGGCGCCGGTGTTCACGTTGCCGGATTGCAGGCAGACGATCGTCGGCGCCGCGCTGTCCCCCGCCGCGAGCACGCGCCGCAGGTCGGCGATGTCCATCGCGCCGTCCGGCAGGGCCGCGACCTCCTCGATGCACGCGGTGCCCAGGCCCAGCAGGCGCAGCGACGCGTCGATGGTGGCGTGCCGCTCGGCGCCCGCCACCACGCGCACCGCCGGGGCGCCGATCAGCCCGCGACCGGGTACATCCCAGCCGGCCGCGGCCAACACATGGTGACGGGCCGTCGCCAGTCCGACCGTGTTCGACGCCTGTGCTCCCGTCACGAATCCGGCGGTGGCCGCCTGCGGCAGGCCCAGCAGATTCTTCACCCAGCGGCCGGCGGCGCGCTCCACGGCGGTGGCGGCCGGTGCCAGCACGGCGTTGAACGTGCATTGATCCCAGCCGACCGCCAGCATGTCGGCCGCGGACGCCGCGGGTAGCGCCCCGCCGGTGACGAACCCGAAGAATCGCGGCCCCGCGCTGGAGGTGAGTCCCGGCTCCGCCAGCGAGATCAGTTCCCGTATGACGCTGCCCGGGTCGCTCGGCGCGTCGGGCAGGTCGTCGGCGAACCGCTCGAGCGCGCCGTCCAGCCCGATCGCGGCGGCCACCCGTCGGCCGGCCAGGCCCTCGCGGAACGCGGCGGCGGTCGCGGCCGCATCGCCGAACAGGGCTTGCCAAGAAGTCGTCGTCATAGGGCGGACGCTACCGCCCCGCCGAATCCGTCGGAGACGGGGCGCCGGCGGGGCCCGGTCGCCGCCGCTGTCGGCCCGCCGCGAGCTCCGGCTGCCGGGGTGGCCGGATGCGAGAATGACGTCATGCCGGGTGAGGCGACGGACAGCGGCGGGGGCGTGGACGCGCACCGGTTCGGCGTGCGCTGCTCGCGGTGCGGCCGCACCCAGCCGCCGGATCGGCAGCCGAGCGTCTCACGCTGGCCGTATTGCGTGTACTG
>JBIQMQ010000222.1:0-4241 GCA_044463185.1 Nakamurella lactea | reverse complement strand
TCCGAGCACCTGCAGTCGATCACGCCGTACTACAACTACGCGGTGGTGATGGACGTGAACCGCAGCCCCGTGGTGCCGGGCGCCGGCAGCGCGTTCTTCCTGCACGTGAGCGTGGGCAAGCCGACCGCGGGGTGCGTGGCCATCGACTCCTCGACGCTGGTGTCGATCATGCGGTGGCTGGACCCGGCGCAACACCCGAGGATCGCCACCGGCATCGGCTGATCGCGGCGCGGCCGGATCACCGCGTGGTGCGGGAAACGGGCCCGCGACACGGGCCGGAACGCCGGCCGGATGGCTCGCGACATCGCGGCCGACGCCCGAGTCGTGGCACGATGAGACACGCCGGGCGGCCGAGCAGCACGCATCATCCGCACGGAGCGCCGCAGCGACACCACGACCCGGTGCCGCACGACAGCGAGCACCGCTACCTGGTGCCGCATCACGAAGGAGGCCATCGTGGCTCGGTCCCGCTCGCACCCGCCGACGGACTACACCTGGCCGGCGGGCGAACCCGCCTCCATCCCCATGACGGCCGAGCCGCCCACCGACCCGAACGGGACCGTCGGCGAGCTGGTGAAGGATGCGGCGACCCATGTCTCCACGCTGGTGCGCGCCGAGATCGAACTGGCGAAGCTGGAGCTCACCGCGTCGGTGAAGCAGGCGCTGCGCGGCAGCATTTTCTTCGCGGCGGCCGCGGCCATTGGGCTGTTCTCGCTGTGGTTCTTCTGGCTGATGGTCGGCGAGATCCTGGACATCTGGCTGCCCCGCTGGGCCGCGTTCGTCATCGTGTTCGGGGCGATGCTCGTGATGGCCGCCGGTCTGGTGGTCCTGGGCGTCCGCCGCATGAAGAAGATCAAGAAGCCGGAGAAGACCCTGCAGGAGGCCGCGGCCACCGCCGACGCCCTGAAGAAGGCCGCCGCCCGCTGACCTTTCCGCCGCTGTCCTTTCCGCCGCGTGTTAGTGGCGCCGGCATATCTGCCTGCCTGGCTAACACGCGGCGGAAAATAGGAAGATCAGTGGTTGGCGCACGCCCCGGTGCCGACCTCCTCGCGGGAGGCCACCCCCGCTGCGATCACCGGCGCGGCCTGCCGGGCCGTCAGCGCGAACCCCACATCGGGGTTGTCGATGGCCGCCCCGAAGATCACCCCGACCACGGTGCCGTCCGGCGCCAACAGCGGCCCGCCCGAATTGCCCGGCCGCACCGATCCGCGCAACGTGTACACCTCGCGCGTGACGGTATCCCGCGCATAGATGTCCGGGCCGCGCAGCGCGGTCTGCGCGCGAATCCGCATCGGCGAGACGGTGAACGGCCCGTCGAGCGGGTACCCCGCTGCTGCGGCGTCATCCCCGGTCTTGGCGGGCTGCCGGGCGAAGACCAGCGGCTCGGCGGTGAGCCCGTGCACCCTGAGCACGGCGAGATCGACGGCCGAGTCGTACTCGACGACCTGGGCGGGCAGCGCTCCGGTCGCCGTCTCCACGGACACCGACGCCGACCCGGCGACGACGTGCGCGTTCGTCGCGACCATGCCGGGCGCGACGCCGAACCCGGTGCCCTCCATGGACGCGCCGCACTGCGGGGCCTGGGTGCGGACCTTGAGGATCGACCCCTGCTGGCCGGTGATGTCCGGGTCCAGCGTGAGGCTCTCGTCGGGCGCGTCGACCGGGACGCTGGGCGCGGGGGCGAGCGGCGCCAGGATCGGGGGGAAACCGGAGCCGGTGAACAGCGAGCGGAGCCCGGAGGAGACCTTCTCGGCCTGCGGCGGCATCACCTTGTCGACGCTGGCGATCAACGACGACGAACGGATCTGCGACGAGAGGGACGGCACCGGCAGCGCCGCGATCGGCAGCGCCACCAGCCAGGCCAGGGCCAGCACCGCCACCATCTGGCCGACCATGCCCAGGCCGCGGTCGACGGCCACCGCCGGCTGCCAGCGAAGCTGCCGGGCCACCAGCGAGCCCAGGTAGGTGCCGACCGCCATGCCGACGAGGATCCCGACCACGACGAGGACGCCGCCGATGCCGATCTTCGCGAGTTGCTCGTCGACGTGCGAGGCCAGGGCCGGCGCCACCTGCAGGCCGAGCAGCGCGCCGCCCACCGCGCCGAGCAGCGATAGCACCGCCGTGATCAGGCCCTTGCGGTAGCCGGAGAAACCCGCCACCGCCAGCAGCCCGATCAGCACCAGGTCGACGTAGTTCACGGCGTCAGCTCGCGGCCGCGGTCCCAGGGAACGGACCAGCCGCCCCACTCCAGCAGCAGGTCCACCAGGCCGGCCGTGAAACCCCAGACGGTCAGGCCGCCCACCGTGAACGCCGGGGAGCGGAACGTGCGGCGCAACCCGCGCGGGCCGCCGGCGCGGAGCACCACGGTCCCCCGGTTATCCGGGTCGGCCAACGCGGTGACCGGAACGCGCAGCACGCGTTGGGTCTCCGCGGGGTCCACGGCGCGAATCTCCGAAGGGACGCGCCAGTGCGCCAGCACGGGTCGCACCACGAAGCGCGACGGCGGCAGGTAGAGCTGCGGCAGCACTGCCGCGGGAGTCACTCCGGACGGGTCGAGCGCCGTCTCCTCGGCCGCTTCCCGCAGGGCCGCGGCGACATCGTCCTCGCCCTCCTCCAGGGCGCCGCCGGGGAACGCGGGCTGCCCGGCGTGTGCCCGGAGCGTGGCGGCGCGCTGGGTGATCACCAAATCCGGACCGTCGTCCCCCTCCGCCAGCAGCATGAGCACCGCGCCGCGGCGGGCATCGACCGGGGCCCGGTCCGTGGCGTGCAGCACCCACGACGGCAGCGGCGTGCCCTCGGCCCGCCGGACGACCGCGGACAGCCAGTCGGGGAGCAGCGCATCAGGCACCAGCCGCCGGCCGGTGTCCTCCTCGACATCGACGGAGTGCGCCACGGTGCCAAGGGTGCCACACGGTAGTGTGAGAGGTAGCCGATGATGGAGGGGTCATGGTTTTCCTGGTGCTGCTCATCCCCGTCGGCGTACTCGCATTTGCGCTGCTCATGGAGCGTTTGGAGCATCGGCTGCACACCGATTCGGTGAGCGAGCAGGACGTCGAGGAGTTCTTCGATCACGCCCAGCCCGACGAGGTGACGACGTTCGTCCAGGAGGGCTGGACTCGGGCCCTGTCCCGGTTCCGGGTACGCAGCCGCTCCAACCAGCCGTCGCGCCGATCCCGCTTCTCCCGCTGGGCGTCGTCACTCGCCGGAACGGGCGGCGGCGAACCCGAGGACGCGGCGGGCGCTCGGCCCGGCGGCAACGCGGAAAGCGCTCGGCCCGGCGGTGCGGCGGGCGCTCGACCCGGCGGCAGCGCGGGCTCCGGGCCGGGAAGCAGCTCCGGCTCCGGGTGAGGCCGGGGCCGGGTCCCCTGGAACCGCCGCCGGCGATCAGCCGCAGCGGCGCAGCCGCAGGGCGGCGTCATCCCAGGCAGCAGGGCACCTGGTAGTGCCATATGTGAACCCCATATGAAACAGTAGAAAGATAACGATTGTGCGACGCAGGCCCTAGACTGTGGTCTGCGTCTCAATGTCGCGTGAGCGAGTGACTGAACAGGAGGACGCGTGGACGACACGCTCGCCCGGGCCGGCATCTTCCAGGGTGTCGAGCCGGAGGCCGCTGCCGCATTGGCCGCCCAATTGGAAACCGTGACGTTTCCCCGGTCCAGCGCCATCTTCACCGAAGGCGAGCTCGGAGACCGGCTGTACATCATCCTCGAAGGCAAGGTGAAACTCGGCCGACATTCGCCCGACGGCCGGGAGAACCTGCTGGCGATCATGGGGCCGGCCGACATGTTCGGCGAGCTCAGCGTGTTCGACCCGGGTCCCCGCACTGCGAGCGCGATCGCGGTCACCGACACCAGGCTGGCGACCATGGACCGCGGAGGCCTGCGATCCTGGATCGCCGAGCGTCCCGAGATCGCCGAGCAGCTCCTGCGGGTCCTGGCGCGCCGACTGCGCCGGACCAACAACTCGCTGGCCGACCTGATCTTCACCGACGTGCCGGGCCGCGTGGCCAAGGCGCTGCTGCAGCTCGCCCGCCAGTTCGGGACGCGGGTGGACGGCCAGCTCCGGGTGACGCACGACCTGACGCAGGAAGAGCTCGCGCAGCTCGTCGGCGCCTCGCGGGAGACCGTGAACAAGGCCCTGGCCGACTTCGGACAGCGCGGCTGGCTGCGGCTGGAAGGCAAGAGCGTCGTCATCCTGGATCCGGATCGGCTCTCCCGCCGCGCGCGGTAGCGGCTCCC
>JBIQMQ010000221.1:0-4250 GCA_044463185.1 Nakamurella lactea | reverse complement strand
GCCGGCGGGGCCGTGCGGTCCGGTGATCGCGTGGTGCAGCCCTGCGGTGAACTTGACCGGCACCTGCTGACGCGTCGCTTCGGCGATGACGCCGGCGAGCCTGTCCGCCGGGGGAGAGTCCTCGGGCCCAATGCCGCCGGTACGGAACTTGGCGAGCACGCGATGCCCCTGCGCGCTGCGGCGCCCGTCGTCGGGGCGGGGCTCGTCCACCGACCCGCTCTGAGCGCTGTGGCGGGCGATGGCCGCGAGGTCGACATCGGGCGCGGCGCCGTCGATCTCGAATGCGGCTAGGAAGTCCGGGCCGAGCTCGGCCGCGAGCGTCTCGGTGATCCGGGCCGCCTCGCCGCCGGCCCAGGGCAGCTCGATGCCGCGCAGGCGCGAGGGTGGATCCGCCCGTCGCGACCCGACGTGCTCGGCAAGGCCGCGGACCGCGGTGGCGATGTCGGAGGCGTCGTCGCCGGGGCGGCAGATCAGAACGACGTCGACGCCGTCGGTGGTGCTGCCCAGGGCCGTGAACTGCTGCCACCAGGAGGCGCGCAGCAGCAGCGGCCCGATGTACGGGGCGAACGCCGATCGTCGCAGCGCGCGGTGCCGAGCCACCGCCGCATCGAGCGGCGCGAGGCCGGGTGGGAAGATCGCGGCGTCGTCGATCAGCCCGCGGGTGAGGCTGCTCGGTGCGCGGCGCGCCTCACTGAGCATTCTGTCCACCTGGCTTCGGAATCAATCGGACGATCTGTGCAACACCGACGGTCATTTGGTGACGTCTTGACACGTTCTTCAGCGTAGCGAATGGTCAACATATCAGCATGTTCGTGCGCTCACGGCAGGGCAGGAGATCGACATGGCCTACTACCGCAGCGTCGGCGCCATCCCGCCGAAGCGGCACACCCAGTTCCGCGCGCCGGACGGCTCGCTGTACTCCGAGGAGCTGATGGGCGAGGAGGGTTTCTCGTCCGACTCGTCGCTGCTGTATCACCGGCACAACACCTCCGCGATGGTGGACGCCACGGTGTGGCACCTGCCGGACCTGACGACGACACCGAACCACCCGCTCAAGCCGCGGCACCTCAGGCCCCACGACCTGTTCCCCGGCGACGGCGCGGGTGCCGGGGTCGACGCGGTGACGGGCCGGCGGCTGCTGCTCGGCAACGGCGACGTCCGGATCGGCTATGTGGTGGCGGCCGAGCCAAGTCCGTTGTACCGCAACGCGATCGGTGACGAATGCGTGTTCGTGGAATCCGGCTCCGGGGTGGTGGAGACCGTGTTCGGCGCGCTGCCGGTCGCCCACGGCGATTACGCGATCATCCCGCGCGCCACCGTGCATCGATGGGTGCCCGACACTGGCGAGGGGCCGCTGCGGCTGTACGTGATCGAGGGCAACAGCCACATCGGGCCGCCGAAGCGGTACCTGTCGCGGTTCGGCCAGCTGTTGGAGCACTCGCCCTACTGCGAGCGCGACCTGCACGGTCCGGCCGAGCCGCTGCTCGTCGACGGCACCGACGTGCCGATCTACACCAAGCACCGGGGCAACGGCCCGCTGGGCATCGTGGGCTCCATCGTCACGATGCAGTACCACCCGTTCGATGTCGTCGGCTGGGACGGTTGCCTCTACCCCTACACGTTCAACGTGTCCGACTTCGAGCCGATCACCGGCCGGGTGCACCAGCCGCCACCCGTGCACCAGGTGTTCGAGGGCTTCAACTTCGTGGTGTGCAACTTCGTGCCGCGCAAGGTCGACTACCATCCGCTGTCGATCCCGGTGCCGTACTACCACTCGAACGTCGACTCCGACGAGATCATGTTCTACGTCGCCGGCGACTACGAGGCGCGCAAGGGATCGGGCATCGGCATCGGGTCGATCAGCGTCCATCCCGGCGGGCATTCGCATGGCCCGCAGCCGGGCGCCGTCGAGAACGCTTTGGGCAAGGACTATTTCGACGAGCTGGCTGTCATGATCGACACGTTCCGGCCGCTGGAGCTCGGCGAGGGCGGCCTCGCGGTGGACGACGGCGTCTATGCCTGGTCGTGGTCCGGGCGCGGGCCGTCCTAACGTCGCGTGTTAGCCACGGCGACATATTCGCCGGCGCCACTAACACGCGGCGAGGGGATGAGCGGGACTGAGGGGGCCAAGGGGGCAGCTCAGTCGACGCCCGGGTACATCGCGTCGACCACGAGACCCGTTGCCGCCATTGATATCCCGGTGACGTAGCCGCCGACGGCACCGACCGACAGCAGTTGCTCGACCATGTCGTCGCCGGACAGCTGTACCGGTTCCAGGTCGTCGAAGCGGCGCTCGAACGCGCCGCGCGACTCGTAGCCGCCGTGCGCGATCTTCGCCAGCGAGCCGCTGGACGCGAGCGAGCCGCGGGCCACCCCGAGCTGAGCGAGCGCCTCGTCCATCGCGTCGACGAGGTAGCCGGCGTTGGTCTCGCACATGGCGCGCACCAGCTCCGGTCGGGTCGCGGCGACGCGGGTGCCGTCGCGGAACGAGCCGGCCGCCAGGGACAGGGCGAGCGGCCCGCCCATCGCGCCGACCTGCGCCAGGGCCGCCGCCATCAGGTGCGGTAAATGCGAGACCCGCGCGGCCGCGTCGTCGTGCGGGCCGACCTCGCACGGCACCACCCGCGAGCCGATGGTCACGGCGAGACCTGCGATCGGCGCCCACAGTTCGATGTCGGAGTCCTCGTCGAGCGTCGTCACCCACACCCGGTCGGCGAACAGATCCGCGGATCCCGCCGCCCAACCGGAGTGCTCGGTGCCCGCCATGGGGTGCGAGCCGATGTAGCGGGCCCTCGGTGCCAACGCGGCAACCTCGGCCGCGACTTGGCTCTTCACCCCGCCCACGTCGGTGAGCCGGCAGGTCGGGTCCACCTCGTGGATCACTTTCAGCAGCGGCGGAAACGCGGTGACCGGTGCGGCGAGCACCACCAGCGCGTCCTCGGCGGCGGCCCGGCGCACCGCGTCGGTCAGCTCGTCGACCACGTCGAAGCCGTCGCCGGCGGCGTCCGCGCGCGTGCCCTCGCCCGGCGACCAGCCGAACACCGGCACGTGTCGCGCCGCGGCCCGCATCAGCGATCCGCCGATCAACCCCATGCCCAAGACGCAGACCGCGGACGGCAGTGGTGTGGTCATGTGTCACCTTTCCCGGGACGACTTCGTGAGGGTTGATCTTTCCCTGTCGGCGGGCGGCGCGCAGCATTCCCGGGTGCGCGTGGCGCGGGAACGGTCCCACGGGGTGGATCCCGTGCGTGCTGGTGAGGACGGTCGCGACCGCCCGAGGGCGGCGTCATACCCGGCTGTTCGACGGAGGCGGCGGCACTCGGCCACCGTGCCGTGGCAACGTTGCGCGCGCTGCCGTACCGTTGCCATCGTGAGCATCGATGGGTTCGCGATTGCGGTCGCGCGGGACGGCGGGTCGTGGCGCCTGACCGAGCTGGACGACGCCCTCATGGACGACCTGGACGGGCTGCTCACGGCGCTGCGGCGGCTGTCCGTGGACGGCGGGGCGATCTTCGCCATGGTCGAGGTCGACGAGGAGTTCTTCGCGATCGTGCGGCCGGTGCCGGGCGGGGCGGCGCTGCTGCTGTCCGATGCGACGGCGTCGCTCGATTTCGACCTGGCGGCGGACATCCTGGACCTGCTGCACATCGAGGTGCCGGACGAGGACGACATCGACGACGACGAGCCCTGGCCGGAGGGCGATATGGCGTTGCTCGCCGACTTCGGGCTGTCCGAGCAGGAGATGGCGATCATCGTGGACGACGACGACCTCTACCCCGACGAGCAGCTCCAGCTCATCGCCAACCGCTGCGGATTCGGCGAGGAGTTCGCGGCGCTGGCCGGGACGGATCGCGACTAGCGGCGCTGCGCCGTCGGTGCCGTGGTGAATCGGGTATGACGCAGCCCTCGGGCCCGGCCGGTTCCGCCGACGGTTCCACCGAGCTCCCGATCGGTTCCCCCGCCCGTCGAGATGCGGATGCCGCGCTAATGCGGCTGGCGCTGGCCGAGGCCGAGCGGGCGCTGCCGGTCGGGGACGTGCCGATCGGGGCCGTGGTCGTGGCGGAGGACGGGTCGGTGATCGGCCGAGGATTCAACGCGCGAGAGGCCCGCAAGGATCCCACGGCGCACGCCGAGGTGGTGGCGCTGCGAAAGGCCGCGCAGGCCGTGGGCTCGTGGAACCTTTCCGGCTGCACCCTGGTGGTCACCGTCGAGCCGTGCACCATGTGTGCCGGGGCGGCGGTGCTGGCCCG
>JBIQMQ010000220.1:2629-4277 GCA_044463185.1 Nakamurella lactea | reverse complement strand
CTCTTGAAGCCGGTGGTGTTGACGTTGGCGATGTTGTTCGCCGTGACGTCCAGCATCTGTTGGTGGGCGGTGAGCCCGGAGATGCCGGTGAATAGTGAGCGAAGCATGGCGTAGTGGCCTTCCGTAGTGGGGTGGGCTTAGGCGGAGATGGTGTCCGGTCGGGTGGTGACGGCGATGCTGTCCGGGTCGGTGCTGTCGGGCGTGGCAGGAATTGCCGGGTCGGCAGTGGAATCGCCCGCGGCGGCGTCATTCTCGGCGGCGCCGGGAACGTCGTCCGCGGCCTGGGTGCCATCCGGCGCATCGGTGCTGCCGGTGGCATCGGGTGCGCCAGTGCCATCGCCAACGCCGTCCACAGCGCCGAGATCGTCGGTGCTGCCAGCGGTTCCGACGGTGGAGTCGACCGGCACGGGGTCGGCCACGACCAGCACGCCGCCGAGCGGAACGGCCAGATCACCCACGTGCAGCATGGGCGAGCCGGAGACGAACGACACGCCGTCCACCACGCCGCTGACCTGCTTACCGGACGGATCCACGAACGAGATCGCTTTGCCGATCATGGATGTCGCGGAAGCGGTCTGCTGTGCCGTCATCATGTCGGCGAGCGTGTCCGACATCGTGTTCATGGTCTGGACCTGCGACAGCATCGCCGTCTGGTTCATGAAGTTCGACGTGTCGACCGGGCTCGTCGGGTCCTGGTACTTGAGCTGCGCCACGAGCAGGTTCAGGAACATCTCGGAGTCGAACATCTCGGGCGGCTTGCCCGTGCCGGAGGCGTTGAGCTTTGCCGTCGTGGGGTCGTAGTTCGCCGGCAGCGTCGCTGGCGGGCCCACGGAGTCGATGGGTGAAGTCATGGGAAGCGACTCTCCTTACAGCATCAGGTCCAGGGCGGACAGGGTGCCTCCGGTGCGCACGGCCGACGGGTGGTCGACCGCTCCGACGGCGGTGTCCTTTCCATGGCGGATGGAGTGGTCGCTTCCCTGCGCGTGGGTCTGCCGGTCGCCGCCCTGGCCCTGGTGGCCGGACTGCTGCGGCGAGCCGAGGCCCACGTTCACTCCAGTGAAGCCTTGATCGGCAAGATGTTGCCGGAGTTGAGGCAACGACTGCGAAATCGCTTGCTGCGCGGCCTGATCCGGGGTCAGCGTGACGCTGAGCGCGCCGTGGTGCACGGTGGCGGTAATGGCGACGGCGCCCAGTTCGGCCGGGTGCACCTGCGCCCGGAGCTGGTAGGTGCCATCGGTGCGTCCGCGGAGCTGCGCCAAGATCATCGCGACGTCCGGCTGCGCCTGAGCGAACGGCGTCGGCATCGGCGCTGCAGCGGCGACCGGTGTGCTGTTGACGGTGGCGGCGACCGGAGTCGGAACGTGCACTGCCGTCGGGGAGAGTTGGCTCGCCGCAGTGCTTGTCGCAGAGGTGCTGGAGCCGCTCGTTGCCGAGCCGCTCGTCCTATCGGCACCGGGGAGAGGGAGCGCCGAGTATGACGCCGCCCGCCCGGCTGCGCCGGGTACCGCCGGATCGCGCGGCGCCTCCGCTGGGGTGGGTGTGCCAATGGCCGGCCGGGTCTGGTGTGCGGTGGTCGTCGCGGTGAGCGGCTGCCCCGAGCGGGCACCGTTGCTGCGGGCGGCCTTGGCGGGATCCGCTGCTGCGACCG
>JBIQMQ010000220.1:0-2529 GCA_044463185.1 Nakamurella lactea | reverse complement strand
GCGTGGCCGCGCCTCCCGACGCGCCCGGGCGCCGGGCAGAGGGCGCGGCGACGTCGATGCTCGCATCGATTTGATGGCCGCCCGCGGGTCGCTTGCCGGAACCTGCCACCGTGCCGCGAACGCCGTGCAGCTCGTGCGGGCTCAATGCCCAGATGAGGCCGTTGGCCGCATCGCCCGGACCAGCATCGTCGCGGCCGGTCGCCGTGTGCTTTTCCGGCTTGTCCTGGCCCGGCGCGTCCTCATCCCGTCCGGAGTTCGCACGGCGGGATCGGCCCGGGCGGTCGTTCGCCTCGCTGACGGCCTGGTCCACGGCGTCGGCGAAGGCTGCGCCGGAATCGCTCGAGGCGCGCGAATCCGCTTGCCTCCCAGAGGGTGTCGCGTCGATTCGCGGCGCCAGATCCATCAGTGCTTGGGTCATGAGAGCCTCGCCAACATGTCGGTGACCTTTCGGACGTAGTTCTGGGTCTCGGCGTAGGGCGGGATTCCGTCATACTCGCGCACCGCGCCGGGGCCGGCGTTGTAGGCGGCCAGGGCCTTGGTGAGCGAGCCGCCGAACGCTGCCAGGTTGCTGGACAGGTACTGGGCGGCGCCGTTGATCGCCTGCTGCGGGTCGAACGGGTCGGTGACGCCCAAGCCAGCCGCGGTACCCGGCATGAGCTGCATCAGGCCCTGGGCGCCGGCGCGGGAGACGGCGTCGGTGCGGCCGCCGGATTCGACCTGGGCGACCGCCGCGAGCAGGCCGCTGGGCAGGTTGAACTTGCGCTCCGCGGCGGCGAAGTCGCCGGCGAAGGCGGCCACGGCATCTGACAGTCCGGCGGCGGTGAGCCGGTCGGCGGTGGCTCCCTGCGCGGCGCCGGCGGCCAAGGCTCCGGCAACGGCGTCGCGGGCGGTGGCGGCGCTGCCGGGAGCGCCTGTCGCCGCCAGCGCTGCCAGCGGGATCGCGCGCGGCACGCCGGCCAACTGTGCCGGGTCGAACGCGACCATGAGGCCCGGCGGCACGCCCAGAGACTGAGCGCCCAACCCGGGAGCGCCCATGAGCGAGCCCGGCGCGGGCGTGGCCGCGAACAGTCCGCTCATGCCGCTGTCCGTGCCGTCGCCGCCCGGGACGATGCGCCGGATCGCGGTGGGCGTGCGGTACATCTCAGTGATGTGTACGTCTTGGCCAGGCTGCGGCGCCTCCAGGATGCGGTTGCCGCCCAGGTAGATGGCGATGTGGTCCACCGGCGATCCGAAGGCGACAAGGTCCCCGGGCCGGGCGTCGGACAGGGACGCCACTGCGTCGCCGGCCTTGGCCTGGTCGCGGGAGACGCGGGGCAGGTCGATGCCCAGGTCCTTGAACGCGAGCTGCACCAGCCCGGAGCAGTCCAGCCCGGACGGGGTGGTGCCGCCCCACACGTACGGCACACCCAGGTACTTCTTGGCGGAGGCGATCACGTCGTCGCCGGTCACCGTGGCCGGTGTCGCCGACAGGGCCGAGATGGATGACGCCGCAGCCGATGTGGCCGACGGCGCGGCAGCAAGAGACCCGGCCGACGGCGCGGTAGCAAGAGACCCGGCCGAACTCAGCGCTGGGGCGCGGGTCGCCGCGAATCCGGCGGGGGCGCCGGCCGCCTTGGCGGCGTCGGACAGGGCCGAGGCGAAGATCGCCGACGAATCCGTGGCCGTCGTCGACGACCCGGCAGGGCGGGGCGCGGAAACGGACGCCGTCGCGCCGATGGCGGGCGACAGCGACCGGATCTGCGACTGGATGGACGCGATCCGGCTGGTGATGGCGGACACCGCGTCGGGGGCGGCGACCGGGCTCACGGCGCCTCCCCGTCGATGTTTCCGTCGATGTCGCCGTCAATGTCGCGGTCGGAATCGCCTGCTGCGGCGTCATTCTCGTGGTTGCGGCGGAAGACGGACGCGGCGATCTCGTCGGTGGCCCGCTGGGCGAGGAGCGCCTCGCGTGCCTTTTCGGCGGCGCGGGCGCGGTCGGCGAGTTCCTCGGCGCTGCGCCGGGACACGGCCGCGTCGGTCAGCTCACCGCGACGGTTGTCGGCGTCGTTGTCCGCCTGGGCGGCGGCGGCGCGCGCGGCGGCGTGGGTGGCGGCCGCGGCCTGCAGGGCGACGGCCGACGCCACGAAGCTGGCTGCGTTCGCCTCCGCGCCGGCGTAGGTCAGCGATTCCAGCCGGTCGGCGTTGTAGCGGACGCGGGCGTGCGCGCGCGACGCGATCCGCTCGGCCGTGGCCAGTTCCTGTTTGGCGTTGTCCTCGGCGAACTGGCGCGCGCGCACCAGGCCGGAGATCCATTTCGGGGTCATCGCGCACCCGCCTGCGGGAGGATCGCGCTGGGCGGCGCTGCGCTCGCGGCCACCGTGGCGTCGACCCCGGGCGCCTCGGCTGCGGCGTCGTCGGTGTCGCTGCCGCGGATCAGTTCGTGCAGTTCGGACCAGGCCCGGTCGGCGCCGATGACGGTGTCTTTCGGCTGGCGGAGGAACTGCTCGATAGCGGGCCACTGGGCCAGCGCCTGGTCGGCCCGCGCATTGG
>JBIQMQ010000219.1:0-4279 GCA_044463185.1 Nakamurella lactea | reverse complement strand
AGAGGCAACGGATTCAAAACCCGTCCAGTGTGAGTTCGAGTCTCACCGGGGGCACTCTCGACCGAGGCGAGCAGAACGGTGCATGTGAGCGACACGGACGCGACGGCTCGACCGCCCGCGGCCCGCCCTGCGCTCCCGCCCATCGTGTGGGTGCTGTCCGTGATCGCGGTCTGCGTGGCCGTAGGATTCGGCATCGTCGCCCCCGCCCTGCCGATCTTCGCGCGCACCTTCGACGTGGGGGTCACCGCCGCCGGCCTGGTGATCAGCATGTTCGCCGCCATGCGAATGCTGTCCGCGTTCGGCGTGGGCCGGGTCGTCGACCGGATCGGCGCTCGCGCCGTGCTCGGCACGGGTCTGGTGATCGTGGCCGTATCCAGCGCGCTGGCCGGGCTCGCCCAGAGTTACGTACAGCTGCTGTTGCTGCGCGGCGCGGGCGGCGTCGGATCGGCCATGTTCTCGGTGGCTGCGGCCTCGGTGCTGGCCAACCGTATTCCGTCCGCGGTGCGCGGCCGGGCCATGAGCGTGTGGTCGGGATCGTTCCTGCTCGGCGGTGTGCTGGGGCCGGTGATCGGCGGGCCGCTCACCGCGATCAGCATCCGCGCCCCGTTCTTCTTCTACGCCGGCACGCTGGCGATCGCCGCCGTGGTGGCGTTCGCGGCCCTCCCCCGGGTGCCGCGCCCCACCGGCAAGACCGGGGATGACGCCGCTCCGCCGGAAGGCATCCGGGAAGCATGGCGGCTGCCGCAGTTCCGGGTGGCGCTGGTCGGCAGCCTGTCCCAGGGCTGGTCGACCGCCACCCGCAGCGCCCTGGTACCGCTGTTCATCACCGAAGCGCTCCTGCTGTCCGAGGCGTGGAGCGGTTACGCGCTTGCCATCGCCGCTGCCGCCAACGCGGCGCTGCTGCTGCCGATGGGCCGATTCAGCGACGATCGAGGCCGGCTGCCGGTGGTCGTCCTGGGCGGGACGCTCGGGATGCTGGGGATGGCCGCGCTGGCCGCTCCCCCGATGATGTGGCTGATGGTGGTGGCGATGGCGCTGCTCGGCGCGGGCGGCGCGGCGCAGGCCGTCGGACCCAGCGCCATCATGGGCGACGTGGCGCAGGGCCGCCGCGGATCGGTGATCGCCACCTACCAGGTGACCGGCGACGTGGGCACCATGATCGGCCCGATCGTGGCCGGCGGTCTGGCCGACCTGTTCGGCTTCTCGGTCGGCTTCGCCGTGACCGCGGCGCTGTGCGCGGTGGCGGCCGCCGTGGCGCTGCCCTACATCCGTTCGGAACGCCGCCCCGGCGGCGGCGAATCGGAGGCACCCGAGGAGGACTCGACGGGCGGAACCGTGTCGGGGTCCGGTGGCACGGTGGCCTCATGACCGACCGCGCACTGTCCCGCATCGCCGCCCTGCTGCGAAAAGCGGAATCGACCGACAACGAGTTCGAGGCCGAGGCGTACATGGAGGCGGCGCAGCGGCTGGCGACCGCCTCGTCCGTGGACCTGGCGGTGGCACGGGCGCACGCCGCCGGCAAGGAGCGGCGCGTCGCTCCGACCCAGCGGGAGATCGTGGTCGGTGAGTCCGGCAAGCGTGGGCTGCGCACCTACGTGGAGCTGTTCGTGGCGATCGCCCGCGCGAACGACATCACCTGCGACGTGGCGCGCAATTCGACGCGCATCTTCGCCTACGGGTTCGACTCGGACCTGGACGCCGCCGAAGCGCTGTTCGCCTCGCTGATGGTGCAGATGGTGCGGGCCTCGGACGAGTTCATCAAGTCCGGCGCGTACGCCGCCGAAAGGGTGCGGCGCTACTCGGCGGCGCGCCGGCGCTGGGAGACGGGCCCGGTCAGCCCGATCACCGCTCGGCTCAGCTTCCAACGGGCCTACGCCGCGCGCATCGGCCGGCGCCTGCAGGAGGCGCGCCGCGATGTGCGGGCCGAGGCGGTGCGCGCCGACCTCACGGCGAACGGCGGGCGTCGCGGCGAGCAGACCGGCACGGCGTTGGCGCTGCGCGCGAAAGAGCTCGAGTTGGCCGAGCACTACCGGGCGCATTCCACGGCGCGCGGCACCTGGCGGGGGTCGTCGGCGTCTGCCGGGTATTCCCGGCATGCCTCACGGGCGGGCGACCACGCCGCCCGGCGGGCCCGGCTCGGCTCCGAGGCGGCGATCGGCGGGTCGCGCGCGCAGCTCCCCCGGTGACGGGCATGACGCCGCAGCCGGGTCCCCCCCGTCCGGGTCGCTTCCGCGACACAGCGCGCTCCGCGGTGTACGCCGGGGAGAATCTGGTGGCCCGCCTGCTGGACCGCTCCGCCGAGTTCCCCGTCGTGGAGATCGCGGGCTCCCGGGTCACGCTGCCCCCGGAGCGCCATTTCGGTGACCTGGCCGGAGTACAGCGGTACGTCGACGCGGTGCTGGCCCTGGACTGGGTGCGGCGCCGGTGGCCGGCGGCGGCCGAGCCGCTGACGGTGCGCGAGCGGCACGGAGCCTCGAAGGCGCACTACGAGCCGGCGCCGAGCGGAACGCGGAGCGAGCAATCCGGCACCGCAAGCGACGCCGAAGGGAGGCAGCCGCGTCGCGACGGCACCGCCACCATCGCCGTGCCGGTCCGCGGATCCGACGCGCGCTGGGCCCTGCGCGAACTCGTCGTGCTGCACGAGATCGCGCACCACCTCACCGGAGCCGCTCTGAAGATCGGCCACGGGCCGGCGTTCACGGCGCTGATGCTGGAGCTGGCTGGCGGGGTCATGGGCGAGGAGATCGCGTTCCTGCTGCGCGTCTCCTGGTCGGATCTGGGTGTCGCGGTCGGGTGAGCGTCGCACCGGCTACCGTCGAACCATGACGACCGTTCCGCAGCCCCCGCACCTGACGCCCGGGGAGTTCCGCCGTCAGGGGCACGCGGTGATCGATTGGATCGCCGACTACCGCAGCCGCATCGAACGCTTCCCGGTGCGCTCCCAGGCCGAGCCCGGCCAGATCGCGGCCACGCTCCCGCTCGACCCGCCCACCGGCGGCGAGCCGATCGAGGCGCTGCTCGCCGACCTGGACCGCCTGGTGATGCCGGGAATCACGCACTGGCAACACCCCTCGTTCTTCGCCTACTTCCCCGCCAACAGCTCCGGTCCCGCGATCCTGGGCGATCTGCTCTCCTCCGGGCTCGGCGTGCAGGGCATGGTGTGGGCGACCAGCCCGGCGGCCACCGAGGTGGAGACCCGGGTGCTGGACTGGTTCGCGACGCTGCTCGACCTGCCGGACCGGTTCCGGTCCACCGGCAGCGGCGGCGGAGTGATCAACGACACGGCCTCCACTGCGGTGCTGACCGTGCTGGTGGCGGCGCTGCACCGGGCCAGCGGCGGGCGGGCCCGCACCGAAGGCCTGCGCGGCCAGTACACCGTGTACTGCTCGTCCGAAGCGCATTCGTCGGTGGCGAAGGCGGTGACCGTGTCGGGGGTCGGCTCCGACCAATTCCGCCAGATTCCGGTCACCTCGCCGGGCGGCCCGATGGATGTCGCCGCCCTGGCGGAAGCCATGGAGTCGGATGTTGCCGCGGGACGGATACCGACCCTCGTTGTCAGCGCCGTCGGCACCACCGGCACCGGCGCGATCGACCCCACCGCCGAGATCGCCGCCGTGGCGGCCCGTTTCGGCGCCTGGCTGCACGTGGACGCGGCCTGGGCGGGGGTTGCCGCCGTCGCCCCGGAGTATCGCGACCGGTTGAACGCCGGCCTGGAGCTCGCCGACTCCTACGCCACCAACCCGCACAAGTGGCTGCTGACCACGTTCGACTGCGACACGCTGTACGTCGCCGACCGGGCGGCGCTGACCGGGGCCCTGTCGCAGAACCCCGAATATCTGCGCACCGCCGCGTCCGACGCGGGGGCGGTGATCGACTATCGGGACTGGCATCTGCAACTCGGCAGGCGATTCCGGGCGCTGAAGCTGTGGGCGGTGCTGCGGCACTACGGTCCGGACGGGCTCGCCGCCCACATCCGCTCCGGCGTGGCCCTCGTCGACCGGCTCGCCGACGCACTGGCCGGCGACGGCCGATTCACCGTCACGCACCGCGAGCTGTCCCTGCTGTGCCTGCACGTGGTGACCGGCGCGGGCCTGGACGCCGACAACGCCGCGACGATGGCACTCATGACCCGGATCAACGACTCCGGGGCCGCGTACCTGTCGCACACGGCCGTCGACGGCCGCATCGTGATCCGGGTGGCGATCGGCACGCCGGGCACCGAAGAGCGGCATGTGGACGCGCTGGTCGCCGCGCTGCGCGACGGCGCGAACGGCGTCAT
>JBIQMQ010000218.1:1573-4343 GCA_044463185.1 Nakamurella lactea | reverse complement strand
GGGCTCCGCCTTCGCCATGATGTGCACCTCGTGGTTTCGTCCGGTGGTTCGTGATCGGTGACCGCTCGACCGGGCGTCGGCATCCGGCGTCGCCCGTCTTCTTTGGTATCGCCCCCGCCGCCCCGTTCGATAGGGACCTGCGTCCCAAATGCGACAGACGGAAGTCCTGGTTTCGATCAGTATGACGCCGTTCACATCAGCTCGCTCGTCCGCACGCCGGACCCCTCCCGCCCTGGTCAGAACCACCGACGGTGCCGAATCGCTGTGCTGGTCGGAGGAGTTTGCTGACGTTACGTCATACATAGTTGGCACATATCAACTACTTGTTTTATAGTTGACGACTATCAATTAACAGTCGCCCGGCGACACGCGCCGGAACCCGGTAGGGACCACCGCACATGCGAGCCACCGCACCATCCACCTCCGCGCACACCGCGCCGGCCACCACCCGGGACGCCGTCGTCGCCATGTCCGGCCTGCTGCTGGGCATGTTCGTCGCCATCCTGGCCGGCACGGTCGTCTCGACGGCGCTGCCGCGGATCATCCACGACCTGGGCGGCGGCCAGACCGCGTACACCTGGGTCGTCACCGCCTCGCTGCTCGCCACCACGGTCACCACCCCGGTGTGGGGCAAGCTGGCCGATCTGCTCGATCGCAAGGCCCTGATCCAGCTCTCGCTCGTGGTCTTCACCGTCGGCTCGGCCCTGTGCGGCTTCGCGCAGAACCCGGGAACCCTGATCGGCTTCCGCGTCCTGCAGGGCATCGGCTCCGGCGGCATGATGGCGCTGGTCCAAATCGTGATGGCCGACATCGTCTCGCCCCGCGACCGCGGCAAGTACATGGGCCTGATCGGCGCCGTGATGGCCGTGGGCACCGTCGGCGGCCCGCTGCTGGGCGGCGTCATCACCGACGCGTGGAACTGGCGCTGGGTGTTCTACGTGGCGCTACCGGTGGCGATCGCCGCGCTGATCGTGCTGCAGAAGACGCTGCACGTGCCGCCGCGTCGGCCGGGCAAGGTGCGCATCGACTACCTCGGCACCTCGCTCATCGCCGGCGGTGTGTCGCTGCTGCTGATCTGGGTCTCGTTGGCGGGCAACAACTTCGACTGGATCTCCGTCACCTCCGGCGTGATGCTCGGCGCTTCGATCCTGCTGCTGGTCGCGCTGGTGATCGTGGAGCTGCGCGCCGCCGAACCGGTCATCCCGATGACGCTGTTCGCGTCGCGGACGTTCTCGCTGTCGGTGGTCGCCTCCATCGCCGTCGGCGTCGGCATGTTCGGCACCACGGTGTACCTGACGGAGTACATGCAGCTCTCCCGCGGCGCCACGCCGACCGAGTCCGGTCTGATGACGTTCCCGCTGATCGCGGGGCTGATGGTGGCCTCCACGGTGGCCGGCGCGCTCATCTCGAGACGCGGCCACTGGAAGAGCTACATGGTGACCGGCGCGGCGCTGATGACGATCGGCATGGGCCTGATGGCGACCATGCAGTGGGACACCAACTTCGCCCTGCTGTCGCTGTACATGGTGGTGCTCGGCGGCGGGGTCGGCATGGTGATGCAGAACCTGGTGCTCATCGTGCAGAACGACGTCGACCCGCGCCAGATCGGCGTCGCCTCTTCGGGTGTCGCGTTCTTCCGCACGCTCGGCGGCACCATCGGCGTGTCCGCGCTCGGCGCGCTGCTCACCTCCGGACTGGCCGGCCGGTTCGCCGATCGGCAGGCCGACCTGGTCGCCGCCGCCGTGGCCGACGGCAACCCCGGCAAGGCCGCCCTGGCGGCCCTGCAGCGCGGCGAGACCCCGAACGTGCACGGCCTGATCGAGGGCGGGGCGAGGCACACCGCCGGCGTGATCCAGTCGGTGTTCGGCTCGGCCATCGGCGAGCTGTTCCTGGTGGCGGTTCCGCTGGCGCTGATCACCGTGCTGGCGCTCGTGTTCGTGCCGAACAAGCCGCTGGGCCGGCAGACCACCGGGCAGCGTCTGGCTGGCGGGGAGGGTTCCGCTGGGGATGGTGCCCCGGGTGCCGGTCCCGCCGGGGATGGTGCTGCGACCCCCGACGACACCCCCGAGCATGACGCCGCAGCCGTCGGTGTCGCGGTCGGTACGGCCGATACCGGCACTGCCGCCGTCGCCGTCGCAGCTCGTACTGCCGATACCGGCGCGGCATCGCCTATTGTGATGGACACGATCGCCCCTTGGGGCGAGCCCGCAGGCGAGACCGGAAGCACGCAGGTATGACGATGTTCACGGCCGAGTCCCCCTCCGCCGCCGCTGGTCCGACGGCCGTCGATACCGCCCGCCCGCGATCCGGTTCCGCCGCGGGGGCCGCCCGCCCGGAGCCTGCCGTGGATCCGGCACCGGATGCGGCCGTGACCGCGCTGGAACAGCAGCTCTCCCGGCTGTTTGCGACCGCCAAGTCCCTGCTCCGTGACCGCGCGGTGGCCGTGCACCCGGAGCTGTCGCCCGGCGCGTACATGGCGCTGGCGACTCTGGTGCGCTCGGGCCCGCTGCATGCCGGGGCGCTGGCCGCGGCACTGTACGTGGACAAGAGCGTGGTCAGCCGCATCATCCGGCAGCTGACCGAACTCGGGCTGGCGGAGCGGCGTGCCGACCCGGACGACGGCCGGGCGTTCTACATCGCGGCCACCCCCGCGGCGGTCCGCACCATCGACGCCATCCGGGACCAGTACCGGCGGTCGCTGCACAGCTTCCTGGCCGGCTGGGATCCGGCCGACATCGCGCAGCTCACCGCGCTGCTCGCCCGGCTGAAC
>JBIQMQ010000218.1:0-1473 GCA_044463185.1 Nakamurella lactea | reverse complement strand
GCTGACCGGCCGCGGCTGGTTGAACACCGGCGGCCGATCGCTGTCCCTTAAGGAGCTGCGCGGCAAGTTCGTGCTGTTGGACTTCTGGACGTTCTGCTGCATCAACTGCCTGCACGTACTGGACGAACTACGGGAGCTGGAGGAACGCTATTCCGACGTGCTGGTGATCGTCGGGGTGCACTCGCCCAAGTTCGCGCACGAGGCCGACCCGGACGCGCTGCGCGCGGCGGTGGCGCGCTACGGGGTGTCGCATCCCGTGCTGGACGATCCGACCCTGGCCACCTGGAGCGCCTATGGCGCGCGGGCCTGGCCGACGCTGGTCCTGGTGGACCCGAACGGCTACGTGGTGGCGCACCTGTCCGGCGAGGGCCACGCGCACGGCCTGGACGTGCTGCTGCAACAACTCGTGGCCGAGCACGAGGCCGGCGGCACCCTGCACCGCGGCGATGGTCCCTACGTGCCGCCGGCGCCCGAGCCGGGCGCGCTGCACTTCCCCGGCAAGATCGTCGCGCTGCCCGGCAGCACGCTGCTCGTCTCCGATTCGGCGCATCACCAGATCGTCGAGCTGGAGGGCGATCTCGCCACGGAGCGACGCCGATTCGGCAGCGGCGCGCGCGGGTTCGCCGACGGCGCGGCCGAAGACTGCTCGTTCAACGAGCCGCAGGGGCTCGCCGTGCTCCCGGCCGGCGTGGCCGAGGCCGTTGGGTACGACATCGTCGTGGCGGATACCGTCAACCACGCGCTGCGCGGGCTGAACCTGGCCGACGGCTCGGTGCGCACAGTGGCCGGCACGGGAGCCCAGTTGCGCGAACGCAGCGGCTCCGGACCGGCCCTGGCCCAGGCACTCTCGTCGCCGTGGGATGTCGCCTGGTTCGACGGCGCGGTGCTGGTGGCGATGGCCGGCATCCACCAGCTGTGGCGGTTCGACCCGATCACCGGCACCGTCGAGGTGGCCGCCGGGACCAGCGCCGAGGGTCTCAAAGACGGCGATGGGTCGGTAGCGCATTTCGCTCAGCCCTCGGGCCTGGCGGCCTCCGCCGACGGTCGGATGCTGTGGATCGCCGATTCCGAGGTCTCCGCGCTGCGGCACGTCACGGTGCGGGACAGCTCGACGGATTCCGCCGACTCCGACGCCGGATGGGCGCACCGGTACCAGGTCGGCACCGACGTCGGAGTGGGGCTCTTCGAGTTCGGTCACGTGGACGGCCCCGCCGGGTCCGCGCTGATGCAGCACCCGCTGGGGGTGACGGAACTTCCGGACGGCTCCGTCGCCGTGTGCGACACCTACAACGGCGCCCTTCGCCGGTACGACCCGGTCCGTCGCGAGATGTCCACGCTGGCGCAGGGTCTGGCCGAACCCAGCGGATGCATCGTGGACGATTCGGGGTCGGAGCCGGTGCTGATCGTGGTGGAGTCCGCGGCACATCGGCTCGTCCGGGTCGGCATCCCCCAGGCCGCCCAGCAGGTGCAGGG
>JBIQMQ010000217.1:0-4348 GCA_044463185.1 Nakamurella lactea | reverse complement strand
GGAGGCGCCGGTCGCATTAGTCGAGGCAGAACTCGTTGCCCTCTGGGTCCTGCATGACGATGGTGCCCTCGTCCATGGCGGCGGGCTCCATACGTCGAAGCTGTCGAGCCCCGAGTGCCATGAGCCGCTCGGCCTCCGCGGCCAGAGCCGCCATGCGCTCGTCTCCCTTGAGACCAGGGGCCGCGCGGATGTCCAGGTGGACACGGTTCTTCGCGGTCTTGCCCTCGGGAACGCGCTGGAAGAACAGCCGAGGACCATCCTCGCCCTCGGGTGGCAGCGCCGCGGACCGACTGTTGCGCTCCGCGGCCGGGACGCCCCACGAATCAAGAGCAGAGTCCCAGTCCGGGAAGCCGGGCGGGGGTGGCTGCAGCCGATAGCCGAGCGCTTCGCACCAGAACGCGGCCTGCGCGGCCGGATCGGCGCAATCGAAGGTGATCTGTACGTCGCGATGTGTCATGGCGCGACAGTACCCAGCATCACCGACACAGTGACCTGGCGAGCATCACCGACACAGTGACCAACGCAGCAACACCACCGCAGTGACCGGCGTGCTGTGTCAGACTGCGGTGCTAACGTGCCCTCACGTCTCTAACGAACTCTAATATCTCTAACACGCACTAACGAACCGGACTGATCGGCAGGGCAGCGATGGCGGTGACCAACCCGTTCACGGCGAGTTTCGGTGTGGACCCGCCGCTGTTGGTGGGGCGTGACGGTCTTCTGTCCGAATTCGCCGAGGCACTGGACGACGGTCCGGGCGCCACCGGCCGGGCCACCCTCTATACCGGGGCGCGCGGCACCGGGAAAACGGTGATGCTCAATGCCGTCGAGGAATTGGCCCGAAGCAGGGGATGGCTCGTCGTCAGCGAGACCGCCTCCGCCGGATTCGCGGCACGGATCACCGGTCAGCACCTGCCACGGCTGCTGCGCGACTTCGACCCGGACGCCGTGGCGCGGCGGTTGCGGGGCATCACCGGACCCATGGGGGTCGGCGCCATCGCGTGGGAGACCATCGAACGCCATGCCGTGCAGGCCGGTCTCCGCACGCAGCTCGAACTGCTGACGGAACTAGTGCGGGGCCATGGCACCGGCGTGCTGATCACGCTCGACGAGATCCATCACGACCGCATCGCCGAGCTGCGGGAGGTCGCGGTCGCGCTGCAGCACGCGTTCCGCGAGGGCCGCCAGGTCGCCTTCGCCGGTGCCGGGCTCGCGTCCAGCGTCTCCGACGTGGTGCGGGACGAGGTGCTCACCTTCCTGCGGCGGGCGGATCGCTACCACCTGGGGCCGGTCCCCCGCGCCGACGTGGAGCGCGGCCTGCGGATTCCGATCGAGGCCTCGGGCCGCACGGTCGGCGACGAGGCGCTGGCGGTGATGGTCGACGGCACCGGCGGCTACCCCTTCCTGCTGCAGCTCATCGGGGCGCAGACCTGGCGGCTACACCCGGACGAGCCGGAGGTCACCGCCGCGGACGCCCGCGCCGGCGTCGCCCGTGCGCAGCGCAAGCTGGGCACCCTGGTGCACGAACCGGCGCTGGCCGACACGACCGAGGTCGGGCGCACGTTCCTGCGGGCCATGGCCGTGGATGACGGACCGGCCCGGATGGCCGACATCCGCGATCGCCTGGGCGTCGACGACAACTACGCCAGCCAATATCGGCTGCGCCTGATCGCCGCCGAACTGATCGCCCCGGTGCGCCGCGGGTATGTCGACTTCACGCTGCCCTACCTGCGCGAATACCTTCGGGAACACTCCGGCGAGGAATGGCGGCGTGAGCCGTGACGCGAGCATCGGGCGGCATCAGCGCGGCCCAAGCGCGCCGGATCGCCATCGCGGCTCAGCAGCTCGACGCGGAGCCTCGGGCCGCCGGCGCGGCGGGGGTGAACCGGGGCCATATCCGCCGTCTGCTGCGGTCGCTCGGCCTGCTGCAGATCGATTCGGTCAACGTGCTGGCCCGGGCGCACTACCTGCCGGTGTATGCGCGCCTGGGTCCGTATCCGCCGGCGTTGCTCGACGCAGCCGCCTGGCCCGCCCGCCGCCGGGACCGGATGCTGTTCGAGACGTGGGCGCATGTCGCGTCTTTGGCGCCCGTCGAACTCGAACCGCTGCTGCGCTGGCGCCGGCGCCGGGGCGCGGTGTCGTGGATCGCCGACCATTCGCACCTCGCCCAGGACGTGGTCGACGTGATCACCGAGCGCGGTCCGCTCTCGGCGGGCCAGATCGAGAAGGAACTGGCGCTCCCGGGGCGTGGCCAGCCGGGCTGGTGGGAGTGGTCGCAGACCAAGTACGCCTGCGAGAAGCTGTTCTCCGACGGGGTGCTGGGCACGGCCTATCGGCGCGGCTTCGAGCGGCACTACGACCTGCTCGAACGCATCGTGCCGCCGGAGATTCTGGCGATGCCGACGCCGCCGGAGCCGGACGCGAAACGACAGTTGGTCGCCCTGGCCGCCCGCCACCACGGGATCGGCACGGCGCGCGACCTGGCGGACTACTACCGGCTGTCCATCGCCGACACCAAAGCCGGCCTGCGCGATCTTGTTGCGGACGGGACGGTCCGCGCCGTTTCCGTCGATGGTTGGCGCGAGCCGGCGTACCTGCACGCGGATGCGCGGCTTCCACGGCGGGTCCGCGGCCGCGCGCTGCTCTGCCCCTTCGATCCGTTGATCTGGGAGCGGAGCAGAACCGAGCGGATATTCGGCATGCGCTACCGCATCGAGATCTACACGCCCGCGGCGCGCCGCCAGTACGGCTACTACGTCTTCCCGCTGCTGGTCGGCGACCGGATCGTCGGCCGGTTCGACCTGAAGGCCGACCGGGATGCCGGGCTGCTGCGCGTACAGGCTGCGTGGGTCGAGCCGGGGACGGAACCGTGCATTGTGGCGGACGAGGCACGCGCCGAACTGACGCGCATGGCGGCGTGGCTCGAGTTGGGCGGCATCTGTGTCGCCGATCGCGGCAACCTGGCGGCGGACCTGCCGAGGCGCTGGTAGCAGTGGGTTCGGCGGCCGACGACGACCCCGCCGGCCGAGGCGCAAGACCGGACCGGCACACTGTCCGGATGGACGAACTTCACGAGAGCGGGTCGGTCGTCATCAACCGACCGGCCGACGAGATCTACGACCTGGTCAGCGATGTCGGGCGCATGGGCGAGTGGAGCCCGGTGTGCAAGGCCTGCTGGTGGGACGACGGCGAGGGCCCGCGCGTCGGCGCGGGGTTCACCGGGCGCAACGAGACGCCGGAGCGAACCTGGGAGACGCACTCGGTGGTCGAGATCGCGGACCACGGACGCGAATTCGCCTTCGTCGTCGGCAAGGGCGTGGCCCGGTGGGGCTACACGTTCGAACCCGTGGACGGCGGCACCAGGGTGACGGAATCCTGGCGATTCCTGCCCGCGGGCTATGAGTTCTTCGCCCAGCGCTACGGCGACGATGCACCCGCGCAGATCGCGCAGCGCCACCGCAGCGCGATCGACGGGATTGCCGCGACGCTGGCCGCGATCAAGGCCGCTGCCGAGCAGTGACGTCGCTCGTTCGGCGCCTACTCTGGATGGAGTGACCAGTCGAGGAGCCTTCGTGGCCGGTGAGCGCGCCGCGCTCAGTGACACCTTCGCCGAATTCGGCCCGGCCCGGCCGACCCTGTGCGAGGGCTGGCAGACGCGAGACCTATTGCAGCATCTGGTGGTTCGGGACGCCGGTCCGCTGCGCTTCGTGATGCCGGGAAAGGCCGCGACCGAGGCCAAGGTGCGGGACGCGGACTGGGCCGATCTCATCGAACAGTTTCGTAGTGGTCCGCCGCCGGGTTCGCCGTTCCGGTTGCCGGGCGTCGACGGTGTGGCCAACCTCGAGGAATTCTTCGTCCACCACGAAGACGTGCGTCGGGCGACCGACGGCTGGGTGCGCCGCGAACTCCCGCCCGGAATCGAGGACGTGATCTGGCGCCGCGTGCGCACGCCGCTCGCGAAGTTGGCGGTACGCCGCGTCGATGTCGGCGTCCACATTCAGCGCCCGAACGGCGACCACGCGACCCTGCGCGCCGCCCGCCCCGGAGTCGTGGTCACCGGCCCGCCCAGCGAACTGCTGTTCTTCCTGTTCGGCCGGCAGCGGGCTGCGGATGTGGAACTCCGCGGTCCCGCGGAGGCGTGCGACCGGCTCCGCCAGTCGACCCTGGGCGTGTAGCCGTGCCGCTCCGCCGCGGGCTGGCCGCGCTCGGCGCCCGCGCCCTGACAACGCGTTGGCTGGTCCGCGCACCGATCTACGCGTACCGGGCCGGGCTCGGCTTTCTTTTCGGCGGCCGCCTGCTGATGCTGGAGCACATCGGCCGCACCAGCGGCGCGCGCCGCTTCGTGGTG
>JBIQMQ010000216.1:0-4358 GCA_044463185.1 Nakamurella lactea | reverse complement strand
TCAAGGGCGACGCCATCGCCGCCATCATCATCGTGATCATCAACCTGATCGGCGGCATCGCCATCGGGGTGCTGTCGCACGGGATGCCGGTGGGCGACGCGCTCACCACCTACGCGCTGCTGTCGGTCGGCGATGGCCTGGTCTCGCAGATTCCGGCGCTGCTGCTGTCGGTGGCCACGGGCCTGGTGGTCACCCGCTCCTCGGAGCAGGACTCGATGGGCGCCATCGTGTCCAAGCAGTTCGGCGCCCAGCGGCGCGCGGTGCGGATCGCCGGCAGCGCGGCCCTGATGCTCTGCCTGGTGCCCGGCCTGCCGAAGCTGCCGTTCCTGCTGGTCGGCGGTGGACTGCTGGTGCTCTCCACGCGCCTGGTGAAACAGGACGACTCCGTGGCCAAGGACAGCGCTGACGCCGCAGCTGCGGAGGCGGGTGCCGCGGACAGCGGTCCCGCGCCGGACTCGGAGGAGATGCTCCGCCTGGAACTGGTCGTCGACCCGCTGGAGCTGATCCTCGCCCCCAACCTCGTCTCCCTGGTGGACGGGCCCGGCGCCGACCTGCTGGATCGGGTCAAGGCGCTGCGCCGCACGCTGGCCGCGGACCTCGGCGTGGTGATGCCGCCGGTGCGCACCCGCGATTCGGTGAACCTGCCGTCGTCGACGTACGCGATCAACATCAACGGCGTCGAGCTCGCCCGCGGCACCGCGCCGGTCGGCATGATGCTGGCCATCGGCGACGGCCTGGACGGGCTGCCCGGAACCCCGGACCGCGAACCGGTCTTCGGCCTGGAAGGACGCTGGGTTCCGCTCGAGATGGCTTCGCAGGCAGAGCTTCTCGGCGCGACCGTGGTCGACCCGTCGTCGCTCATCATCACGCACCTGTCCGAGACGGTGCGCCAGCACGCCTCCCGCCTGCTGGGCCGCGAGGAGGTGGCCGCGGCCACCCGGTCGCTGGCCCGCACGCACCCCGTGGTGGTGGAGGACCTGACGCCTGCGCTGCTCTCCCTCGGCGAAATCCAGCGGGTGCTGCATTCGCTGCTGGACGAGGGCGTCTCGATCCGCGACCTGGTGCGCATCTACGAGTCGCTGTCGCTGGCGGCGAAGGGCGGCACCGACCCGGACCGGCTGGTGGAGGCCGCCCGCGCCGCGCTCGCCCCGGCCATCACGGCGCGGCTGGCCACCGAAGGCCGGCTGGACGTCCTCACCATCGAGCCGCAGCTGCAGCAACGGCTGCTGGAATCGGTCCGCAGCACCGACGCCGGCGCCCAACTCGTGCTGGACGCCTCGCTCGCCGAAATGCTGATCGCCAGCGTCTCGTCCCAGTACCGCGACGCCACCGCCGCCGGCAACTCCCCGGTGCTGGTCTGCGCCGCCGGAATCCGACTTCCGCTGCGCCGCCTGGTGCAGCTCTCCGTCCCGCAGCTACCCGTGCTGTCCTACACCGAGCTGGCCGCCAGCACGGTGACCGTCAACGCGATTGGAATGATCGATGTCGCCCACAACCTTGTACCGTGAAGGCACTGACCTCGACGATCTGCTCGCCGAACTCGACTCCCGCTACCCCGGCCAGGTCCGCGTCGTCGAAGTGACGCACCCGCGTGAGGGCGGCGTGCTGGGATTCTTCGCCAAGCAGCGAGTCGGCGTGCACTACCGACTCGTCGACGACAGCGCCTCCGCCGCAACGGATTCCGCGTATGACGCCGTTCTAGACGCACGGTCCCGACGCCCCGTGCCGGAGCGTGTCGCTGCCGCCGCACTCGGTGGCGGCCCGTTCCAACTGCCCGGGTATGACGCCGCCCGCGTCGCAGGCTCCGACGGTCCGCTCCGGTCGGCGGCGCTCCGCGACGGCTTCGGGCCGGATCCGGCCGCGATCCGCGCGGCTCTGGCGCACCGCGCCGCGGACGCCGCTGATCGCGAGACCGTGGCTTCGGAGGGTGCCGACTCCGCTCCGTTCGAGCCGCTGCCGCAGGCCTCGGCCGTCTCCTCGTCCCACGCCGGGCGCGCCGCCGATCGGGCCGCGGCCCCCGCGCCCGGCCGCGGACTGCAGTTCGAGCAGCTCCTCGCCGACATCGCGCTGAAGAAGGCCGCGTCCGGCTTCGCCGCACCCGCGGATTCGTGGCACCCGAGTGAGGTCGCGCGGCGCGGTGCCGGTGCGCGGCCGGAAGCCGCCGGTGCGCGGCCGGAAGCCGCTGGGGCACGGCCGGAAACCGCTGCGACACGCGCGGCTACGGGCGCCTTCGCCACGAGCACCGCCGGCGAATCATCCGGTCCTGTGTTGCCACCCGCGGGCACCGACGCCGCGGCGGCGAACTCGGCGGCCGCGACCTTTGCTGCGATCGATTTCGCGTCGCTGGCGTCGTTCGCCGTAACGCCCGCCGCGGACCGTGCCGGGGTCCCGGCCGATGCGGCCGCCGCCTCAACCTTGGCGAACCGGCATGCAGGGACCGCGGCACACGCCAATGTCAGCGCCGCGGCGCCCGGTCTTGCAGCGCCCGGCTCCGCAGCGAGCCCCACGGCTCCGGCCGGCCCGACCATCACGCTGCGCCGGCGCCGCGAGCGCGCCGTCCACGAGGTCGCGCCGCAGGTTCCCGCGGAGGTCTCCACTGGCGCGGCGGCCGCGATGCCGACGGGGGTTGCCCCTGGCGCAGCGGCCGCGATTCCGGCGGCCGACCTGCCGACTGGCCCGACCGCCAATCCGGCGACTCGCCCGGCCGCTGATGCGGCGACTCGCCCGGTCCTTGAACCGATGACGAGCACGGCGCGGACGACTCCGCCCGAGGTCGCGCTCGCCTTCACCTCTCTCCCGCGCATCGAAAGCGGCGCGCTGCCCGCGCAGATCGAAGAGTCTGACGCACCGGAATCGGCGCATTACTCGGGCATTCCAGCACAGCGCGGCGGCTCGGGCACTAGTGCTGCGGAGGCTCGCGACAACTTCGGTCCCATCCCTGCGCAGAACCAGATGCGGCCCGGCGCGCTCGACTGGCCGTTGGCCGCGGGAGGCGCTCTCCGATTCGGAGGCTCGACCGCGCTCCTTGACCGACCGACCGCGGCTCCTTCCGCCCAGGTTCCACAAGCGGCCGCCCCCGCGAATACCGCGAACACCATGCCGGAACCCGCTTCGATGAGGACGGCGTCATACCAAGGTGCCGACGGAAGCGCGACGATGGCGCACCCGACCCCGCTCACGCTGCGCCGTCAACTCCTGGAGGTCGGCGTGCCGGTGGACCGGGTGCCAACCACCGCCGTGCACAGCTACGCGGCGGTCGAGGCGCTGGTGCGGGGACTCGACCCGGCGCCTGCGCTGACCAGCAGACCCGGTCAGATCCTGGTGCTGGCCGGACCGGCCCGGGACGTGATGGCCGCGGTCGAATCCGTCCTGGTGGCAAATCCCGGCGTCTTCGAGTCCACGTGGGCCTATGGCTGCCCTGCCCCGCTCGGCACGCGTCGGGCGAGCCGCTCGGTGCGCGCGATCGGAAGCGCCGACGAGGCCGCGGAGGTCGCGAAGGCCGCCCGCGCCGACACGGAGGGTCCCACCCTGGTGGCCGTCGCCACGGACACGGCGCCGACCGATACGGCGATCGAAGTGCTTTCCGTCATCGGCGCCGATGCGGTGTGGGCGGCGGTCGACGCGACCCGCAAGCCCGCGGACACGCGCCGAATGCTGCACGCGCTGGCCGAGCCGGATGCCATCGTGGTGACAAATGCCGAGTTCAGCGCCAGCCCGGCGACGGTGTGGGAACTGGGCCTGCCGATCGCGCTGGTCGACGGCCGCCCGAGCACCGGGCCGAGCTGGGCGGTGCTGCTGCTGGGCAAGCTCGCGGAACTGGAGGAGACGGAATGTTCCGACGCTCCGTGCTGATCGTCGCGTTCGTCTTCTGCGTGCCGATCCTGTGGTCGGCGTTCGTGGACCAGTCCGTGTCGCTGGAAACGGCGGGGATTCGCTTCGTGATCGCCGTGCCGGTCGCGGCCGCGCTGGTGGGACTGGTGCGCTTCGCTGCCCGCACGCCGGAACCCGAGGAGGGTGCCGAGGCGAACGCAGACGACACCGAGACGCACGACTCGATCGGCAACAGTCCCGCGGCATAGCCGGCGCCGACAAGTCGAGGATTGCACGCTAGATTCAATTCACCTCGAGGCGACCTGCGAAAACGTCGGGCGCCGCGAATCTAGCGTGCAATCCTCGACTTTTTCCGGAGCAACGGAGGCGAAGGCCCCCCGCAAAGCCCCGCTGCGGGCGCAGCGATACACCGACAGGCAGCGAAAGGCCCCGGCCCGGAGAAGTTCTCCGAACCGGGGCCCTGGTCGCTACGGCGTCAGGCGCCGCGGCAGGAACTACTTGATGATCTTCGTGACCGAGCCGGCGCC
>JBIQMQ010000215.1:2348-4362 GCA_044463185.1 Nakamurella lactea | reverse complement strand
CGATGCCGCGGTGGGTGAGCTCGCGGGAGCGCAGCGCGGCCACCCGGGTCACGGTGAGCTTGCGGGGTTGGCGGCGCAGCCCGGCACGCGGCTCGGGTGTGCCGGCGGCGACCATGCCCGGGGCTGCGTCATGCGGGTCGGCCCACCGCGCTGGGGGCGCGCCGCCCGGGGCCTGCGGATCGTCGGTCGGTGGTCCGTACGGGTATGACGCCGCATCCTGCTGCGCCGGATCCCGGTAGCCCTCGCCGCCAGGGCCGGGAAGTTCGGGCGGCGGTTCGGCAGCGCCCACGCCGGCCAGCCTCGCTGGGATGTCCGGCCCCGCGTAGGGCGGCAGGCTCGAGCCGCCGCGCGGCCGGTCGCGGTCGGCGCCCGGAACATTGGACGGCACCGGATCCCGCGGCGGGCGGCGCAGCACCGTCGTCTCCTGGTACGCGGGCCCGGCGGCCGGTGGCACGCGCGGATCCACCTCGCGCGGGTCCAGGTCGTCGCCGGCCGGGGGCCGCCGCCGCGGCAGCGCGGTGGTGCGCTCAGTGTCCGCAGGGCTGTGCGGATCCGGCGGCGTGCGGCTCATGTCGTTCATCCTGCCGCACCGCAGGCGATCGTGGGCGGCTGCCCGCCGGGCTGGGCCGGATTCCGGCGCCGCCCGGTACGGCATGATGGAGGGGTGGTGAAGAGCAGAGCGACCCGTGCCGGAGCAGCGTCCACCCGTGTCGACGCGGCTGGCGGGGGCGCCGAGGCACTCGTCGACGAGGCGATGCTGGATCTCGCGCGCCGGGAGGCCGTGGTCGAGTCAGGCGACGCGGCCGACGTCGGAGAGCTGGTCGACGCGGTGCCGGAGGGCGAACACGTCGTCACCGTCCGATTCGCCGCGGACGTCGAGGGCTACCGGGGTTGGCGCTGGTCGGTCACCTTGTCGGTGCTGGATCCGGCCCGGCCGACGGTGAGCGAGGTCGTGTTGCTGCCCGGGCCAGAGGCGCTGCTCGCCCCGCCGTGGGTGCCCTGGGAGGAGCGGGTACGCAGCGGCGACCTCGGGGTCGGGGATCTGATGCCGCCGCCCCCGGACGACGACCGGATCGTGCCGGCCTACGTGCACTCCGACGACCCCGCGGTCGAGGAACTGGCTCGGGAGATCGGCCTGGGCCGGGTGCGCGTGCTGTCCCGGGTGGGACGCACCGAGGCGGCCGAGCGCTGGCACACCGGGCCGTACGGGCCGGACTCCGAGATGGCGCGGCACGCGCCGGCGTCCTGTGCGACCTGCGCGTTCTTCGTGCCGCTGGCCGGGGCGCTGGGCGCCGGGTTCGGTGTGTGCAGCAACGACATCTCGCCTGCCGACGGTCATGTCGTCGACGTGGCGTTCGGGTGCGGTGCGCATTCGGAGGCGACGGTGCGCCGCCCCGCGGCGTCGGCGACCGTCGACAATGTGCTCGACGAGCTGCGCCTGGACGTGTTCGTGCGCGATGCGGAAGTCGCGGTCGCCGAGGATGGCGCAGCGATGGTCGACGTCGCCGACGACGGCACCGTGATGGTCGACGTGGCCGAGGTGGATACCGCGGTCGCGGACGAGCTGGAACCTTGATTTTTCGCCTCGGGTGCCTGGGGTGGCGCCCGAGCGCCACGAGATGTATCCGAGGCGGAGGAGCCGCGGCCTACGACCGGTTGCGGCCGGAGGTTCGGATCTGTTCCTCCAGCGCCGCCTGGCTGGCGCCCCGTGATCCGCGCCGCGCCGCCGCGCGCTGCCAGCCGTAGATCGCCAGGCCCACGAACCCGAGCAGCCAACCTGCCAGCGCGGTCCACAGCCACAGCATGGCGTCGTGGGCGCGCAGCGTCGGGATGTTCAGCAGCAGCACCACCAGCGCCACGAACCACACCGCGGTGCCCGGGATGATCACGTGCGCCAGCCCGGCGCCCCGCACCGGCGGCAGCGTCGGCAGCGTACGCGGGGATGCGGCACCCTCGGGTGTCGTCGGTTGGTCGGGCTGGCTCGGCACGGCCCTAGCGTACCGAGCGGGCGCGA
>JBIQMQ010000215.1:0-2248 GCA_044463185.1 Nakamurella lactea | reverse complement strand
GGTCCTTCAGTTAAACTCACGAACTGTGACGGATGTGGCGGAATTGGCCAGTGAACTGCGCCTCGCCGTCCACCGATTGACCCGCACGCTGCGCGCCCAGCGGCCCGCGGACGGGCTCTCGCTGACGCAGATCTCCGCACTGGCCACGATTTGCCGCGAGGGTCCGATGAGCGCCGGCGACGTGGCCGCCCGGGAAGGCGTGAAGCCGCCGTCGGCCACCCGCGTGCTGGCCCGGCTCGAATCGATCGGACTGATCACCCGCACCGCCGACCCGGCCGACGGCCGGCAGGTGCTGCTCACCGCCTCGGCCGCAGGGCAGGAGCGGCTGGACGCGGACCTCCGGGCACGGGACGCCTGGCTGGCACAGCGCATCGCCTCGCTGAGCGCGGCCGAGCGCGCGCGCCTGCAGGAGGCGCTCGGCGTGCTGCAGCAGCTGGCGGAACAATGACTGCCCGCGCCGAGCCGGGCAGCGACGCCGGGCGGGGCGCGGAGACCGGCGCAGATCCCGGCGACGACGGGCCCGACGAGTACCTCGACCGCGAACTGGAGCTGACCACCGCTCCGGCCGCGGCGGCCGCCACCGCCAGCGCCGCGGCGGTGCTCACCGCCCGCGCGGAATCCGAGGCGGTCCGCCACGAGGCGAAGGTGCAGGACGAGGTCGCCCGCACCGGCCAGTTCCCCGTCGTCACCCCCGAGGCGGGCGGCGTGTTCCGGTCGCTCAAGGTGCGCAACTACCGGCTGTACTTCACCGGCAACGTGATCTCCCAGACGGGCACCTGGATGAACCGGGTCGCTCAGGACTGGCTGGTGCTGCAGCTCACCGACGACGACCCGGTGGCCCTCGGCATCGCCACCGCGCTGCAATTCGGGCCGGTACTGGCGCTCAGCCTGCTGGCCGGCACCGTCGCCGACCGCTACGACAAACGCAAAATGCTCATCTGGATCCAGGCGATTCTCGGCACCGTCGGCGTTGCCCTGGGCCTGGCCGCGAGCTTCCACATCGCCACGATCTGGTACGTGTACGTCGCCTGCCTGCTGGTCGGCATCGCCGCCACGTTCGACGGCCCCACCCGCCAGGCCTTCGTCATGGAACTGGTCGGCCGCGCCGAGGTGACCAACGCCGTGGCGCTCAACTCGATGGGCTTCAACGGCGCCCGCATCGTCGGCCCGGCCGTCGCCGGGGTACTGATCGCACTCACCGACTCCGGGCCGGTGATGGCCATCGCCGGATTCGGCTATGCGGCGGTGATCATCAGCCTGGTGCGGATGCGGGCCCACGAGCTGCATGTCGTGGCGCGGCAGCCGCGCGCCAAGGGGCAAATCCGCGCCGGTCTGAAATACATCGCGGGGCGGCGCGACCTGAAGATGATCATGCTACTGGTGCTCATGGTGTCCACCTTCGGCATGAACTTCCAGCTCACGCTGGCCATCATGGCCAAGATCGTGTTCGGCCGCGACGCGTCGTCCTACGGGCTGCTCACCACGATGCTGGCGATCGGGTCGCTGGGCGGCGCGCTCGTCTCGGCTCGCCGCGTGGGCGCGCCCCGGCTGCGGCTGCTGGTGGGCGCCGCCGTGGCGTTCGGCCTGGTCGAGGTCGCCATGGGCCTCACCGAGTCCTACGACCTGCTCGCGCTGCTGCTCATCCCCGGTGGCGTGTTCATGCTGGTGTTCTCCAACGCTGCCAACGCCGCGCTGCAGCTCGGCTCCTCGGCCGAGATGCGCAGTCGGGTGATGAGCATCTACGTGCTGGTGTTCCTGGGCGGTGCGCCGTTCGTCAGCCCGCTGCTCGGCTATGTCGCGCAGTGGTTCGGCGGCGGTGCCCCGCTGTGGATGGGCGGTGCCATCTCGGCGGGTGCTGCGGTGGTGCTGGGGATCTGGATCGGCAGGTCCGCCAAGATGACGGTCGAGATCCGCGTGCGGCCGGTGCCGCACGTGCACCTGGTGAGCCCGCTGGCGCCGGACGAGGAGAACGTGTCGGCCAGCGTGGCGCGTGGCGTGCAGGCCATCGCCGGGTCGGCGCGCCGCACCGTGCAACCGGCCGCCAGCCGGGTGGTGCGCGCCGGCCGGATGGTGGGCCGCAGCATTCCCCGACCCGGCCGCGGACCGCGCGCCGGCGGCCGGCGCTAGCCGCAAGGGCTAGCCGGAAGAAGCGAAGCGGAAAGAAGAAGAGTGAGCATCCGGATCGACATCACGGACATCGGCGACCCGCGGCTCGGCGACTTCCGGGATCTCAAGCGTGCCGATCGCC
>JBIQMQ010000214.1:0-4378 GCA_044463185.1 Nakamurella lactea | reverse complement strand
GGATCTTCGCGTCGCCCAGGTCCAGGCCGATCATGCGCAGCGGCTCGATGCGCGAATCCATGCACGTCACGACGAGCACGCCGGCTTCGGCCATGCCGGTGAAGTTCGCCTCGTGAAGCGTCGCCGCGAACGTCCGGTTTGCGGCGAGAAGGTCGTCGAAGCCGGGCACGGCCGGGGAGGGGAGCGTCATGAATGTCACGGTAGTCCGGCCCGGTCAGCGGGTTCGCGTCGGGGCGCCGGGGAGCGTCGCGTGGGCGGAGCCGGTACGGAGCGTGGACGAGCAGCGACGCCGGAATCGGGTCGCAATAGGAGCGGAGGCGCGCGGACGAGTGAGGAATGAAATCGCCGCGCCGCCGTTGGCATGAAGCGATGCCTCAGACGGTCAGGCCAGGACGACTCGACGAATGGACCCGGGATCGCTACGCGCCCTTCGACGGCGCCCCGGCCGACGTGCCGCCGGTCGAATCCTGGGCGAACGATCCGCACGTCACCCGCGGCGGCTCGTTCCGGCAGGACCGCGACCTGTCCCGCTGCGCGCGCCGTCACGGCCTGTACGACTCGTATCGAGGCGCCGGCCTCCGGCTGGTGCGCGAGTCCCGCTGAGGCCGACCGCCTATGACGCCGCAGCCGCGCAGTCGTGTCCCGCGTGGATGGTGCAGTCCGGGTCGTGGCGCTGTTGCACCTCGCGCAGGCGCGCAAGCACGTCCGGCGGGTAGAAGCGTTCCGGGCCGGCCGCCGACGACTCAGGTCGAGAAAGTAACTCCAGTTCGGCGGCGCGCCGCGTTTTCGCAGGTCGAAATGATCTTGTCGGGATCTGGAGGTACTTTTTCGACTTGATCATGGTCGGATCGCGCCCCTGGAATGCGGCCCGCCAGTACGCTCGGCTGCATCGCCGGACGCGAACGGAGGAGTTGCCATTTCCATCGAGACCAAGCCCGCGGAGTCCACGGCCGGCCATGTCGCCGACAGCCACGACGTGATCCGGGTGGCGGGCGCACGCGAGAACAACCTGAAGAACATCTCGGTCGACATCCCGAAACGCCGCATGACGGTATTCACGGGCGTGTCCGGGTCCGGCAAGAGTTCGCTGGTGTTCGCCACGATCGCCGCCGAGTCGCAACGGATGATCAACGAGACCTACTCGGCGTTCGTGCAGGGGTTCATGCCGACGCTGGCCCGGCCCGACGTGGACGTGCTGGAGGGACTGACCACGGCGATCATCGTGGATCAGGAGCGCATCGGCGCGAACCCGCGCTCCACGGTCGGCACCGTCACCGATACCGGCGCCATGCTGCGCATCCTGTTCAGTCGACTGGGCACGCCGCATATCGGCTCGGCGCAAGCGTTCTCGTTCAACGTGGCGTCGATCAGCGGCGCCGGCGCGGTGAAGATCGAAAAGGGCGGCCGCGAGGTCAAGGAGCGGCGCGAGTTCTCCATCACCGGCGGCATGTGCCCGCGCTGCGAGGGCCTGGGATCGGTGACGGACTTCGACCTGACCGCCTTGTACGACGCCACGAAATCGCTGCGCGAGGGTGCGCTGACCATTCCCGGCTACTCCATGGACGGCTGGTACGGCCGCATCTTCATGGGCTCCGGCTTCCTCGACCCGGACAAGCCGATCGCCCGCTACACCAAGCGCGAACAGGACGCGCTGCTCTACAAGGAGCCGACCCGCGTCAAGGTCGACGGCATCAACGTGACCTACGAGGGCCTGATTCCGCGCATTCAGAAGTCCTTCCTGTCGAAGGATAGGGAGGCGATGCAGCCGCACATCCGGGCGTTCGTAGACCGGGCCATCACGTTCACCACCTGCCCGGACTGCGGCGGCACCCGGCTCTCCGAACTGGCCCGCTCCTCGAAGATCGGCGGCAAGAGCATCGCGGACGCCTGCGCCATGCAGATCTCGGACCTCGCCGAGTGGCTGCGCAGCATCCGCGAGCCGAGCGTCGCCCCGCTGTTGCAGGCGCTGCAGTTCAGCCTCGACTCGTTCGTGGAGATCGGCCTCGGGTACCTGTCGCTGGAGCGGCCGTCCGGCACGCTGTCCGGCGGCGAAGCGCAGCGGGTGAAGATGATCCGGCATCTGGGCTCGGCGCTCACCGACGTCACCTATGTGTTCGACGAGCCGACGATCGGTCTGCACCCGCACGACATCCAGCGGATGAACGGCCTGCTCCTGCGCCTGCGGGACAAGGGCAACACGGTGCTGGTCGTCGAGCACAAACCGGAGACCATCGGCGTGGCCGACCACGTGGTCGACCTCGGGCCCGGTGCGGGCGCGGCGGGCGGCGAGGTGATGTTCACCGGCAGCGTCGAGGGCCTGCGCGCCAGCGACACCGTCACCGGCCGTCACCTGGGGGATCGGGTGCAGCTCAAGCCGGCGGTGCGCACGCCGTCCGGGACGCTTCCAGTGCGCGGAGCGACGACGCACAACCTGAAGAGCGTCGACGTGGACGTCCCGCTGGGCGTGCTGGTGGTGGTGACGGGCGTCGCCGGTTCCGGCAAGAGCTCGCTGATCACCGGCTCGGTCTCCGGCCGTGACGGCGTGGTGACCATCGACCAGGGCGCCATCAAGGGTTCCCGGCGCAGCAACCCGGCCACCTACACGGGGCTGCTGGACCCGATCCGCAAGGCGTTCGCCAAGGCCAACGGGGTGAAACCCGGCCTGTTCAGCGCTAATTCTGAGGGCGCCTGCCCGGCGTGCAACGGTGCCGGCGTGATCTACACGGATCTGGCCATGATGGCCGGGGTCGCCACGACCTGCGAGGAGTGCGGCGGCAGGCGGTTTTTGGCGTCGGTCCTGGACTACACGTTCGGCGGCCGGAACATCGCCGACGTGCTCGCCATGCCCGTCGCCGAAGCGGAGCCGTTCTTCGGCGGCGGCGAGTCGAAAGTGGCTGCGGCGCACACGATCCTGAGGCACCTGTCGGATGTCGGTCTGGGGTATCTGACGCTGGGGCAGCCGCTCACGACGCTGTCCGGCGGGGAGCGACAGCGGCTGAAGCTCGCCACGCACATGACGGAGAAGGCCGGCGTCTACATCCTGGACGAGCCCACCACCGGGCTGCACCTGGCCGATATCGAGCACCTGCTCGGACTGCTGGACCGGCTGGTCGACTCCGGGCGATCGGTGATCGTGATCGAGCACCACCAGGCCGTGATGGCGCACGCCGACTGGATTCTGGACCTCGGCCCGGGCGCGGGACACGACGGCGGCCGGATCGTGTTCGAGGGCACGCCGGCCGACCTCGTCGCGAAGCGCTCCACCCTCACCGGACAGCACCTAGCGGAGTACGTGGGGGCGTAAGCCTTGTGTCGGGGCGTCAGCACAGCAACGAGCCTCGCGTCGCCGTTTCCTCGCGCGCGTGTTAGCTGGGCCGGCAAATACACCGGCCTGGCTAACACGAGGCGGATGCGGGTCAGCTCGCCTCGACCCAATAGCAGTCCGGACCCGCGTTCGCGTAGTGAACGGCGTCATCCTCGGGCTCATCGCCCTCGGCGCGCCGCCGAGCGGATTCTTGCGTCACCGTGCGCATGCGGAGCGCCGCGGAGCTGCGCGCTCCCCGACGCGAATCGCCGATCGCTTCGCCGGGCAACACCGTCATGTGCAGCCCAGGTCGGGCGGACAGGCTGTTCGACATGGTGACCCCTCCTTCGCCCCCTCCGGCGGTGTCCCGGCCGCCCGCTTCGTGGGGTCCGGGGCGCGACGTACCCAGCGCCGCAGCCGGCTACTGGTGACGTACCCGGCGGCCCGGGAACCACAAACGCGTGGCGCGAAAAAATCCCACCGGCTCGCTCGCGGCGCGGATGCGGTGAGCCGGGCTCCGGCGATCGCCGTTGGTGCGGCGTTTCCCACCTGGTCCGACGGGGTACCCACGGGCAACAACACGGCCGCGCCGACAGGGGAGTCGCCGCGGCACGCCAGCCCCCACCCCAGCCAAGAGCAGCCAGCCCCACCCAGCCCAGAGCAAGGAGGTCCCGCCATGCCGACGCAGCAAGATCTGCCGGCGACGCTGAAGCGTTCGCCGAGCAAGGCGCAGCGCACCTGGATCAAGGCGCACGATTCGGCCGTCGAGGAATACGGCGAGGGCGAGCACGCCCACCGGGTCGCGTTCGCCGCGCTGAAGCACTCGTTCGAGAAGGTCGGAGACCATTGGGAGCCCAAGGAGGGCGGCCGCAAGGGCCCCTCGGACAAGCAGGCGGCGCGGGGCGGGAGAGCAGCCCGGGCCGGCGGCAAGACGGCCGGCGGGGTCGACGCCAATGCGACCGTCGCCCACCTCCGCGACGTGGCCCGCGAGCTCGACGTGCACGGCCGCTCGTCGATGAACAAGTCCGAACTGGTCGACGCCATCAACAAGGCGAACAAGCGGGCGACCGCGAA
>JBIQMQ010000213.1:0-4393 GCA_044463185.1 Nakamurella lactea | reverse complement strand
ACGACGCACTGCTCGAGGAGGGCTTGGCCGTGGTGGAACAGGCCTTCGCGTCCGCGATCGAGAAAGGTTGAGACAGTGACTATTACGCAGGATCGTGTATCGAGCGTCGTCGACGGTGTACCCAAGGGCCTGCTGATCGGCGGCGAGTGGGTGGCGACCGCCGATTCGGTGGCGGTGGAGAACCCCGCGACCGGTGAGACGCTCGCCGAGGTGGCGGACGCGACCCCGGAACAGGGCATTGCCGCGCTGGACGCCGCCGTGGCCGCGGGGCCGGCGTGGGCTGCGACCGATCCTCGCGAGCGCGGCGAGATCTTGCGCCGCGCCTTCGAAATGCTGCACGAGCGCGCGGAGGAATTCGCGCTCCTCATGACGCTGGAGATGGGCAAGCCCCTGGCCGAATCGCGGGGGGAGGTCGCCTACGGGGCCGAGTTCTTCCGGTGGTTCTCCGAGGAGGCGGTGCGCATCGCCGGCCGCTATTCCATGGCGCCCTCCGGCGGCACCCGGCTGATCACCATGAAGCAGCCGGTCGGTCCGGTGTACGCGATCACGCCGTGGAACTTCCCGCTGGCCATGGGCACCCGGAAGATCGGCCCGGCGCTCGCCGCGGGCTGCACGATCGTGGTCAAGCCCGCCAAGCAGACCCCGCTCACCACGCTGGCGCTGGCCGAGCTGCTGATCGACGCCGGCGTTCCGGATGGCGTGGTCAACGTGATCACGTCGCACAGCGCCGGCGCCGTGTCGAGCCCGATCATCGCCGATCCGCGGCTGCGCAAGCTCACGTTCACCGGCTCCACCGAGGTCGGCCGGACGTTGATCGCCGAGTCGGCGCAGCGGGTGCTCAAGGTCTCCATGGAGCTCGGCGGCAACGCGCCGTTCCTCGTCTTCGGCGACGCCGACCTGGATCGCGCCGTGGACGGGGCGATGCTCGCCAAGATGCGCAACATCGGCGAAGCCTGCACCGCGGCCAACCGCTTCATCGTGCACGAGTCGGTGGCCGACGAGTTCGGCCGCCGGCTCGCCGACCGCATGGAATCGCTTCGCATCGGCGCCGGCATCGACGACGGCGTTCAGGTGGGCCCGCTGGTCGACGCCGCGGCGGTGAACAAGGTGACGGAGCTGGTGGCGGACGCCGTCGACGCCGGCGCGCAGGTGCTGACCGGCAACCGCACCCTGGACCGTCCCGGCCACTTCTACGTGCCCACGGTGCTGCACCAGGTGCCGCGTGAGGCCCGCATGTTCCGCGAGGAGATCTTCGGGCCGGTCGCCCCGATCACCACGTTCGCGACCGACGACGAGGCGATCGAGCTGGCCAACGCCACCGAGTTCGGCCTGGTCTCCTACGCGTTCACCACGGATCTCAAGCGCGCCGTCACCGTCGCGGAACGGTTGGAGTCCGGCATGGTGGGGCTCAACCAGGGCATCGTCTCGAACCCGGCCGCGCCGTTCGGCGGCATCAAGGCGTCCGGTCTCGGCCGCGAGGGCGGCCCGGAGGGCATCGAAGAGTACCTGGAGACGAAGTACGTCGGCCTGGCGCTGTAATCAGCAGGTGGTGTCTGGCCCGGGCGGCTTTATCGAACGATCGCGGCTGGCTACTGAGTGGCCGGGTCTGCTCGCGGCGGTAGCGGCATGAACGCACTCATGATATGTGCGCTCGCCATGTACCCTTCCTTCATCTTCGTGACGAGGCCCTGTCTTGCTAGAGCATTGAGGTCGCGCTGGATCATGCGATCCTCGTGTCCCGCGTACTGCTCTGCAAGCCGTGGAGTGAGACGTCGCACGTCTCGCTTGGCTACTGCATGGTCGATCGGCAGGGTTAGTGCAAGTTCGCGGCGGCGCTCCTTGGTTGGCCCCGACGGCTCACGGCGGAGACGCTCATGAACGTAATTAATCCACGCGATCCGTACCTGGTGCGCCTTCACGATGTCGATGTGTTCGCGCAGCATGTCCACGTAGCCACCTGCGGCATAGGACACGAATCCGCCCACGTCCCTCTTGCGGGAGGCCGCTTCGAGACTCGCGTAGTAGCGCGACCTAGTCCGGTTGTAGTGGTCGGAGAGCAGGTTCGCTGCGATCCAGGGGACGACTCCCGAGTTCAGAAGTATGGCCACTTCGACAAGACGAGCGGTGCGGCCATTCCCGTCTCCGAATGGCTGAATCCATACAAGGTACAGGTGGGCAAGGAGGGCGCCGAACACGGCGTTGTAGAAACGAATGTCCGCGGAACTAGTCTGATCCTGGGACGGCCCGATGAAGCTCTCGTTCAGCCACGAGCACATGCGGGCAACGAGGTACTCGACGTCCTGTGGCGGAGCTCCGCGATAGATTCCACCCACGACCAGAGAACTGGTCGTGAACTCCCCTGGCGCTACGTGGTCATCGACATCGAGGCCTTTGAGTACCGCGAGGTTCTGCTGCTTGATCCACGCGGGCGTGATGACCAGGCTGCCAGTAGCAGACCCGTGGATGTTGTTGAGCGCCTCTACGACGTTCTTGATCTCAATCTCGAGATACTCCTGGGATGGGGGCAGCGTCTTGCCATCGTGGATTATGGCGCTTGCTTCGCTCTCCGTGAGTGTGTTGCCTTCGATTGCCGCGGTAGCGAGAGCGCCCTTCGTGAGCACAACGGAGGCTAGATGCTCTGCGAGTTTCGGCGGTAGTGGGATGCCGGCGAGATGCTGGTTCTTGGAGAACGCCTCACCGAGCTTGGCCCACAGAAGATCCGGCTTCGCTGAGAATTGGAACGTGAGCCACGGGTGGCTCTGCTCGTATTCCATCACGTCACGCTACCTAACTTCGACGAATTTTGGCAAACTGTTTGGCATCGAGCTTGGCGGGGTGGTCGACAAGCGCCCATAGCCCCGCCCGCACGGTGGTCGACGAACGGGCAGTGAGTTCCTGGGCTGCGCGTCCCACACGGTGACCTGGTTCAGATGCGAGTCCGCTATACCTGCACGGATATTGAGCGCGCTTAGTCGTCAGGGGCGGGCGGTCTCGCGATCTGTCAGATCGTGGCCTGTGGGGCTTGCTGCATCGCGGCGCGGGCGAGGTCGACGATGGCCGCTACGGTGGCGCTCTCGTCGGCGGAGCAGCGGGCGATGATGTCCGCGTAGGCGGCGCGCTCCTCGTCGTGCCGGCCCAGCGCGGCCAGCGTCGTCGCCTGCCCGAGCAGCGCCTTCGCCACGTATTCGCCCAAGATCGGGCTCGGGTGGTCCCGGTAGCGGTCGGCCAGCTCCGTGTACGCCGACACGGCCTGGCCGAGGCTGCCGAGCTGGGCGAACGTCAGCCCGATACCGAGCAGCGCCTGCGCCACCTGCTCGCAGACATCCGGGTCGCTGCTGTCGCCGAAGGTGTCCACCAGGTCGGTGTAGACCATGATCGCCTGCTCGTCGCGGCCGGTGCGCGCGTGATAGAGGGCAATGCCGCGCCGGGCGATCACCTCGATGATCGCCCGGTTCGCGGCGTCCAGCACGTCGTTGTCCCGGAAGAACAGCACCGATTCGAAGGCCCGCAGCGCGCGCTGCGCCGTGCCGGAGCCGAGCGCCCGTACTCCCAGGTCCACCCGCTGCAACGGCGTGGTGGGGTGCTCGTTGAGCAGGTACTCCCACAGCTGCGTGCTGATCGCACCCTGATCGATGTGGACGCGGGAGAACTCGCTGGCCACCAGCCCCTCCGGCGTCTGCCGGACGAGGCAGGCGCAGCCCAACACGACGTCGCAGGCGTACTCCAGCGCGCCGCGCCACCGCGCCTCCCGCTCGGTCGCGGACAGCCGGGAGAAGAGGCGCAGTTCGTCGCGCGGCAGTTGGGTCGGCAGCAGCCGGTCCCACAGCATCCGGGCCGTCGCCAGCGGCAGTGGCTCGCCGATGCCGGAGCGGTGCCAGTCCGCCACCAGATCCACCAGCGCCCGCGTCGGCCAGGTCGCGGCCGTGTAATGGTCGGCCAGGTCGTGGTACCCGGACAGGTATTCGCCCAGGCCCAGGCCCTGCTTCTTGGCGCGGGCCAGCGCCCAGTCGGATCGGTTGGAGCTGCCTCCCGCGCGAGCCCACACCGGCGTGGCGCTCACGCCGATGGCCACCGCGAGAACATCGTCATCGATCACGGCATGCACCCCGGACAGGCTCGTGCTGGCCAGCGGGAAGTCGGCACCCGGCTGCTCCTCGGGGTCGTCGGCGCCGCGACGCCAGGCCCCGTTGTCCACCAGCCGGGCGCCGCCGCTGGCTTCCGGGAGGTCGAGAAGCGTGGTGACGAACAGCGTCTCCGGGCGTTCGTAGAGCAGGGTGCGCACCCGTTCGTGCGACAGCGCCGTCACCGGGAGGTCACCGACGCCGTCGATGTAGATGACGCTGCGCTCGGGTAGCAGCGGCCGCGGCAGGTCGAGAATCGACGCGGCCGCTGC
>JBIQMQ010000212.1:0-4419 GCA_044463185.1 Nakamurella lactea | reverse complement strand
GCGAGCGGATGTAGTGGCCGTTGAGCCAGTTCAGCTTCTTCAGGTCGAAGATCGGCCCGACGGGGGAGACCTTGTCCCAGGAGAACCCGGCCGAGAACTCCGCGAAATCGGTGATCTCCCGCTCGGTGCCGTCCGGCTCCAGCACCGGCGGGTAGCCGAGCAACGCCAGGAAGTTGAGCAACGCCTCGGGCAGATAGCCCTGTTCCCGGAACCACATCAGCCGCGCCGCAGGGTTCTTCCGCTTGGAGATCTTCGACTTGTTCTCGTTACGCAGCAACGGCATGTGCGCGAACGCCGGCGGGGTCAGACCCAGCCAGCGGTACAACAGGATGTGCTTCGGGGTGGAGGAGATCCACTCCTCGCCGCGCACCACGTGGGTGATGCCCATCTCGTGATCGTCGACCACCACCGCCATGTGGTAGGTGGGGAAGCCGTCGGCCTTCAAGATCACCTGGTCGTCCGGCCGCGGCGCCGAGATGCGCCCGCGGATCAGGTCGTCGAACTCGGTGGGCACCTGATCGTCGTCATCCGGAATCCGCATCCGGACCACCGGCGTATCGCTGAAGCCGGGCAGCTGCGCCCGTTCCTCGCGCGTCTTGCCGAGGCACATCCGGTCGTACCCGGTGGGCAGCCGCAGCTTCTGCTGCTTCTCCCGCATCAACGCCAGCCGCTCGGTCGAGCACCAGCAGTAGTACGCGTGGCCGTCGTCGATCAACTTCTGCACATAGGGCTGGTAGGTGGCCAGCCGCTCCGACTGCCGGTACGGCGCGAACGGCCCGCCCTTGTCCGGCCCCTCGTCCCAGTCCAGGCCCAGCCAGCGCAGCGTGTCGAAGATCTGCTGCTCCGAGTCCTCCACGTAGCGCGCCCGGTCGGTGTCCTCGATGCGCAGGACGAATTGACCGCCCTGCTGCCGCACGAACGCCAGGTCGAACAGGGAGACGTAGGCGGTGCCGACGTGCGGATCCCCAGTCGGTGACGGTGCGACTCGCAAACGGACGGGACCGATCGGGAATGACGCAGTATCCGGGGTGCTCATAGTGCTCCCGAGTCTATGGCCCCCGGCGGCGCCGTCTCCCCGGGCGGCCCACCTTGCGGTACGGCGCCACGTCCGGCGCCCGAGGCGGCTAATGCAAAGATGGACTCCGTGACGGCGATCAGATTGGACGGCAAAGCGACCCTGGCCACGGTCAAGGAGGAGCTGCGGATTCGGGTGGCGGCGCTGGCCGAGCGCGGCATCGTCCCCGGGCTCGGCACCGTGTTGATCGGAGACGACCCGGGCAGCCACACCTACGTCGCCTTCAAGCACCGCGACTGCGCCGATGTGGGCATCGCGTCGATCCGGGTCGACCTTCCCGCCGGCACCACGCAGGCCGAGGCGGAGGACGCCGTGCGGCGGCTCAACGAGGACCCTGCCTGCACGGGGTTCCTGGTGCAGCAGCCGACCGGGCTGGACGAGTTCGCGATCCTCGAGAAGGTCGACCCCGCCAAGGACGTCGACGGCCTGCACCCCTACAACCTGGGCAGCCTGGTGCTCGGGCATCCGGCGCCCGAGCCCTGCACCCCGGCCGGCATCATCGAGCTGCTGCGTCGCTACGACGTGCCGCTCGCCGGGGCTCGCGCCGTGATCATCGGCAGGGGGCTGACGGTGGGCCGCCCGCTGGGCCTGATGCTCACCCGGCGCAGCGAGAACGCCACCGTCACGCTGTGCCACACGGGCACCCGCGACCTGGCCGCCGAGGTCCGGCGCGCCGACATCGTGGTGGCCGCCGCGGGGCGGCCGGGCCTGGTGACCCGCGACATGATCAAGCCCGGCGCCGCCGTGCTGGACGTCGGGGTGTCCCGGGTGGACGGCAAGATCGCCGGCGACGTGGACCCGGCCGTCGCCGAGGTCGCCGGCTACCTGGCGCCGAACCCCGGCGGTGTCGGGCCGATGACCCGGGCCATGCTGCTGACCAACGTCGTCGCGGCCGCGGAACGGGCCGTCGCCGGTGGTTGAGCGCCGCGAGCCGGCGGCCCGGATATAGCGGGTGCCGTGAGAAAACGGGTGCTGCGGGCCATTCCGGTGACGCTGGTGATCGCGACGATCGTCGTGGGCGTGGTGATCGTCGCGGGCGACCGCTGGCGGTTGGGCAGCGTGGTGCTGGCCGGTGCCGCCGCCCTGGGCGGGGTGCTGCGCCTGGTGTTGCCGACCAGTGCCGTCGGCGTGCTGGCCGTGCGGTCGCGCATTTTCGACACGGCCGTATTCCTGGCGATCGCGGCCCTGCTGGCGGGCATGGCGCTGGTCACGGTCACGCCCCACGCGTAGGGGTGCGCGCCGCGTGCCCAGTAGGCTCCGAGCAGAGCCTTACGACATACACGTGAACAAGAACTCTACGGAAGGAATCGCGGCGCGATGGCGAAGATCAAGGTGACGGGTACCGTGGCCGAGCTCGACGGCGACGAGATGACCAGGATCATCTGGGCATTCATCAAGGATCGGCTGATCCTGCCGTACCTCGACATCAACCTGGACTACTACGACCTCGGCATCGAGCACCGCGACGCCACCGACGATCAGGTGACGATCGACGCCGCGCATGCGATCCAGAAGCACGGCGTGGGCGTGAAATGCGCCACCATCACCCCGGACGAGGCGCGGGTCGAGGAGTTCGGCCTGAAGAAGATGTGGAAGTCGCCCAACGGCACCATCCGCAACATCCTGGGCGGCGTCATCTTCCGCGAGCCGATCGTCATCTCGAACATCCCGCGGCTGGTGCCCGGGTGGACCAAGCCCATCGTCATCGGCCGGCACGCGTTCGGCGACCAGTACCGCGCCACCGACGTGAAGATCCCGACCGGCGGCACCGTGACGCTCACGTTCACCCCGGACGACGGCAGCCAGCCGATGGAGTTCGAGGTCGTGCGGATGCCGGAGGACGGCGGCGTCGTGATGGGCATGTACAACTTCAACAAGTCCATCGCGGATTTCGCGCGGGCCAGCTTCGAGTACGGTCTGCAGCGCGGCTACCCGGTGTACCTGTCCACCAAGAACACGATCCTGAAGGCCTACGACGGCCAGTTCAAGGACATCTTCGCGGAGGTCTTCGAGAACGAATACGCCGGGCGTTTCCAGGCGGCCGGCATCACCTACGAGCACCGGCTGATCGACGACATGGTCGCCTCGGCCCTCAAGTGGGAGGGCGGCTACGTCTGGGCCTGCAAGAACTACGACGGCGACGTCCAGTCCGACACGGTCGCCCAGGGCTACGGCTCGCTGGGCCTGATGACATCGGTGCTGATGACGCCGGACGGCAAGACGGTGGAGGCCGAAGCCGCGCACGGCACCGTGACCCGGCACTACCGGCAGCACCAGGCCGGCAAGCCCACCTCCACCAACCCGATCGCGTCGATCTACGCCTGGACCGGCGGACTCAAGCACCGCGGCAAGCTGGATGGCACGCCGGAGGTCACGCACTTCGCCGAGACGCTGGAGCGCGTGATCATCGAGACCGTGGAATCCGGCAAGATGACCAAGGACCTGGCGCTGCTGGTCGGCCCCGACCAGGAGTGGCTGACCACGGAGGAGTTCCTGGCCGCACTGGACGAGAACCTCAAGGCGAAGCTCGCCTGACCATGTCGCAGTCGACTGCCCCAGCGGAGCACATGGGGCCCGCTGGGGCAGTCGACTGTCGAAGGGCAGCGGCCCCGGGGCAAGCGCTACGGGGTATCGGGTTTGTCTAGGGAATGGCGACGGTGATGCCGTCGGAGCCCGGCTGGTCCATCGCGGCCAGCGCGGCTCCGATGCCGTCCAGCCCGATGGTGCGGGTCACCAGGTCCGCGGGGCGCAGTTGCCCGCTGACCACCATCTCCAGCATCGCCGGGTAGTCCCGGGCCGCCATGCCGTGCGAGCCGATCAGTTCCAGCTCCCAGCCGATCACGCGATCCATCGGCAGGCGGGGGTGCACGTCGGCGCCGTGCAACAGCCCGACCTGGATATGGCGACCGCGTCGCCGCAGCGACGAGACCGAGGCGACGGCCGTGGCCGCCGAGCCCAGCGCGTCGAGGGACACGTACGCCCCGCCGGTCGCCCGTCGCACGGCCTCGCCCACGCCGCCGGGGTCGATGCCGGTCGCATCGATCACCGTCTCGGCACCGAGCGACGTGGCCCGGGCCAGCGCCCGGTCCGAGACGTCGATCGCGACGACCCGGGCGCCGAGCGCGACAGCGATCATGATCGCCGACAGGCCCACGCCGCCGCAGCCGTGCACGGCGACCCACTGCCCCGCCGCGACCTGGCCGTGTGCGACCACCGCCCGGAAGGCTGTTGCGAATCGGCAGCCGAGTGCCGCGGCCTCGGCGAATCGCACCGACTCCGGCAGGGCGACCACGTTGGCGCGGGCCGCCGGTACCGCCACGTACTGTGCGAACGAGCCGGGCAGG
>JBIQMQ010000211.1:0-4433 GCA_044463185.1 Nakamurella lactea | reverse complement strand
CGCATCTGGTCGACGTCGTTGAGCGCGTCGAAGATGCGGAAGATGCCGATGCCGCTGTCGGCGGCGGCCTGGACGAACGCGCGGCTGACGGCCGGCGGGTAAGGGGTGTACCCGACCATGTTGCGGCCCCGCAGCAGCATCTGCAGGCAGACGTTGGGCAGGGCCGCGGACAGCGCCTCCAGCCGCTCCCACGGGTCTTCGGACAGGAACCGGAGCGCGACGTCGTAGGTGGCGCCGCCCCACGCCTCCACCGACAGCAGTTGCGGCGTGAGCCTGGCCACCGAGGGTGCGACGGCCACCAGGTCGCGGCCGCGTACCCGGGTGGCCAGCAGCGACTGGTGCGCATCCCGGAACGTGGTGTCGGTGACGGCGACCGCCTTCTGGGCCTTGAGCGCCGCGGCGAAGCCCTCGGGGCCTTTCGCCGCGAGGAGCTGCCGGGAGCCTGCGGGCGGCGGTTCCTCCATCGCTGCGGCCGTCAGCGCCGGCAGCTTGTCGCGAGGCTCGGTGATCACCGGCGGCCGTTCCCCGTGTGGCCGATTCACGGTGACGTCGGCGAGGTAGGTGAGCAGCCGGGTGCCGCGATCCGCGGAATGGCGCGCGGTGAGCAGGTGCGGGTGGTCGGCGATGAAGGACGTGGTGACACCGCCCGCAGCGAAATCCGGGTCGTCGAGCACCGCCTGCAGGAACGGGATGTTGGTGGCGATGCCCCGCACGCGGAACTCGGCCAGTGCCCGCCGGGCCCGGCGCAGCGCCTGCGCCCAGTTGGCGCCGCGGCAGGTGCACTTGACCAGCAGGGAGTCGAAGTGTGCGGACACTTCGGCGCCCGCGTGCACGGTGCCGCCGTCCAACCGCACCCCGGCTCCGCCGGGCGATCGGTAGGTGATGATCTTGCCGGTGTCCGGCCGGAAGCCGTTCGTCGGATCCTCGCTGGTGATGCGGCATTGGATCGCCGCGCCGTGGCTCACGATGCTGTCCTGGGTCAGGCCCAGGTCGTCCAAGGTCTCGCCGGCGGCGATGCGGATCTGGGCCACCACCAGGTCGACGTCCGTGGTCTCCTCGGTGACGGTGTGTTCGACCTGGATGCGCGGGTTCATCTCGATGAACGCGTAGCTGCCGTCGGTGCCGACGAGGAATTCGACGGTGCCCGCGCCGCAGTAGCCGATGTGCTGGGCGAACGCGACGGCGTCCGCACACATCCGCTCCCGCAGGGCCGGGTCCAGGCCGACCGCGGGGGCGACCTCGATCACCTTTTGATTGCGGCGCTGCACGGAACAGTCCCGCTCGTAGAGGTGCACGGCGGCGCCGGTGGCGTCGGCCAGGACCTGCACCTCGATGTGCCGCGGGTCGATCACGGCGCGCTCCAGGAACACCGTCGAGTCGCCGAACGCGGATCCCGCCTCGCGCATCGCGGTCTCGATGGCGTCGGGCAGCTCCTCTGGCGTGTCGACCCGGCGCATGCCGCGCCCGCCGCCGCCGGCCACCGCCTTCACGAAGATCGGGAAGCCGACCGACTCGGCGGCGGTGATCAGCTCGCCGGCGTCGTCGGACGGCGGCGTGGACGCCAGCACCGGAAGGCCCGCCGCCCGCGCGGCCGCCACGGCGCGGGACTTGTTGCCGGCCAGTTCCAGGACATGCGCGGAGGGCCCGATGAAGGTGATGCCCGCATCGGCGCACGCCTGGGAGAGCTGCGGGTTCTCCGACAGGAAGCCGTAGCCCGGATACACGGCGTCGGCGCCGGCCCGCCGCGCGGCCGCCACGATCTCGTCCACGTCGAGGTAGGCGCGCACCGGATGTCCCGGCTCACCGATCTGGTACGCCTCGGTGGCCTTCTGCCGGTGGGTGGAGCCGCGGTCCTCGTACGGGTAGACGGCGACCGAGTCGACGCCGAGTTCGTAGGCGGCGCGGAACGCCCGGATGGCGATTTCGCCCCGGTTGGCGACGAGGATCTTGCGGAACATGAGCGGGCGAAACCCCCGGATTCATCAGGTGAGGCCTACTGGACCGTTTCAGTTGGCTTTCACGGTAGCGTGCGCGCAGGTGGCGAGCGTCACCACCCCACGGGCCCGGACTAGGCCTTGGCCAGGTAGTCCTGGGCGCTCGCCTCCACGATGGCGTCCGCCATCCGGGCCAGTCCGGGTCGCGCGGTCATCGCCGGGTCGTCACCGACCAGCGCTGCGGCGTCATCGCGGGCCCGCTCCAGCAGCGTCCGGTCATGGCGCAGCGACAGCAGCTTCAACGTGCTGTGCCGCCCGGCCTGGCTGGTGCCCAGGACGTCGCCCTCGCGGCGGAGCTCGAGGTCCGCTTCGGCGAGTTCGAACCCGTCGGTCGTCGCGGCCACGGCGTCGAGCCGGGCGCGGCTGGTGGTGCCGGCGGGCGCCTCGGTGACCAGCAGGCAGACACCGGGCAGATCGCTCCGGCCGACCCTGCCCCGCAGTTGGTGCAACTGGGAGATGCCGAACCGCTCCGCGTCCAGGATCACCATGACGGTCGCGTTGGCGATGTCTACGCCCACTTCGATCACCGTCGTGGAGATGAGGACGTCGATCAGTCCGGCCGCCATGTCGCGCATGACGCCGTCCTTGTCGGCGGGCGGCATCCGCCCATGCAGTCCGGCCAGGCGCAACCCGGCCAGCGGCCCGTCACGCAACTGCTCGAGCACGTCCAGCATGGCGAGCGGCGGGCGCCGGGCACGTCTGCCGCTGTCGTCCCCGGTCCCGTCGTCGCCCTCCCCCGTGTCGTCGGCCATGTCGTCGCCGCCCGGATCGTCGTCGCCGGAATCGTCGTCCGCGTCCCCGCCGATCTTCGGGCACACCACATAGGCCTGGTGTCCGGCGTCGACCTCCTCGCGGATGCGCCGCCACACCCGCTCCAACCACGCCGGCTTCTCCGCCGCGGGCACGACCGTGGTGGCCACGCCGGCGCGCCCCGCCGGGAGCTCCGTCAGCGTCGAGACATCCAAATCCCCGTAGACCGTCATGGCCACCGTGCGCGGGATCGGGGTCGCGGTCATCACCAGCAGGTGCGGCGGCGCGTCCCCTGCCCCGCTGGCCCGCAGGGCGTCGCGCTGCTCGACGCCGAACCGGTGCTGCTCGTCGACGACGACGAGGCCCAGGTTGGTGAACAGCACGTCGTCCGACAGCAGCGCGTGGGTGCCGACCACGATGCCGGGCCGGCCCGAGGCGATCTCGGCCAGGGCGGACCGGCGCCGCGCCGCGTTCGCCGACCCGGTGAGCAGCGTCACCGCGATCGCCCCGGGCGCGGCCTCCAGCTCGCCGCCGCGGCCGAGCGAGCCGAGCAGCGTGCGCAGCGTTCGGGCGTGCTGAGCCGCCAGCACCTCGGTCGGGGCGAGCATCGCGGCCTGCCCGCCGCCGTCGATCACCTGCAGCATGGCCCGCAGTGCCACGACGGTCTTGCCGGAGCCGACGTCGCCCTGCAGCAGCCGGTTCATCGGGATACTGCCGGACAGGTCCGCCGCGATCTCGTCACCGACCCGGCGCTGCCCGGCGGTGAGGTCGAACGGCAGGTTCCGGTCGACCGCGGCGACCAGGCCGTCCGGGATCGACGGGTAGGGGCGACTGGGGCGTGCCCTCGCCGCGGCACGCCGCCGCGCCAGCACGAGTTGGATGGCCAGCGCCTCGTCGTAGCGCAGTCGCTCGAGAGCGGCGTCCAGCAGTTTCTGGCTCTCCGGCCGGTGCGCGTTGCGCAGGGCGGTGTCCAGATCGACGAGGCCGCGGGCGGCGGTGAGTTCTGCCGGTACCGGGTCGGGGATCGGCCCCAGTACCTCGAGCAGGTGCTCCACGGACTTCTGCAGCACCGTCGTGGTGACGCCCGCCGTCTGCGGGTAGTTCGGGATGATCCCGCCCGCGAAGCTCTGCAGCACCTGCATGGCGGAATCGGCGTCGCCCAGCGCCCTGTCCGGCGAGGCCAGCTCGGGGCCGGACATCTGCAGCGTGCGGCGGAACCGGGAGACCTTGCCGGACACCATCACCTCGTCACCCAGGCGTAGACGGTCCTCGAGCCAGGGCTGGTTGAAGAACGCGCATTCGAGTCGGTGCTGCCCGTCGGTGACGACGATCTTGGTCAGGTGCCGCGGCCTGGCGCGGGGGTGCGCACGCGGCAGCGGCCGGGTATCGATCGACGCGATCCGCGCCCACAGCGTCGCCAGCTCGCCGACCTGCAATTCCGCGAGATCAGTGAGTTCGCCGCGCCGCGAATACTTCCGCGGGTAGTGGCGTAGCAGGTCGCCGGCCGTCACCAAGGACGCCTTCGCCAGACGCGCCGCGGTCCGACCACCGAGCAGCGTCTTCAGCGGCGCGTCCAGTGTGGCGCTCGCGACCGACGGCGGCACTGGTATCTCCTTCGCAGTGGCAATGGCGACGACCGGCGGCTCGGCCATCCGGGTCGTCGTCCCCATCGTGCATCATGGGTGTGAC
>JBIQMQ010000210.1:1648-4473 GCA_044463185.1 Nakamurella lactea | reverse complement strand
CGGCCGGGGCGGTCGAGTCGATCGCGACGATGCTCGCCATCCGCGACGGCGTCATCCCCGGGACCCGGAACCTGGACAACCAGGACCCGGAGATCGAGCTCGACGTCGCGACCGAGAACCGCTCGGTGGAACTCACGGCCGCGGTCAACGACTCGTTCGGTTTCGGCGGCCACAACGTCGCCCTGGTCTTCACGAAAGCCTGATGTCCTTTATGACGATTTCCACGCCCGAAGCGCCCGCCGCCGATGCCCCCGCACCGCTCGGTCCCCGCAAGCTCGACCCGCGGGAACCGGAGGTCCGGTTCGCCGCACTGCTCGATGCGGGCTCGATCGTTCCGCTGCATCCGCGGGATACCTCCGGTGTGGAGGCGGTGCGCGGCCGCATCGACGGCGCGAAGGTCATCGCGTACTGCACCGACGCGACCCGGCAGGGCGGGGCGATGGGCTGGGAGGGCTGCCAGCACATCGTCGACGCGATCGACACCGCGATCCGTGAGCGCATCCCGGTGATCGGGCTGTTCCACTGCGGCGGCGCCCGCCTCGCCGAGGGGGCCGCGTCGCTGGACGGCGTGGGCAACATGTTCGCGGCGATGGTGCGTGCCTCCGGGCGGGTGCCGCAGATCTCCGTGGTACTGGGCCCGTCGGCCGGCGGCGCCGCCTACGGCCCGGCCCTCACCGATGTGGTGATCATGGCGCCGGACGGCCGGCTGTTCGTCACCGGCCCGGACGTGGTCAAGTCCGTGACCGGCGAGGACATCGACATGGAGTCGCTGGGCGGCCCGGGCACGCACGGCCGCAAGTCCGGCGTGGTGCACATCGTCGCCGATTCCGAGGCCGACGCCTTCGCCCGCGCCCGCCGGGTGACCCTGCTGTTCTCCCGGCCCGGCATCGCCGGCGTGGCGGGCCTGCCGAACGACCCGGAGCTCGCGTCGCTGCTGCCCAAGCAGCGCCAGCGCGCCTACAACGTGAAGCCGCTGATCGACCGGCTGCTGGACGAGCCGATGGAGGAGCTGCAGGCGCGCTGGGCACCGAACATCGTCATCGGGTTGGGCCGACTGGCCGGTCGCAGTGTCGGCGTGGTGGCCAACAATCCGCTGCGGCTGGGCGGCTGCTTGGACTCGACCTCGGCGGAGAAGGCCAGCCGGTTCGTGCGGCTGTGCGACGCGTTCGGCATCCCGCTGCTGGTGATCGTGGACGTGCCCGGTTACCTGCCCGGTGTCGGCCAGGAGTGGGAGGGCGTGGTGCGGCGCGGCGCCAAGCTGTTGCACGCCTTCGCCGAGGCCGTGGTGCCCCGGGTGACGCTGGTGACCCGCAAGGCGTTCGGCGGGGCCTACATCGCCATGAACTCGAAGTCGCTGGGGGCCACCGCGGTCTACGCATGGCCGGACGCGGAGATCGCCGTGATGGGGGCGAAGGCCGCGGTGTCGATCCTGCACCGCCGCAAGCTCGCGGCCGCCCCGGAGGGCCCGGAGCGAGAGGCGCTGCACGAGCAGCTCGCGGCGGAGCAGGAGCGGATCGCCGGTGGTGTCGCTCGCGCGGTGGAGCTCGGCGTCGTGGACGAGATCATCCAGCCGTCCGGGACGCGCCGTCGCGTGGCCGAGGCGCTGGCGTCGGCCCCCGCAGGCCGCGGGGCACACGGCAACATCCCGCTGTAATCCGCTTCAATTCCCTTGCGCGCGTGTTACCCAGCCCGGCGGATATGCCGGGCGGAGTAACACGCGCGCATCTGTTGTGCCCCGGGCTACTTCGCCGCGGCGAATGCCTTGTCCGCCAGCGCCCGGTGCGCCGCCGAGTTCACGACGTTCAGCGACGGCGCCGACACCCGGGCGCTGGCGATGCGCAGCGCCAGGACCGCCGTGGCGGCGTCGTCCAGCCGGTCGGCGGGAAGTGTCCCGTCCTGGACCGCGGCCACGATGCCGTCGATGGCCGCCGCAGGGCTCGCCGACATCAGGATCAGATCCTCACCGGCTGACAGCGCCGCGACCGCACCGCCGCCGGCCCCGTAGTTGTCGGTGATGGGCGCCATCTGCAGGGAGTCGGTGACGGTGACACCGTCGAAGCCCATGCCGTCGCACCCGGCCGCGCCGCTGCCCTTCAGCAGCTTCCGAACGACGACCGGCGAGATGCTGGCCGGGCGCGTCGCGTCGCCCGCCGCCGGCAGCAGCATGTGCCCGGTCATCACCATGAGCGCGCCCGCGTCGATCCCGGCGCGCGCCGGGATCGCCTCGTGGGCGTTCCAGTCCGCGCAGCTCACCGACAGGGTCGGCAGGGTCACGTGCGAGTCGGCACCGAGGCGCGCCAGACCCGGGAAATGCTTCATCGCGGCGACCACGCCGCCGTTCTGATACCCGGTGACCGCCGCGGCGACCAGCGCTGCCACCCGGTCGGGGTCCGCGCCGTAGGAGCGGCCGTATTGTCCGATGGCGGACGGGCCGCCGTCGGCCGGGAGAACGCCGAAGACCGGCGCGAAGTCGACCGTGACGCCCACGGCACGCATCTCCGCTCCGGCCGCGGCGGCCACCTGGCGGGTGATCGCCGTGGCCGTGTCGAGGTCGTCGATGGCGCCGAGCTCCGCGGCCCTCGGGAAGGTGGTGAACCCGTTCTTCAGCCGCTGGACGAGCCCGTACTCCTGGTCGGTGGCGATGAGTGGCGGTACTCCGGTGGGGTCGGCGGCCGCGTCGGCGCGGAGCGCCGCGGTGACGGCTGCGACCTGGGCCGGGGTGCCGCGCGACGTGCCATCGACGACGCCGCCGGGCGCGAACAGGATGACCCCGCCCACGTGCCGGGTGGTGAGCAGGCCGGTGCCGATGGCCTCCCGACCGGTGA
>JBIQMQ010000210.1:0-1548 GCA_044463185.1 Nakamurella lactea | reverse complement strand
CACGCTGGTGCCCGGTTTCGAGGAGATCGCGGTGCGGACGGTGCTCGTCGCGGTCGTCGCGGCGGGCTCCGGCGAGGAGGTCGGCGGCGGGACGGGCGTCGACGTCGACGGTAACGGAGCCACCGTGACCGCGGAGCTGGGGGGTTCGGTCGCCTGGGTGCCGAGCGGTTCGGTGGTCGCTGACGAGGTGGAGTGGCGCGGGGATGACGTCATGCCCGTTGTTTCCGACGGCGCGGTCGGCCCGGCGCACGCCACGACGATCACGAGAACCGCGGCGCCGAGCGCGGCGGCCGTCGCGCGCCCACGGCTCAACATGCCGCCATCGCCGGTGCCTTCGCCGAGGTGCCCACCCGCAGGCCGACGCCCTCGTCCAGGATTTCGTAGGTCACGTCCCAGCGCACGCATTCGGCGGGCAGCTGCGGCGGCGCGAACGCCACGTCCTGGTGCGAGACGAACTGCATGCGCACCGTGAGCGGATCGCCCTGATTGATGTCCGAGATGTAGATGTCGGAGTCCTGGGTGGTGCTGTAGTCGGTCGTCCACGAGTCCCGGTCGCGGCGGGCCTGAGCGGTGGTGACGGTGGTGAGCCACGCGTCGTAGTCATGCCGGTTGATGGAGTTGAAGTAGCGCATGATCAGGTCGGCGATGTCCCGGGCCTGCGGCGCGGCCTCGGCGCTCGGCGACAGCGTGACCGTCACCGGGCCGGTGGGCGCGACGGTGCCGGACGCGGCGCCCGACGTCGTGGAACCGGGTGCGGTGGTGGCCGCGCCGTGATCGGTGGAGGGAGTCACCGTGGTGGACGCCGAGCCGCCGGGCGCGGTTCCGTCGACCGTCGCCACGCCCCCGATGGCGATGTCGCGACCCACCAGATACGCCAGTCCGGCGCCCGTTGCGGTGATGACGAGGAGTGCCACGACCAGCGCGATCGTCAATCTCCGACCATACGGAGCAGCAGAGGCAACCATGACGGCCTCACAGTACCGGCCGCGAGGGCCTGCTCAGCCCACCTGGTGCAGCCAGGTGATCGCCGTGCCGTCGCCGGCCCTTCGGTACGGCTCCAGCTCCGCGTCGACCTCCGCGCCGAGCGCAGTGGCCAGCGTCGCCCGCAACTCCTCCAGGCAGGTCGCCTGCCGGGCCAGCTCGGCCACCTGCGATTCGCCGATCAGCGCGTCGCCGCTGGCGGACATCGCCGCGCGCCAGATGCCGCGGCCAGGCAGGTAACAGATTCGTTCCCCGTCGGATCCAGGGGTGGCTTCCTCCGTGACCTCGAACCGCAGCATGTGCCACTTGCGCAGCGCCGCGGCGATGCGGCCGGCGGTGCCGGGGGCGGCGCTCCACACCGAGCTGGCCCGCAATTGCCCGGGCGCAGCGCTCTGCTCGGTCCACTCCAGCGACACGCGTTCGCCGAGTACGCCGGACAGCGCCCACTCCACGTGCGGGCAGATCGCCGGCGGTGCAGAGTGCACGTAGACAACACCGTGTGCGAGCACCACAGTCACCCCTCTTCCCGTTGCCGCTCCGTCGTCTTCCCCAACGTGGCGCGGCCGA
>JBIQMQ010000209.1:0-4491 GCA_044463185.1 Nakamurella lactea | reverse complement strand
CACAATGTAAGAACCCTGCGCAATCATGCGCGGGGCCGGGCCATCACCGGCGATCTGCCGTCGGGCGGATCGACCGGATCACCGATCGTCGCGCCCCCAGGCGATTGCGATCAGCTCGCGCAGCACGTCGAGGTCGATATCGGCCAGTTTCTTCACGTACACGCAGCCGGCGCCCTCCGTGAAGGTGCCGAGTTTCGGCAGCAGCGCCGCCCCCTCCGGCAGGTCCTTCAGCCCGTACAGGGTGAGCGCGGCGCGCCGTGGCGAGAAGGCCGTCTTCGGCCAGGTGCCGCGGGTGCGGGGATTGGCCGGCGACACGTATTCGTACGAGCCGTACCCCACCATGGACGGCCCCCACATCACCGGGTCGACCCCGGTGACCGCCCGGAAGATGCGGTCCAGTTCCAGTCCCTCGGTGGCGCGCCGCGCAGGCTGGGCGGCGTGCAGGAAGGCCTCAACATCCGCGTCGGTCGGTTTGGTCTTCGGTTCGCTGGCCACGGAGCCATTATGCGGAAAGCGCCGGGTACGCGCGGTGCACGCGCGGCCGAGGGCGGCGTCATACCTAGGCGAGCCAGGTCATCGCAGCGGCGGCCAGTTTCCGCTGCCGACGCTAGCACCGGGGAAGCCGCATGTCGGGCACCTATCCGGCTTTCCGTGGGCGGCCGCCCTGAGGGTTTCGGTGCCGAGCACGCCGGGTACATCCGACTGCCTGGCCGACAGTCGGACGGCAGAAAGGAGCGCGGACATGACGACCAAGGAGGACGTGCGCGAGGTCGCGCAAGCGATGGCGTGGAACCCCGTGAAGAAGCTCGCAGACCTCGGCGTAAGCAGCGGCCACGCCTACACCGCGGGTTTCGCCGCGATCGGGCTGTCCATGCTGTCGTGGATGACAGCACGCGGGAAAGGCAAATCACAGGCGGATCGATGGGGGCTGTTCATCGGCGAGTGGGCGCCGACCTTCTTCGCTCTGGGCCTGGCACTCAAACACGAGGAGGGCTAGAAAATGCGCTGGATTCTTTATGTCGCAACGATTCTCGTAATCGTGGGCGGCATCAACTGGGGGCTCGTCGGTGCTTTCGACTACAACCTGGTGGCGAAGATTTTCGGCGACCAGACCGCAGCGGCTCGCACCGTCTACGTGATCGTCGGTATCTCGGCGCTGATCGCCATCGCCAACCTGTTCCCACGTCGCGCGCCGGTGGAGTAGCCGAAGGGCATCGTACGGAGACCGGGGAGAGCGAGCAAGCTCGCTCTCCGCTCGGCTCCTCGCGCGGTGATCGGTCGCTACGCTCCCTCAACCGCCGGGCGTCGGTTCGGAAAAGCGAGCAAGCTCGCTTTTCGCTCACCTCCTACGGCGGTAGCGGTGGGATTTGAACCCACGGTGGCTTGCACCACACAGCATTTCGAGTGCTGCACCTTCGGCCGCTCGGACACGCTACCGTGAAATAGCGTACCGGATTCGGCGGTAGCGCCGGACCACGAATCGGACAGCACCGGCCCGCGAGGAACCGTTCGACCAGTCAGGCGCGCTGGTCTGCGAGCCGGCACCCGATGCTGGTCGCGTGCCGCGACCCGGAGCCAGGATGCCGGCCTGTTGGATTGCTCGCCGTGGTGACTTATGCTTCCTCGACCGGCGTCGCCTGTGGTGAACCCGGGCCGATGAAATGGTCAGGAGACACCGATGCAAAGGACACCGGCGCACAGCCAACCCACCGTGCGCCCGCCCGCGCGGCACGCAATAGTGCTGACAGCACTGCTCTGGCCGGCCTGTCTGGCCGGCGCTTTCCTCGGCGCACTCATCGGCGTCATCACGGGTGCCGCCGGGGATCGCAACGGCGGCTGGATGGCGCTCGCCTGGGGCGTGGTCGGAATCATGATCGGCACTGCGATCGCCGCAGGCCTTCTCGGATGGATCTGGGCGCATGCATGCGGACGCACGCGCTGGCTGCCGACCATCGTGCTCACGATCCTGCTCGGCATCGGCGGCACCAGCATCCTGATGCTGCTGTCCCGGGTGCCCGGCAGCGACCAGGACATACCGCGAGTCGTCGGGAGCATCGTCATCGCCGTTGTCATCACCTCTCTGACCTTCGTGATCGGCCGGCGCACTCCGCCACGCCCCGCATCACGCAAGCCCGCGGCCGTCGCCGCTCTGCAGTAGCCCCCTGCCGGAGCATCACCACACCCGCGAAAGTGACCATGAGCCACCACGGGCGCCTGCGCCGCACCACCATCTGTCTCATCACTGCAGCACTGACGCTGATCGCCGGCTGTCAGATCGCCGGGCGCCCGATAGCGGCAGAAAGTATGACGCCGCCCTCCGGTGGGCCCGTTTCCGGTGTGCCCAGCGAAACAGACACCGGCTATCCGCTCGGGTCGGACCAGGAATTGCCGGGCAGCATCGCTGCAGGGCCGATAGCGGAAGCATTGCCGGAAAATCTCGCACCGCCCAGCCCAGGGTGGTTGGTGCTTGCTTATCAGGCGGCCGGCAACGATCTGGAGGCCGCGATCCTGGACGACGTCTACGAGGCCAGCAGTACCCGCGACCCGGGAGTCCGCGTCCTGTCGCTGCTGGACCGCTCGCCGCACAGCGACGAGTCCCGGGGCTATACGGCGGCGGATTCGCTGCCGGGAATCCCCGAGGGCAGCGGCACACAGTTGATCACCATGGTCGCCGGTCAGGCGCAGCTGATCGCCGATCTGCCGGACCTTCCGATGAGCAACGCGCAGACGCTGGCGGCCTTCGTGGCCGCGGGGATCCGCGCTTTTCCCACCGCCAAAGTCGCGCTCGTCATCGCCGACCACGGGGCCGGCTGGGTGGGAGCCGCGGTCGACGAAGTCGCCGCCGAAACCGGCGCGCCGCGTCTGCTGGATCTGCCCGCGATCGTCGACGGCATCGCCGCCGGACTGCGGCAAGCCGGCCGCAGCACGTTGGACCTGATCGGCTTCGATGCCTGTCTCATGGCCGAATGGGATGTGGCCATGGCGCTGGCACCGCTGTCCGACCGGCTCCTCGCCTCGGCCGAAACCGAGCCCAATGCCGGCTGGGATTGGACGTTCCTGGAGCGGGCCAACGCCGCCGACTCGGCGGACGAACTCGCCGGACACGTCGTATCCGCCTACGGCGACTACTACGCGACCACCCCACAGGGGCAGCAATCGACGATCAGTCTGGTGGACCTGACCCGCATGGATCAGCTCGACATCGCGCTGGGATACCTGTCGGCGGTCACCGTGGTGGGCGGTACCGACGACGAGCTGGCCTGGTTGGCGCGCGCCCGCGCGTCTGCCTGGGAGTACGGACGCAGCCCCGACCCGGCCAGCGATGCGAGACTGGTCGATCTGGGGTCGTGGGCCACCGTCCTCACCCACGGCGGCGGCGCCTTGGGTGACGCCGCGCAACAGCTGCTCGAGGCACTCGATGCCACGGTCGTGACCCAGTGGGCAGGGGAGGCCGTCCGCCACTCATCCGGCCTGTCGGTGTATCTGCCACCCAGCGCCGACACCGCGGATCCGTCATACATGGCCCTGGGCGGAGGTTCGCTCTGGTCGCAGTTCCTGGCCGACTTCCACGGCCGGATCGCCCGAATGGATATCCCGACGGATTTTGTCGGCCTGACGGCACTTGACGTCTCGAACGGAAATGACGGAACGTTCGCCGCATCCGCCCGGTTCAACCCAGGCGTACGCGGGCTGGTGGTTGGTGGCGCGCTCCGACTGGGTGCGGTGCTCGCCGACGGCTCGATCGCCTACTTGCGTTCGTCGCCGATCGAGGTGGGTGACGATACGGCAACCGGATGGGACGAATTCGCGTTCTTCCACGTCAGCGACGGCGCCATCGATCTGCCCGTCTATCTCGACCAGGAGCGTGCGACCGGGATTCCGTTCTGGTACAGCGGTGGCGACGGCGCTCCGATCCCGGTGATCGTGCAGCTAGCCGACGCCGGCAACGGCACATTGTCAGCCGCCGGCGCCACTGCGGTACTGCCCGGCGGCACCACCGCATCGAGGGCTGTCCTGGACCCGAACGGCATACTGCGCCCGCGGTTTCGCACCGCCGGAGCCGACGGGTCGGACTCCGGGTGGACCGATTCGGAAAGCCTGGGCGACCTGTCCGCGGACTTGTCGCGGCACGTCTACCGCTTCGGGACGATCCCAGCCGGCAGCAACGTCGCGGTCGAGGTCTCCCTGCTGCTGGCCAACGGAGCCGAGTCATCGGTGACGACGGTCGTCGAGGTGCCCTAGGCGTTCTCGCGTACCTTCGCGGAAGCTATCGGTGGGCGGCGAAGAAATCGGCGAGGACAGCGGCGCACTCGTCGGCAAGCACCCCACCGCGCACCTCCACGCGGTGCGGCAGCCGCCGGTCCCGCAGCACGTCCCACAGCGACCCCGCGGCCCCCGTCTTCGGCTCCCAGCAGCCGAACACCACCGCCTGGACGCGGGCCAGCACCGCCGCCCCGGCACACATGGTGCACGGCTCGACGGTGACCACCA
>JBIQMQ010000208.1:0-4496 GCA_044463185.1 Nakamurella lactea | reverse complement strand
AGTTCATCCTCACCAACCACCCGCTGGACTGCCCGATGTGCGACAAGGGCGGCGAGTGCCCGCTGCAGAACCAGTCGCTGGCCCACGGCGCGGGCGAATCCCGGTTCAAGGAGGCCAAGCGGACCTTCCTGAAGCCGATCGCGATCTCCACCGAGATCCTGCTCGATCGCGACCGGTGCGTGCTGTGCTACCGCTGCACCCGGTTCTCCGAGGAGATCGCCGGCGACCCGTTCATCGACATGCTGGGCCGCGGCGTGCGCCAGCAGGTCGGCACCGGGCCCGAGGTTCCGTTCCAGTCGTACTTCTCCGGCAACACCATTCAGATCTGCCCGGTGGGGGCGCTCACCTCGACCGCGTACCGGTTCCGCTCCCGGGCCTTCGACCTGGTGTCCTCGCCGACCATCTGCGAACTGTGCTCGGCCGGCTGCGAACTGCGCACCGACCACCGCTCCGGCAAGATCCTGCGCCGCTACGCCGGCGAGAACGGCGAAGTCAACGAGGAGTGGAACTGCGACAAGGGTCGGTTCGCGTTCCGCTATGTGACGCACGACGATCGGCTCACCACCCCGCTGGTGCGCGGCGCCGACGGCGTGCTGGCACCGGCCTCGTGGACGGACGCCATGGCCGCAGCCGCCGAGGGACTGGCCAAGGCCAAGACCGCCGGCGGCGTCGGCGTGCTGGCCGGCGGCCGGCTCACCGTGACCGACGCCTACGCCTACGCCAAGTTCGCCCGGGTCGCGCTCGGCACCAACGACGTCGACTTCCGCGCCCGGGCGCACTCCGCCGAGGAGCTCGCCTTCCTGGCCGACCGCGTCGTCGGCGTCTCCCCGGAGACCGGCGGCGTCACCTACCGTGCGCTGGAGGCGGCACGGAATGTGCTGCTGGTCGCGCTGGAGCCGGAAGAGGAATGCCCCATCCTGTTCCTGCGGCTGCGCAAGGCGGCGCGCAAGAACGGCACGCAGGTCACGTCGATCGCCCCCTACGGCTCCTACGGGCTGCACAAGATGGGCGGCACCCTGATCCCGGCGGCGCCTGGCAGCGAGAGCGCCGCGGTGGCGTCCCTGGCGGGCGAGGACGACCCGGCGGGCCTGACCACCGAGGGCGCCGTGATCCTGGTCGGCGAGCGGGCCGCGGCCGTGCCCGGACTGCTCACCGCCGTCGCGAAGCTCGCGGAGCGCACCGGCGCGAAGCTGGCGTGGGTGCCCCGGCGGGCCGGCGAGCGCGGAGCCCTGGACGCCGGCGCGGCGCCGAGCCTGCTGCCCGGCGGACGCCTGGTTGTGGATGACGCCGCTCGCGCGCAGGTCGAGGCCGCCTGGCAGGCCGCGATCCCCGCGGCGCCGGGCCGCGACACGGCCGGCATCCTGGCCGCCGCCGCGGCCGGCGAGCTGGCCGGCCTGGTGATCGGCGGGGTGCAGCTCGACGACCTGCCCGATCCGGCAGCCGCGCGGGCCGCGGTCGCCGCCGCAGGCTTCGTGGTGAGCCTGGAACTGCGGCACAGCGAGGTCACCGAGCTCGCCGACGTCGTCTTCCCGGTGGCTGCCGCCCCGGAGAAGTCCGGCGCCTACCTGGACTGGGAGGGCCGCATCCGGCCGTTTAACACCGCTCTCAAGCACGCCGGCGGCCTGGACGACGCCCGGGTGCTGGACACGCTCGGCGTCGAGATGGACGTCGACCTGTTCACACAGACCCCGAAGGCCGCCGCGGACGACATGGCGCGGCTCGGGGCCCACGAGATCACCCGCGCGGGGGCGGCCAGCTACCCGGCCGCGGCGGCGAAGCCCGCCGGTCCGCTCACCCTGGCCAGTTGGCGGCTGCTGCTGGACGGCTCGCGCGCCGAGGACGGCGAGGCGAACCTGGTCGGCACCCGCCGGCCGGTCGCGGCGCGGCTGTCCGCGGCGACCGCCGCGCGGCTGGGCCTGGTCGACGGCGCCCTGGTCACCGTCTCCGGCCCGGCCGGCGCCGTGACGGTGCCGCTCACCGTCACCGAAATGGTCGACGACGTGGTGTGGCTGCCCGGCCGCATCGCCGGTTCCTCACTGGCGTCGTCGCTCGGCGCGAGCGCAGGCGACAGCGTGGCGGTGACCGCCGCCCCCGCCGACGCACTGGTGCCCGAAGATCCCGCGTTCCGCGAACTGAACACCGAGGGCCGGCTCGGCGACCTGGTCACCGGAATGGGAGGCCGAAAATGACGACTGCGCTGGCATCCATGCTGCCGACCACCGGCCCCGCGCTGCGGGCCGTCGACGCCGACGCGCTGTCGGTGCGCAGCCTGCTGGTCAACGACCCCGTGTGGCTGATGCTGATCAAGGCCGTGGCGATCTTCGCGCTGCTGCTGCTGCTCACGCTGTTCATGATCTGGTTCGAGCGCCGCGTGGTGGGCCGCATGCAGCACCGCCCCGGCCCCAACTGGCACGGCCCGTTCGGCCTGCTGCAGCCGCTGGCCGACGCGCTCAAGCTCATCTTCAAAGAGGGCGTGATGCCCCGGATGGTCGACAAGGTCGTGTACGTCGCGGCCCCGATCATGGCCGGCATCCCCGCCTTCCTCACGTTCTCGGTGATCCCGGTCGGCGGCCCCGTGCGCATGTTCGGCCACGACACCGCCATGCAGCTCACGGACCTTCCGGTCGGCGTGCTGCTGGCGCTGATCGCGGCCTCCATCGGCATCTACGGCATCGTGCTCGGCGGCTGGGCGTCCGGCTCCACCTACCCGCTGCTCGGCGGCCTGCGCTCCGCGGCGCAGATGATCTCCTACGAGATCGCCATGGGCCTGTCGTTCGTGGCGGTGTTCCTGTACGCGGGGACGCTGTCCACCTCGGCGATCGTGGCCCAGCAGGAGGCCGGCTGGTACGTGTGGCTGCTGCCGATCTCGTTCATCGTGTACGTGATCGCCATGGTCGGCGAGACTAACCGCGCCCCGTTCGACCTGCCCGAGGCGGAGTCGGAGCTGGTCGGCGGCTACAACACCGAATACACGTCGATGCGCTTCGGCCTGTTCTTCCTGGCCGAGTACATCAACCTGATCAACGTCTCGGCCCTCGCCACCACGCTGTTCCTCGGCGGCTGGCGGGCACCGTGGCCGCTGTCGCTGTGGGAGGGCGCGAACACCGGCTACTGGACGGTGCTCTGGTTCTTCGCGAAGACGCTCTGCTTCATGTTCTTCTTCGTGTGGATTCGCGGCACGCTGCCCCGGTTCCGGTACGACCAGTTCATGCACATGGGCTGGAAGGTGCTGGTGCCGGTCTCGCTGGCCTGGATCCTGCTGGTCGGCGTGGCGCGCGTGCTCAACACCGCCACCGACCTCACCACCACGCAGGTGCTGCTGTGGATGGGCGTCCCGCTGATCGTGGTGCTGCTCGCCGTGGCCTTCTGGCCGGCGCGGGACGAGGACGCCGACGCCGACGGGGACGACGAGTATGACGCAGTCCCCGCGGTGGCCCCGTCCCATCACGGTGAGGCGGGGGTGGTCGGCCCGTCGCTGGCCTCGTTCCCGGTGCCGCCGATGGACCTCGTGGTACCTGCGATTCCGAAACGAACGGCCACGGTGGGCGCTACCGCCCGCGCGGCCGTCACGGGGGCCGGCGAAGGGCCCAGCGAGAAGGGAGGATCGGCCGATGTCGATTCTTGATCCGATCAAGGGCTTCGGGGTCACGTTCGGAACGATGTTCCGCGGCGTGGTCACCGAGGACTACCCCGTCAACCCGGCACCGGTGTCCCCGCGCTACCGCATGCGGCATCGCCTCAACCGGCACCCCGACGGCCTGGAGAAGTGCATCGGCTGCGAGCTGTGCGCGTGGGCCTGCCCCGCGGACGCCATCTACGTCGAGGGCGGCTCGAACACCCCCGACGAGCGGTACTCGCCCGGCGAGCGCTACGCCAAGGACTACCAGATCAATTACCTGCGGTGCATCGGCTGCGGCATGTGCGTCGAGGCCTGCCCGACCCGGTCGCTGACCATGATCAACGAGTACGAGACCGCGGACGACGACCGGCAGAACCTGATCTACACCAAGGAGCAGCTGCTGGCGCCGCTGCTGCCGGGCATGGAGCAGCCGCCGCATCCGCCGCGCCTGGGCACCGAGAAGGACTACTACGTGCGCGGGCCGGAACTGCTCAAGGAGTTCAACGACGCCCGCCGGGCGGCCGGCGACAAGATCCCGCAGCCGCCGCCGCTGCCGCCGGTCGGCGTGGCCACCGGAGAGTCGGCCGAGCGGGTCAAGAACGCCATCTCGCGAGGGGACCAATCGTGATCGCATCTCTGAGCGCCGCCGCGCTGGCGGCGGGCGATGCCGTCGCCCAAGGGGGTGCGGGCGGGGCCGAGCAGATCGTGTTCTGGATCGTGGCGCCGCTGGCGCTCATCGGCGGCGTGGGCATGCTCTTCTCCCGCGGCGCGGTGCACTCGGCCCTGTGGCTCGTGGTGACGATGCTCTGCCTCGGCGTGCTGTACATCGTGCAGGAGGCCGAGTTCCTGGGCTTCGCGCAGATCATCGTCTACACCG
>JBIQMQ010000207.1:0-4499 GCA_044463185.1 Nakamurella lactea | reverse complement strand
GGCTGAACCAGAATCAGCTGTGTTGCCAATTACACCATACCCCAATGGCCCGCTCTCTCGAGCGCGCCGAGTACTCATAGTACAGGCTGTGCACCCCCCTCTCGCACCGGCCGTGCGCACGCAGCGTTGACCGTTTGGGACTGCGCGTGATCGGGAACGCGACAGGGCAGCGCGTCATCCGGACGACGCTTGTGCGAGGCACAGGGAGGATGTCATGAAAGGAAGAATCGTCGGCACAGCGATCGCTGCTGCCATGGTCACCACACTGGCCGCCACGACGCCAGCGCTCGCCGGCCCAGTGGGAACCACAGCCCCCGGCGCGAACGCCGCGACGTGGTCGAATCACTTCGGATCCAACTGGGACAAGGAACGCCAGCGTCCCGCGGTGCAATACGCCATGGATCTCGTCGAGGCGTGGGGCGACGTCGACGCCGCGCGGATCACCGCGCTGGCCACGCCCGAGGTCGCCGACACGCTCATCGGGAGCGCCAACCCTGCCGGGGACGCGTGGGTGCACACCAGTTCACGCGACATCGTGGGCATCATGTTCTCGAGCTTCGTCAATCGGGAACTCGGCCAGGCGCTGGTGATCGGCGTGGAAGAGGCCAAGGTCGGCGGCGATCACGCCGCGATCATCGCCCGCTTCGTCGACTACCCGAAGACGGAGATGACCGCCGTCGAGTACGCCAAACAGCTCGTAGCGGCCTGGGGTGACGGCAATACGGACCGGGTCGACGAACTGGCCAACGACACGGTCGCTGCCACCCTCATGGACTTTGCGAACCCGGGCGGCACCGCGTGGCGGCACACCACGTCCCGCGAGATCGCCGGCATCGTGTTCTCCAGCTTCGTGGACCGCACCCAGGGCAAGGCTCTGGTGGTCGGCGTGCAGAAATCGGCCATCGGTGGCGACGACGCGGCGGTCTTCGCCTGGTTCGTCGACTACCCCACCGGCATGATCGACCGCAGCGACAACACGCGGTGGCACCACGGTGACTCGCACTGGCCGGGCAAGGACAAGAAGCACTCGGCACGCAACGCGGCGGGCGCCGGCTGGCGCTAAGCGGCAGCGACCGGGTTCGTCAGCTCCCCCACCCCGGAGACGGCGACGCTCACCGAGTCCCCGGGGGCCAGCGGTCCGACGCCCTCCGGGGTCCCGGTGAGCACCACATCCCCCGGCAACAGCGTCATGATCTCCGATGCGTACTCGATCAGCTCGCTGATGGTGAAGATCATTTCGCTGACGTGGCCGTCCTGCTTCACCTCGCCGTTGACCGTGGTGGTGACGGTGAGATCCGAAGGGTCCAGCTCCGTCTCGATCCACGGACCCAGCGGGCAGAACGTGTCGTATCCCTTACCGCGCGTCCACGGGCCGTTCGGCCGCCGCAGGTCGCGGGCCGTGACGTCGTTGGCGCAGGTGTAGCCGAGGATGACGCCCTGCGCGTCCTCGGCCCGCACCTTGCGGCAGGGCCGGCCGATCACCACCGCCAGCTCGCCCTCGTAATCGACCCGCTGCGACGCGGCCGGCAGGACGATCGGCGTCCCCGGACCGATGACCGAGGTGGACGGTTTCAAGAACACCATCGGCTCGGTGGGCACCGCGTTGCCGAGTTCGACCGCGTGCTGGTGATAGTTCCGGCCAATGGCCACCACCTTGCTCGGCAGGATCGGCGCCAGCAGGCGCACATCCGCGAGGTCCCAGCGACGGCCCGTGAACGTCGGGTTGCCGAAGGGATGGTCGGCGATCTCCCGGGCGGAAGCGGAACCGTCCGGCCCGTCGATAGCGACGAACGACATACCTTCGGGGTGGGCGATGCGGGCGAGGCGCACGGGAATCCTTTCCGCCGATGTATCACCGCCGGCCGCGGCGGCCGCGATGCGCGCCCAGCCTAACGCCCGGCCGCTTCCCGGTCCCGCGCGGCGTCCCGGTCTATGGCGGCGTCCCGGTCCCGCGCGGCCGCGTACAGCAGGGCGTCCACCAGCGCCCGGAACGACGCCTCCACCACGTTGGCGTGCACGCCCACGGTGGTCCAGTCCGAGTGGGGATCGGTGGAGGTCACCAGCACACGCGTCACCGAGCCGGTGCCGGCCCGGCCGGCCAGGATGCGCACCTTGTAGTCGGACAGTTCCACCCCGGCGAGCTGCGGATAGTGCGCCACCACGGCCTGCCGCAGCGCTGAGTCCAGCGCGTTCACCGGGCCGTTGCCCTCCGCGGTGACGATCACACGTTCGCCCCCGACCAGCACCTTCACGGTGGCCTCCGACTTGGCGCCGCCGGATCCGTTGTGCTCCACGATCACCCGGTACGACTCGATGGTGAACGGGCGGGCCGCGGCCCGCGGGCCGATCCGGGAATCCCCGGTCGGGTGGTCCTCCACGAGCCCGTCCGCCCGCGCCACCTCGCTGCGCAGCAGCAGCAGGAACGAGGCGTCGGCGGCCTCGTACGACCAGCCCTGCGCCTCGCGCCTCTTGACGGTGTCGACCACGCGGGAGACGACGTCCGGCCGGGCGGACAGGTCCACGCCGAGCTCCGCGGCCTTCAGCTCGACCGAGGCCCGGCCGGCCATCTCGGTGATCAGGATCCGCATGTCGTTGCCCACGACGGCCGGGTCGATGTGGTTGTACATCACCGGGTCGACCTTGATCGCGGATGCGTGCAGGCCGGCCTTGTGCGCGAACGCCACGGACCCGACGTAGGGCTGGTGGGTGTCCGGCACCAGGTTCGCCAGCTCGGCGATCGCGTGCGACACCCGCACCATCTCGGTGAGCCGTCCCTCGGGCAGCACCGGCATGTTCATCTTGGTGACCAGGTTGCCGACCACGGAGAACAAGTTGGCGTTGCCCGGTCGCTCGCCGTACCCGTTGGCGGTGCACTGCACGTGCGTCACCCCGGCCTCGACGGCCGCGATGGTGTTGGCGACCGCGCAATCCGTGTCGTTCTGACAGTGGATGCCCAGCCGCAGCCCGGTGCGCTCGAGCACCTCCCCGACGATCGTCCCGATGCCGGAGGGCAGCATGCCGCCGTTGGTGTCGCACAACACCACGACCGACGCGCCGGCCTCGGCGGCCGCCTGGGCGACCCGCACGCCGTAGTCGCGGTCGAACCGGTAGCCGTCGAAGAAGTGCTCGCAATCCAGGAACACGCGTCGGCCCTCGGCGACCAGCAGCGAGACGGTATCGGAGACCATGGCCAGGTTCTCCTCGGCCGTGGTGCGCAACGCTCGCTCGACGTGCCGGATGTCCGACTTCGCGACCAGTGTCACCACGGAGGCGCGCGAGTCGAGGAGCGCCCGGACCTGTGGGTCGTCGGCCGCCTTCACCCCGGCCTTGCGGGTGGCGCCGAACGCCACCAGGGTCGCGGTCTTCAGGTCGAGCTCGCCGTCGGCGGCCCGCGCGAAGAATTCGGTGTCCTTGGGCACGGCGCCGGGCCAGCCGCCTTCGATGAACCCGACGCCCAGTTCGTCGAGCAGGGTGGCGACGGCGAGTTTGTCGGCCACCGAGTAGGTAATGCCCTCGCGCTGCGCGCCGTCCCGCAGGGTCGTGTCGAACACGTGGAACGAGTCGCCGAGTGGCAGATCGGAGCCGGGTGCCATGGTGAAGGGCCTTTCATTCCGTCGAAACGCCGCGGCGAGAGCGCCGCCGGTACGCGCCGGTCCCGAGCGTGCTGTGCCAGCCACGCGCGCTCGAGGTGCGCTGTCACGGTCGAGCCCGGGCGGGCCGTCGAGGGTGACGACGGTTCCGCCCCGGAAAACAAAAGACCTCCCGGGGTACGGGAGGTCTGCGCGCCGGCGAGGATAGCCGACGCGCTAGCTGATAATCATCGCAGCGATACGCATGGGGACAGTATCGCACACAGCGTCGCCGCCCGCCGTCCCGGGTCCGGATCCGCGGGGCCCGGCGGGCATGACGCAGCCCGCGCGGGCATGCCCGCGAACGGCGTCATACCCGCTGCTGCGGCGAGAGACGCAGCCGAAGCACCCACGTCAGCTTGCCGCGAGCGCCGCCAAGCGGTCGCCGATGGCCTCGGTGCGGCCGGCGGATCCGGGGGCTCGGGTGGCCAGGTCGAACGCGACGGCGGCCTCCACGCGGCGCGCCTCGTCGGTGCGGCCCAGGTGGTCGAGTAGCAGTGCCACGGACAGCACGGTGGCGGTCGGGTCGGCGGTACCACTGCCGGCGATATCGGGCGCGCTGCCGTGCACCGGCTCGAACATCGACGGGTTGGCGCGCGAGACGTCCAGGTTGCCGGAGGCGGCCAGCCCGATGCCGCCGGTGACCGCGGCCGCGAGGTCGGTGAAGATGTCGCCGAACAGGTTGTCGGTGACCACCACGTCGAAGCGCGACGGGTCGTTCACGAGGTAGATCATCGCCGCGTCCACGTGCGTGTAGGCGACGGTCACGTCGGGGAACTCCATCGAGATTTCCTCGACGATGCGACTCCACAGCTGCCCGGCGTGCACCAGCACGTTCGTCTTGTGCACCAGCGTGAGGTGCTTGCGCGG
>JBIQMQ010000206.1:0-4572 GCA_044463185.1 Nakamurella lactea | reverse complement strand
TCAAGCGCGGGGTGTTGGAGATCGCCGACGTGGTGGCGATCAACAAGGCCGAGGGGGACGCCGCCCCGGACGCCCGTTCGGCGGCGCGGGAGCTCGCCGGCGCGTTCCGGCTGATGCGCGGTGGCGGCGGGGACTCCGCGGGGTGGGTCCCGAAGGTGGTGACCTGTTCCGGCCTGACCGGTGAGGGCGTCGACACGGTGTGGGAGCTGATCGGCCGGCATCGGGAGTCGCTCGGCGCGGCCGGCATCGCGGCGAAGCGCTCCGCGCAGCAGTGGGCGCTGGCCGATCACCTGGTGGCGGACGCGCTGCTGGCCCGGCTGGCCGCATCCGAGGCGGTGCGGGCGGCCCGAGCCCGGCTGGAGCCCGAGGTGCTGTCCGGCGCCGTCACCGCGGTCGCCGCCGCCGACGAAATCCTCGCCGCCTTCGACGGGTAATCGTCGAATCGGCAGCGGAACCTGAAACGGATCGCCCCAGTCGCGAACAGGAGCGATGCGCCGCCGTAGCATCGCGGGATACGCCATCTACGGATTGACGATACGTCCCGCATAGTCCGAGTATTTGTGACATGTCACGTTCACGCTGTTTACGACTATCTGTATTGTTCGTCGCCGCTGCCACCACGGTGGCCCTGGCGCCTACGGCTGCTGCTAGCCCACCTCTTCAGCCCTCCGCCGTTCACACGACGACGTGGCAGGCTTCCGAGACCCTGGCATCCGCAACGCCGACGATCGTCGGAACTTCCTCGGTCGGAAGGCTGCTGGCGGTGCGACCGGGCATCTGGGCTGCGGGAGCGAAGCTGACCTACCAGTGGCTCGCGGCGGGTGTCCCTATCGCAAAGGCAACGGCCTCCAAACTGACGCTCACACCGGCAATGCTCGGAAAACGAATCACGGTGAGTGTCTCGGGCAGCCTGGCCGGATACAGCGCGGTGACCAGAAAATCTGCGCCAACACCCCGAGTCGCCGCGGGGGTCCTCGTGGCGCCGGCACCGACCGTCGTGGGATCGCCAGCAATCGGCTCCCGGCTGGCGGTGCGGCCCGGCACCTGGACAGCGGGAACGAAGCTGACCTATCAGTGGCTGGCGGCAGGCAGACCGATCACGGGTGGCACGAGTTCCGCGCTCACAGTGACCGCCGCAAGTCTCGGCAAGCGGATCACCGTACGCGTGACCGGAACCCGCGCGGGCTACGTCCGGGTCACACGGACCTCGGCGCCGACTGTGGCGGTGGGCAAGGCCCTTCGCACGGCGACTCCGACTATCGCTGGCATTGCCGCAGTCACCAACGTGCTCACCGCCAGGCCGGGCTCATGGACACCCGGGACCACATTGACGTACCGCTGGTATGCCGACGGTGTCGCAATCGGGAGCGCGACGAAGTCGACGTTGAGGCTTTCGACATCGCTGACGGGCAAAGCAATCACGGTGCGCGTCACTGGCAGCAAATCGGGCTACGCGACCACGACACGCACCTCCGCGCCGACCAAGAAAGTCGCTCCGGATCCTCACCGCGGTCTATCGCGCACGAGCCCGTACTCGGCCGGCACATCATTCACTCTCGGCAGCTGGACACTTCGGCTCGGTCACACAGTCACGGACGCATGGCCGCAGATTCAGCAGGAGAACATGTTCAACGACCCACCGAATCCGGGATGGTCGTACGTCATGGTGCCGGTGACATTCACGCACCTGGCAAGCGAGCCGGAAGTCCCGTGGGTCGAGACACGAATCAACTTTGTCGGGTCGAACGGTGTCGTCTATTCGGACTTCGAGAATTCGCAATCGTGCGGTGTGGTGCCCAACCAAACACTTGACATCGGCGACATGTACCGGGGGGCAACGGCGACTGGCAACGAATGCGCCGTCGTGCCCACTAGCGTCATCTCCGGTGGCGTGTGGCGGGTCGAGACAGACGTGTGGAACGTCTACCGATACGTCGGCCAATGACGACACGGGGCAGCGCGGCAACCAGGGTGTCGCGCTGCCCGCACGTCACCGCTGACGGATCCGGTGGAGGCCGCACAAGCCTGGCCCTGCCGAACGCCGGTAATCCCGGCAGCGCGTCAGCCGCTCTTGCGGCGGAAGACCCTCTTGGCTCCGGCGGCGCCGTGTGCGCCGGGCACCTTGGCGTCGCCGATGCCCGCGCTGCCGCCGGCGGCATGCCGCTGACGCTTGCGCTCTAGTGCCTCGCGGAACCTGGCCTTGGTGTCGAGCGGCTGCTCGACCGGCTGCTCCGCATCCTGCCCGTCCGTGGCGGGCGTGTCGGACGACGGCTCTGGGGTAGTCACTCCCCCAGCGTCCCACAGAGACTGCCCGCGGCCAAACGCGTCAGACCGTCAGAGAGCCCGTCACCGTCGGGCGGAGTGGCGCACCTCGCCCAAGTACGGGATGAGGATCGCCGCCAGCACGCCCGCGATGATCGCGGCGCCGAGGAGCACCATGCTCCACAAATAGACGCCGAATCCGCCCACATCGCTGAACTGGGAACTCATCACCACGGCGCCGACGATCAAGGCCGCGATACAGAAGGTGAACGACGCCACCGTCCGGCGGACGCCCCGCTTCTCGGCCGCTGCCAACTCGCTCCGGATCGCCGGAACACCCATGATCGACTCCCTCGCGACGGCCCCGTCGCCGACCACTCTACGGCCATTGACCCGTACGCGAAAGGCCTTGCCCGACTTGACATGTCGTCATCACGACCGACGTCGGGCAAGGCCTTTCGGCACGCTGGCCTACTTCTCGAGCACCGCCCGGGCCGCGGCGAACCGCGCGATCGGCACCCGGTATGGGGAGCACGAGACGTAGTCCAGGCCGATGCGGTCGAACACCGCTATCGACGCCGGGTCGCCGCCGTGTTCGCCGCACACGCCCACGTGCAGGTCGGGCTTCACGGAGCGTCCCTTGCGGACGCCCATCTCCACCAGCTGGCCGACCCCATCCGCGTCCACCGAGGCGAACGGATTGGTGGGGATCACGCCGTCCGTCCGATACCGCGCGAGGAACGCGCCCTCGGCATCGTCGCGGGAGATGCCGAGCGTCGTCTGCGTGAGGTCGTTGGTGCCGAAGGAGAAGAAGTCGGCGTGCTCCGCGATCTCGTCCGCGCAGAGCGCCGCCCGCGGCAGTTCGATCATGGTGCCCACGGTGTACTCCACCGAGCGTCCGGCGGCCTCGAACTCCTCGGTCATCACCCGCTCCACGAGTTCGCGCATTCGCTTCAGTTCCTCGTCGAACGCCACGAGCGGAATCATGATCTCCGGTCGCGGGTCCTCGCCGGCCGCAGCCACCGCGAGCGCCGCCCGGGCGATTGCGCGCACCTGCATCACCGGGATTTGCGGGAACACCAGCGCCAGCCGCACGCCACGCAACCCCAGCATCGGGTTCTGCTCGGCGAGCGAACGGATCCGGGCCAGCAGCGCGGATGCGGCGTCGATGTCCGCGGCCGACCCGTCGGTGAGCTCGAGCTTCTGCACGGTCAGCGCCTGATCGGTGAGCGACGGCAGGAACTCGTGCAACGGCGGGTCGAGCAGCCGCACCGTCACCGGGAGTCCGCTCATCGCGCTGAAGATCTCCTCGAAATCGCCCTGCTGCATGGGCAGGATCTCGTCGAGCGCCGCGGCCCGTTCGGCGTCATCGGAGGCCAGGATCATGCGCCGCACCGCGGGCAGGCGGGCCGGGTCCATGAACATGTGCTCGGTGCGGCACAGCCCAATTCCGCCGGCCCCGAACTCCCGAGCCTTCCGGGCATCCGGTCCGGTGTCGGCGTTGGCGCGCACGCCCAGCCGCCGCACGTCGTCCGCCCAGGACAGGATCGTGCTGAAACTCTCCGAGACCGTCACAGGCACCAGCGGCAGCGCACCGTCGAAGACCTCGCCGGTCGCGCCGTCGAGCGTGATGACATCGCCCTCGGCGAACACCCGCTCGCCGATCGTCACCGTGCGCGCTTCCAGGTCGATCGTCAGGCCCGGGGCGCCGGCCACGCACGGCTTGCCCATACCGCGGGCGACCACCGCCGCGTGTGACGTCATGCCGCCGTGGGCGGTCAGCACGCCCTGGGCGGCGACCACGCCCGCGATGTCGTCCGGTGCGGTCTCGAAGCGCACCAGCACCACGGCCTCGCCGCCATGCGCCCGCGATTCGGCGGTCTCGGCGTCCAGCACGATCGCTCCCACCGCGGCGCCCGGCGACGCATTCAGGCCCACCGTCAGCGGCTCGCCCTTGGCCGAGGCGTCGATCGCCGGGTGCAGCAGTTGGTCCAGCTGCTCCGGCTGGATGCGGCGCAGCGCATCGTTCCTGTCGATGACCCCCTCCGCCACCAGGTCGGCCGCGATCTGCACGGCCGCGGCAGCGGTGCGCTTGCCGGTGCGGGTCTGCAGCAGGTAGAGCCGGCCGTCCTCGACGGTGAACTCCATGTCCTGCATGTCGCCGTAGTGCGCCTCCAGCGAGTGCATCGTATCCACAAGCTGCGAGAACGCCTGCGGCAGAACGCTTTCCATCTCGGCGAGCGGACGCGGCGTGCGGATGCCGGCCACCACGTCCTCGCCCTGCGCGTTGGTGAGGAACTCACCGTAGAG
>JBIQMQ010000205.1:0-4600 GCA_044463185.1 Nakamurella lactea | reverse complement strand
GCGGGTACTCGCGTCGGAGCCGAACGTGCTGCTGCTGGACGAGCCGACCAACGACTTGGACACGGACACGCTCGCGGCGCTGGAGGACCTGCTGGACTCGTGGGCGGGCACGCTGATCGTTGTCTCGCACGACCGTTACCTGGTGGAGCGGGTGGCCGATACGGTGCTGGCGGTGCCGGGCGACGGCACCGTGCTGCATCGCCCGGGCGGCGTGGATCAGTACCTGGAAGATCGCCGTGTCGCGGTGAGAAGGCCTGCCGAACAAGAGAAGTCGCCGGGCATGACGCAGCCCTCGGGCGGCGCCGGTGCTGGTGGGAATGGCGTGGCCGCGCTCAGCTCCGGCGAAGTGCGGCAGCTCAAGAAGGACCTGCAGCGCCTGGACAAGCGGATGGAGTCGCTGCGCCGCAAACAAGCGACGTTGCACGACAAGTTGGCGTCGGTGGGCGCCGACTACGAGACCGCCGCCGAGCTCAACGCCGAGCTGAAAGCCGTCGCCGCGGACCTGGAGGCGACCGAACTCGAATGGCTGGACGCCGCCGAGGCGCTCGAATCCTGACCCGCCGCCGAGCCCCGGACCAGGGCGGGCGGGGCGTACTCCGCGAAGCGGCGCCGCGCCCGATAGTGTGCCCGGTATGAGCAGGTTCATCGACGCGCTGGTGCGGGCCGCGGACTCCGGCAAGGGCATGACGACCGGTGTGCCGCACGCCCCCACGCACACGTCCTGGTCGCAGGTGCACGAGGCCGCGCGGCGTGGCGCGGCGGTACTCGCCGACAAAGGGGTGCGGCCGGGCAGCGCCGTTGCGATCCTGGCCGGGCAGCCCGCCGACGTGGCCCCGGCCGCGCAGGCCGTGTGGCTGGCCGGCGGGTCGGTGACGATGCTGCACCAGCCGACCGCCCGCACCGACCTCACCCGCTATGCCGAGGACACGCTCGCGGTGCTGGGCGTGATCGGCGCGCAGCACGTGATCGTCGGCGACCCGTTCTCCGACGTCGCGGGCAAGTTGGGCGGCAGCGGCTTCACGGCCGTCACCGCCGAGGATCTCGCGTCGGCAGGGCGCGCCGCCGATCCGGTCGACACCCCTGAGGACGCCACCGCGCTGCTGCAGCTCACCTCCGGCTCCACCGCTACGCCCAAGGCGGTCCGCATCACCCACCGGAACCTGTGGGCGAACATCTCCGGGATGGCGCAGGTCGCCGACCTCGACCCGGCTCGGGACGTGATGGTCTCCTGGCTGCCGCTGTTCCACGACATGGGCATGGTGGGCTTCCTCACCGTGCCCATGTGCCGCGGCATCGAATTGGTGAAGGCGACGCCCGCCGACTTCCTGGGCTCGCCGCTGATGTGGATGGAGCTCATCGACCGGTTCCGCGGAACCGTCACTGCCGCACCGAATTTCGCCTATGCCCTCGCCGCCAGGGTCCTGCCGCGGGCGACCGGGCTGGACCTGTCCTCGCTGCGCTTCGCGCTCAACGGCGCGGAACCGATCGACGTGGCCGCCGTCCGCGCCTTCCTCGCCGCGGGCGCGCCGTTCGGCCTGCGGGATACCGCCGTCGTGCCCGCCTACGGCATGGCCGAGGCCACGTTGGGTGTCGCGTTCCACCCCTGGGGCACGCCGCTCGCGATCGACGTCGTCGACGCCGCGCAGCTGGAGGAGGAGCTGCGCGCGGTTCCGGTTCCCGGCGCCGACGAGCATGACGCCGCCCGCGCCTCCGGCGAAGGGTCGTCCGGGCCGGCCGGGCCCGAGGACGGCGTCATACCCGGGGACGGCGCGGCCCCCGGCCGCGATGCCGCCGTGCAGACTCGCAGCTTCCCGCTGCTCGGTCCGCCGCTGCCCGGCATCGAGGTGGTGGCCCGCCGCGCGGACGGCACCGACTGCGGTGATCGGGAGGTGGGCACGCTGATGATCCGCGGCGAATCGGTCACCGAGCAGTACCTCACGGTGGACGGTCCGGTGCCCACGCGCGGCGCCGACAATTGGCTGGACACCGGCGATCTCGGCTATCTGGTCGGCGATTCGGTGGTGGTGTGCGGCCGGGCCAAGGACATCATCATCATGGGTGGCCGCAACATCTACCCGACGGACATCGAGCGGGCCGCGCAGTCGGTGCCCGGTGTGCGCGCGGGGAATGCCGCGGCGGTGCGGCTGGACGCCGGTGCTCGGCGGGAGGGCTTCGCCGTGATCGCGGAGTCCAGACTGGCGCGCGACGAGGACGAGAACGCCCGCATCGTCCGGGAGGTTCGCGCGGCGGTGACGGCGCAGCTCGGGGTGCGGCCGGCGACGGTGCTGGTGGTGCCGCCGGGCACGCTGCCCAAGACGCCGTCCGGAAAGGTCCGACGGGCCGCCGCGATCGCCCTGCTGCCCGCCTGAACCGCCGCGTGTTAGCCAGCCCGGCGAATGTGCCTGCGCCAGTAACACGCGCGCCGAGAAGACCGCCGCGTGTTAGCCAGCCCGGCGAATGTGCCTGCGTCAGTAACACGCGCGCAAGCGGGCGGGGTCAGTGCAGCTTGTTCTGGGTCGCCGTCAGGCCATCGGTGATCAGCATGTCCACGGCGTCCGCCGCCTCCTCGACCACCACGCCCAGCTCGGCCCGCTCCGCCGCGGGGAAATCCCGCAGCACGTAGTCGGCCGGATCCATTCGGCCCGGCGGGCGGCCGATGCCGACGCGTACCCGCAGATAGTCGCGCGTGCCCAGCGCCGCGCTGATGGACTTGAGCCCGTTGTGCCCGCCCTCGCCGCCGTCGCGCTTGACCCGCAGCGTGCCGAACGGGATGTCCAGCTCGTCGTGCACCACGATCAGCGCCTCGGCGTCCAGCCCGAAGAAGCGCAGCAGCGCCGCGGTCGGCCCGCCGGACACGTTCATGTAGCAGTGCAGCTTCGCGACGATCAGCCGGGCGCCGCCGAGAGTCAGGCGGCCCTCGGCGACGTCGGCGCCGGCCTTGTGCGAGCGGAAGCGTTCGCCCATGCGCTCTGCCAGCACGCCGGCCACCATGTGGCCGACGTTGTGCCGGTTGCCCGCGTACGTCGGGCCGGGGTTGCCCAGCCCGACGATCAGCGTGGCGGTCGACATGCGGTGTGGATCAGGCTTCGCCGTCGGCCGGGGCAGCAGCAGCCTCGGCGGCGGGCGCGGCCTCTTCGCCGGTGTCCTCCGCCTCGGCGACCGGCGCCTGCACCGCGAGGATCACGGTGTCCGGGTCGGTGATCAGCGTGGCGCCCTCCGGCAGCACGACGGCCGGCGCGTGCACCACGGTGCCCGCCTCTAGGCCGTTGATGTCGACCTCGAGCCGCTCCGGGATGGAGAGCGCGTCCACGTCGATGGAGAGCTGCATGGTCTCCTGCAGCACCAGGGTGCCGGGGGCGGCGTCGCCGACCAGGTGCACCGGCACGTCGACGGTCACCTTCTCGCCGCGCTTGACGATCAGGAGATCCACGTGCTGGAAGTAGTCCTTGACGGGGTGCCGCACGATGGCGCGCGGCAGCGCGAGGTGCTCGTCACCGTCGAGCTCGATGGTCAGCACGCGGTTGGCGTCACCCTTGACGGCGCGCGCGAATTCCAGCGCCGACAGCGTGAAGTGCTGTACCTCGGAGTGGTGGCCGTAGAGCACTGCGGGGACCTGGCCGGTGGCGCGGGCCCGGCGGGCGGCGCCCTTGCCGAACTCGGTGCGCTTGCTGCCGACGAGGCGAACTGTTTCAACCATGAGAAGTGCCTTCCTGCGGTGGGTATCGATGCGCGTATGACGCTGTTCGCGGCATTCGCCGTGTCGCCGTGGCCGGATGGCCGCGCGCAGGCATAGCACCCACCGCGTCGATCACGGCAGCGTCCGCCGGTACTGCTCGGAGCGCTGCCCTCGCCGAGGCAACCGGAACAGTCTACCCCAACGCCCACGCCCAGGTTACCGACTCGATTGAACCTGCCCTGGTTCGCCTCGCTGCGATGTCATCGTCGCCGCCCCGGTTGGTGATCGTGAAACGGGCGTGCCTCGCGTTGGATCACAGTTCGAGAACGAGGCGAAGCGCTGCTTCCACCCTCCGCAGTTCATCGAACGCGAGGTGACCGACGCGATCTCCCAGTCGGGTCGGGTCGACTGCTGCGGTTTGCTCAACCAGTACACGAGTGGTGCGCCCGTCGATGTCGATCTCGGGCCTGAAACTCGCAGCGCGTGCAGACGTGGAGGTTGGCGCGACCAGCCAAGTCGACAGCGGGAACTGGTCGGACTGGACGACTACCGCATACCGACGGTGGCGCTGCTCATGTCCGCGCGTGTCACGCGGGGCGCGCAGCCGGTAAACCTCACCACGCACGCAGGCTCTCCATGTCCCGAAGCACCTGCGCAGCCTTGGCTCGATCCTGCTCGTCGGCGGCGAGGGCTTCGGCTTCAGCTCGAAGTGCCCTGCGCGCACGCTCACGCGCCGCATCAATCAATGCCGCTCGTACTGCTGTCGAGACGGGCGTGCCGTCACGAGTCAGCGTCGCCAAGGCCCTCGCCGCATCCTCATCGGGACGGAAGGTGATCGTGTCGGCCATGCCAAATTGTAACACCTAGTGTAAGACGTGTCCGGTGGCGCACGTGGATCGCTAACCGGAAATCGCTCGCAGTCGT
>JBIQMQ010000204.1:0-4633 GCA_044463185.1 Nakamurella lactea | reverse complement strand
TGCCCGGCGAGCTGCGAGATGAGCCGGTGCACTTCGGCTTTCGTGCCGACGTCGATGCCGCGGGTGGGCTCGTCGATGATGAGCACCTTCGGCTCGGTGGCCAGCCATTTGCCCAGCACGACCTTCTGCTGGTTGCCGCCGGACAGAGTGCCGGCCGGCGCATCCAGGGCAGATGTCTTCAGGCGCAGCGTCGCCGCCCAGCGGCGGGCGGCGTCATTCTCGGCGCTACTGCGCAGCAGCCCGCCCCGGCTGAGCGAGCCGCGGATGGCCAGGGTGGCATTGCGCGCGACGGTGGCCTGCAGCACCAGGCCCTGCTTGCGGCGGTCCTCCGGCACCAGCGCGAGACCGGCGGCCATGGCGGCGGCGGGGTCGCCGGGCGGCACCGGGACGCCCGCCAGGGTGACGCGTCCCGCGGCGTACCGGTCGACACCGAAGATGGCACGGGCGATCTCGCTCCGCCCGGCGCCGACCAGGCCGGCCAGCGCGACGATCTCGCCGGAGCGCACCTGAAAGCTGATGTCGTGGAAGACGCCGGGCGATTCCAGCTGCTCCACGGTGAGCAGCACGTCGCCGACGGTGGCGGGGAGCTTGGGGAACAGGTCGGTGACCTCGCGGCCCACCATGCGGCGGACGATCTCGTCCTCGGTGACGTCGCCGGTCGGATCGGTGGAGATGTAGCGGCCGTCGCGCATCACGGTGATCGTGTCGCAGAGGTCGAACACCTCGTTGAACCGGTGCGAGATGAACACGATGCCGCGGCCCTCGTCGCGCAGGCTACGCGCAATGGCGAACAGGTGCTCCACCTCCACGCCGGACAGGGCCGCCGTCGGCTCGTCCATGATCAGTAGGCGCGCGTCCAGCGAGATCGCCTTGGTGATCTCGATGATCTGCTGATCGGCGATGGACAGCCCCGCGGCGGGCCGATCCAGGTCGATCGCCAGGCCCAGCCGGTCCAGGATGGCAGTGGCCTCGGTGCGCATGGCCTTGCGATCGATGCGGCCGAACCGGCCGACCGGCTGGCGGCCCATGAAGATGTTCTCCAGGACGGTGAGGTCCGGGAAGAGCGTGGGCTCCTGGTAGATCACAGCCACGCCGGCCGCCTTCGACTCGGCGGTAGAGCGGAAATCGACGTCCTCGCCGCGCAGCCGCACTTCGCCGTGATCGCGGCGGTACACGCCGGCGATGATCTTGATGAGGGTGGACTTACCGGCCCCGTTCTCGCCGACGACGGCGTGGATGGAGCCGGGCATCACCATGAGGTCTGCCGACGCGAGCGCCACGACGGGGCCGAACGACTTCGCCACGCCGTGCATCTCCAGCAGCGGGATGCCGGCCTGCTCCTGCTGCGGCGTCATCGGCGACATGTCCCCTCGTGGAATGAAACGTTTCATTACGATGTTGCTGGATATCGTGGCGCATCTCAACGCGCTTGTCGAGAGTTTTCGGAAACTTTGTTGAAACGTTATAGTTCGTGATGACCGCGGCCACGGGCGATGCTTCTACCGTGTGCAGCGGCCCGCTGCGAGGGAAAGGCGTTACGCGTGACCGTGAGTGTGAAGGATGTCGCCGCCCGGGCGGGCGTGTCGATCGGCACGGTCTCGAACGTCCTCAACAACCCGCACAAGGTCTCCGCCGCCACGGCCCGCCGCGTCCGCAATGCCATCGAGTCCCTCGGCTATGTGCGCAACGACGCCGCCCGTCAGCTGCGCGCGGGCCGAAGCCGCGCCATCGGACTCGTCGTCCTCGACGTCAGCAACCCGTTCTTCGCGGAGATGGCCCGCGGCGCCGAGGATCAGGCGGCCCGCGCCGGATTCTCGGTGATCGTCGGCAACTCGTCCGAGCAGGAGGAACGTGAGCTCGCGCACCTCGACCTGTTCGACGAGCAGCGGGTGCACGGCGTGCTCGTCACCCCGGTGGGGCAGATCGACGAGCGACTGCACCGGCTGCGCGAACGCGGCATCCCCGCCGTGCTGGTGGACCGGCTCAGCACCGACACATCGTTCAGTTCGGTGTCCGTGGACGACGTCATGGGCGGCCGGGTAGCCGTCGAACACCTCATCGAGCAGGGAGCGCGCCGCGTCGCCTACGTGAGCGGCCCGCCGCAGCTGCGGCAGGTCCGTGAGCGACTGGAGGGCGCCATGAGCGCCGTGTCGTCACATCCGGGGGTCACATTGCAGGTGGTGGAAGCCGACGCCCTCACGCTGGCAGCCGGGCACGTGACCGGGGAACGCATCGCGGGCATGGACCGGACGTCGCGGCCGGACGCCGTGTTCGCGGCCAACGATCTCGTCGCGATCGGCGTGCTGCAGGCGCTGGCCGCCGCCCGGATCCGGGTCCCGCAGGACATGATGCTGATCGGCTACGACGACATCGACTTCGCCAGGTCCACGGTGGTGCCGCTGTCCTCGGTGCGCCAGCCCGCCGCCGAGATCGGCGCCAGCGGCGTGCGCATCCTGCTGGAGCAGGCCGCGAACCCGGACGTCAGCCCGCGCCACGTGGTCTACGAGCCGACCCTGGTGCGGCGGGCGTCCACCGGCGGATAGACGCGTGCTGGGCAGCGGCTGACGCCGGCGCCACCGACCGCGCTGACGGCGCGCTCTTCCGGGCGCGCCGCCCGCGAGTTCCGTCATGCCAGCGTCGACGCGACGATGTGGCGGCCCGCGCCGACCCGCTCGGTGGGCAAACCGGGCAGGTCCAACTCGGCCTGCACACCGTCGGGAATCGTGACATCGGCGCAGAACTCGTCGCCGTCGCGATCCCAGCGCACACTGACCGTTCCGAATCGGGTCTCCAGCGACGACTCCACCCAGGTCAGCGTCCCGCCGGGCCGTGGCGCAATCCGCACCTGACGGTATCCGGGCTCCAGCGGCGAGATGCCACCTACGACACGATGCATCCAGTCCGCGACGGCACCGAGCGCGTAATGGTTGAAGCTGGTCATCCCGCCGGGATTGATGCTCCCATCGGGCAGCATCGAATCCCACCGCTCCCATACCGTCGTCGCCCCCATCGTTACGGGGTACAGCCAGGATGGACACGACGTCTCCTGCAAGAGGCGATAGGCAGTTTCCAGATGGCCGGTGCTCGCGAGGGCGTCGCAGACGAACGGCGTGCCGGCGAACCCCGTCGATACGCGAAAGCCGTTGGCTTCCACAAGCTCTGCCAGGCGGTCCCCCGCCGCCGCCCGATCGGCCGCATCGAGCAGGTCGAAGGCGATGGCCAGCGAGTACACCGTCGCGCAGTCGCTGCGCACCAGACCGCCCGTCACGTAGTGCTTGCTGAACGCGGTACGGATCCGGTCGGCGAGGCCGTGGAAGTACGTGCTGTCCGCGGCGCGGCCCAGAACGTCCGCACTCGCCGCCACGATCGTCGCCGACCGATACGCGCATGCGGTGGCCACCACGGCCGGATCGGCCTTGGCGAGCTCCGGGCGGTCGGGCGGGGCGTCGGGATCGAGCCAATCGCCCAACTGGTCCCCCGACTCCCACAATCCTTCCGTGGACAACTCCCCGGCGACGGCCCGCACGTGGGCGGACATGGAATCGAACTGGCTCTCGAGCACACCACGGTCGCCGTACGCGGTCCACAGCGCCCACGGCACCCACGTGGCGGCGTCGCTCCACACGGCCACCGGCCCGGATTGGGGCATGAAGGTGCCGGCCGGCTCGTACTTGAGCAGATCCGGCACGACGAACGGCACGATCCCGTCGTGGTGAATCTGCTCGTGCGCGACATCGACGAGCCAGTCCCGCAGGAAGGCGTCCACGTCGAACAGGAACGCCGCGGTGGCGGCGAACACCGCGATGTCCCCGGTCCAGCCGAGGCGCTCGTCACGCTGCGGGCAGTCGGTGGGTATGTCGAGGAAGTTGCCCTTGAGCCCCCACACCACGTTGCGGTGGAACTGGGCCAGCAGCGGATCGGAGCAGTCGAAGGAGCCGGTGCGGCGGAGATCGGACCCGACGACGACCGCCTCGGCGGCCGTCAGCAGCTCGGCGGGGTCGCCGGGCCAGCCGGTGATCTCGGCGTAGCGGAACCCGTGGAAGGTGAACGTCGGCTCGAAGAGGTCATCGCCTCCGGAGAGCGTGTGGCGATCCGTGGCGGCGGCGGTCCGGATCGGCCGGACTCCCAGCTCGCCGTGCTCGAGCACCTCGGCGTGCCGCACCGTGATCGTCGTGCCGGCTCGGCCGCGCGCGCGCAGGCGGATCCAGCCGACGAGGTTCTGCCCGAAATCCAGCAGCGTGCGCCCGGATGGCGAGGCCCACACGCGAAGCGCCTGCCGCGTCCCCGTACGCACCACCGGCGGCCCGAGCCGTGGGCTGAGTGTGCCCGTGTCGAATGGCAGGACGCGGACCCGCTGCCAGCTCTCGGGCTCATCGTATCCGGGGTGCAGCCAACGGTCGTCGCGCGCTCGGGCATCGATGGCCTGGCCGTCGTAGAGGTCGTCGGAGACGATCTCGCTCGCGCCGGCGCGCCAGGAGTCATCGGTGACGACGCGCTGCATGTGCCCGTCGGCGTAGGTGATGTCCAGTTGCGCGATGGCGGCCCGTTCGCTGCCGTACACCGCCCTGCTGCCCGCCCAGCCGAGCCGTCCGCGATACCACCCGTTGCCCACGACTATGGCGAGCACGGATCG
>JBIQMQ010000203.1:0-4659 GCA_044463185.1 Nakamurella lactea | reverse complement strand
CGTCCGGTGGCCCCATGGTCACGCGCGCCAGGGAGCCGCTGGGCACGTCGACGCGATCGCGAACGGCGTCCCGCGGCCACTCGAACCAGTCGATGGGCGCAAGCCGCCTGTCCAGTGCGGCCGGGTCGGTGTCCACCCCGGTGAGTATGTACGACGTGTCGCGCCGTGGTTCGGAGTTGGTGCGGGCATGTCGGGGTTGGCGGGATCGAGTTGACAGTGACCCGGGCATGACGCAGCCCTGCGCCTGCCGGCGCCCGTCCGGCGCTCCATGCGTTTGTGCTGACGCGGCCGTCAGGCGGTGTGTCCGTTGCCCTTCGGGTGGCCGTTCGTGTGACGCAGCATCTCGACGACGGCTCCCGCTACGACCCCGAGCCCGGCGCCGATGGCCAGGCCCGCGACGACGCCGGCGCCGCCGAACACGACGCCCATCGCGATGCCGAGTCCCGCCCCGTACGCCGCGCCGATGCCGACGGTCGGCCAGGCCTCGGCGAACCGGCCGCGCCTCGTCTCCGACATAGGAACCACTCCCTCGCTTGAGGACGACCCGATCAGCCCGAGAAGGGGAAGGTGAACTGCGGGAAGTAGGTCATCCGGATCTCGTCAAAGATCATGTACGCCACAAGGAGTGCTATCAGCGAGTTCAGCGTCAGGGCGATCCAGGCGCTGGCCCGCGCGCCGCGGCGCTGGGCTCGTACGGCCAGCGCCACGCCCGTGACGGGGGCAGCCGCCAGCAGGAGCCACCCGATGAGTGCCGTCGCCCAACCGCCGACGCTGCGGGCGAAAAGGGCGATGTCGCCCTCCTTGAGGCCGAGCATCGGAAAGACCAGGTAGAGCCCGATGAAGGACGTCAAGAAGTAGACGGCGACGAAGACCGCCACCATCCACAAGGACATGCGGACCAGTCGGCCGGGCGTCGCGAGCGTGGCGGGCGGGACGCGAGACGAAGGATCGCGAATCGTCATGATGTCCTCCCTCCCGAACGTATGTGGCCATCACACCCGCCGGGCAGCCGCGACACCAGAGGCAAACGGCCCTGATCGCGCACGATGCCGCCATGCGGGCCCGGCACGCACGAGCGCCCGCCGGACGAGGCAATCAACAGTGGCCAGCAGCGAGACTCACTCCATCCCGGCGCTGACGTAGGAGGTCGACGAGAGGATGTCCTCGGCCGAACCTTGGCATCCGACGGCCTCGCGTCGCCGCCCGGTGACTCGACCGGCGGGGCCTCGGCTACGGCTGGAGGGCGAACTCCGGCGGGAGTGCGATGCCCATCTCGTCAAGGGTCTTCTTGATATTGGGCATCATGTAGGCCTGTTGTTGTCTCGCCTCCCCCAGCGGCGTGAACGCCAACATCTCGAGGCCGGCGTAGTACACGGGGATGTGTCCCGGCGGGAGGACGAACGCGTCACCGGCTTCGAAGATTTCCTCGGTTCCGTCAGCGCCACGAACTCCAAAGCGGCCCTTGATGACGTAGCCCATGTGGGACGCCTGGCACATATCACCCGGAGCCCCCTTGAAGAACGGTGCGCCGTCGAAGTCCGTTACGTACGACTCGAAATCGACGGAAAGCCCGCGAGTTCCGAGCTGAAGGATTGGATCACGCCAGGGATTTCGAAGTGGGTCGAGGCTGTGGCGTGTGATGTCTTGGGCATGGCTCCTCCTCGTGGTGAAGGGCCCGCCGCCGGAATCGCGCGCGGGGCCCTGAGTGCAGCGTTCACCGGAGGGGCCACGCCCACACAGGGCCGAAGGTCTCGCAGCGGCGCGCCGATCGTCGCGGCCCAGCGCGGGCAAGGGGGCGCCGGATCCGTCGCGCTCGCCGGTCGGCGCATACTCGAGCAGCATCCACTGGGATGCAAGATCGAATGCCTGCTGATGCGGCGGGCGGCGCCACGAACCGAAGTGCGCCGACACACCGATCCGGCCGTCATGCCGGAGGTCGAACAGACCGAGGCCGAGACCTAGCTCCAGCGCCAATCGCACGATTGGCGCGTCCTCTCCGAGCTGCTTGGCCAAGCGGGCCAGCTCCCGGGCGCCGACACCGCCCCGTTTCAGGGCGAGCAGCCCGTCCCGTGCGACCTCCTCGAGAATCGCCATCGCAGCGGCGAACGCCGCCAGCGCCGACGCGAGGCGATCGGCCTTGCGCGTCGCCGAAGTGATACCTCGAGCCTTGAGGATGCGAGCGAGGCGCCAGGGGGCTCGTATCGATGATGTCGGCGAGTTGGCGCTCGTCGAGCGTGCCGAGCCACTCGCCCAGGCTCGGAAGCTGCGTCATGGGCACATTCTGCCTACAGCCACGGACAGCGATTCGCTCCGTCGCTACTCCGCTTCGCTGAGATGGACCATGGCGTCGTAGAGCTGCTTCGACGTCATCGGAGGCTCGGGGATCCCATGTGCCCGGTCAGCCCGGTAGGCGTCGAGCATGAGGTAGAGGTGACGCCGCCAGGCGCTGGGCGCCGTGGTGCTGGTGGCGTCGATGACCCGGCCATTGGTCCAAATGAGATTGACGATGTCGGCCTGGGTGATGTCGGGGCGCACCTGGCCCGCTTCCTGAGCCCTGGTCAGTACGTCCTCGATTTGCCGGCACATCTGGTCGTGAATGTGCTCGGTGTCGGCGCTGTCGGGGAAGCGTCGGGAGAGAAAGTCGTTGAACCCTCGGTCTCCCGCTTGCACTTCGAACAGGTTCTCCAGGTAGCAGACGAATCCTTCCCACGGATCGTCCATCGCCAAGGCCCTATTGGCTCCATCGAGGAAATCGCGAAGCCGAGGCCTGAAGGCTGCCGTGAGAAGGTCCAGGCGGGTTGGGAAGTGGCGATACAGGGTCCCGATGGCCACGCCCGCGTCGCGCGCGATCTTCTCCAGGGAGGCGTTCACGCCGCGTGCGGCAAACTCGCGCTGCGCCGCAGCGATGAGCTTCTCGCGGCGTTCCCGAGCATCGCGGCGTCGGGGCATCCGTCCCTGTTCGACGCCGATTGGGCTCACACCTTCACCAACGCCCCGGCCCATGTCCCCAGATTACCAACCCGCTGAGGGGTGCCTCCGGTTACATTATGCGGAGTGCCTGAATGACGCCGTTGCCGAATTTCTCGAGATGCCGAAGCGACTTCCGGAATTCTGTGAGGCACCCCTCCGTTACAGCAGAGGCAATGACCGGAGGGGTGCCTCACCTTGACACTCCGACCTATACGAGGAGTGAAGCATGAGCATCATCAGCATCATCGGCTCGGGCAACATGGCCACCGCGATCGGCACCCGAGCGGCCAAGCACGGCCACGCCGTCGAGATCATGAGTCGGAACGCCGCCAAGGCTCAGGCACTAGCCGACCAGATCGGCAACGGGGCCACCGTTGGCACGTTCGGCGAACGGCCGACGGGCGACATCGTCGTCGTGGCCGTCCCGTACGCCGGCGCAGTGGACGTGGTCAAGCGCTACGGCGATGCGCTAGCCGGCAAGGTTCTCGTCGACATCACCAACCCGTTCAACGCCGACGCCAGTGGGCTCACGACCTCCGCGGGCAATTCGGTGTCCCAGCAGATCGCTGCCGCCGCCCCCGAGGACGCACATGTCGTGAAGGCGTTCAATACGATCTTCAGCGGCGTCCTTGCAGACGACAAGCCCATGGACGCGTTCTTCGCCGGCGACGACGCGCAATCCAAGGCACGCGTCGCGGATATCCTCGAGAGCTTGAACATGCGAGCGCTCGACGCAGGAGGGCTCGATATGGCCTACGCCCTCGAATGGGCCGGCATCCTCCTGGTGGGCCTCGCCCGCAACGGCGCCGGGTTCGACATCGCCTTGGGCGCCGGAAGCAGCTGAAAGTCCACTCCCAGGCCTGGGCACCGTTTTGCCCTGCCCAGGCCTGGGGGCGGCCTTCGAACGCAGGGCAACACGAAAAAACACCCTGCCTTGCGCCTTCTGAGCGCGTGTACTCAGAGTTGACCGGGCTGGCAGCAGCGACTTCCCCAGTCGGCGGGCGTCCGATGGCACCGACGCCGTCGCTCCCGCTGCACTTCAGCGCGGCTCGCTACCATGAGCACGGTGCCGTACGCCGCTACCGGTGCAACCGGTATTCGCCCCCGTAAGGAGACGCTCGTGAACCCCCAATGGTCCTTCGAAACGCGCCAGATTCACGCAGGGCAGAGCCCGGATTCGGCGACTGGCGCACGTGCGCTGCCGATCTACCAAACGACGTCGTTCGTGTTCGACGACGCAGAGGTCGCCGCGAACCGCTTCGCGCTCTCCGACCTCGGCCCCATCTACACGCGGATAGGTAACCCCACCACGGGGGTCTTGGAAGACCGGGTCGCGAGCCTCGAGGGCGGCGTGGCGGCGCTTGCCGTGGCGTCAGGGATGTCGGCGGTGTCGGTGGCGATCTTCACGTTGGCTGGCGCCGGCGACCACATCGTCGCGAGCCCGTCCCTGTATGGCGGCACGCAGAACCTGTTCGCGCACACCCTGCCGAAGCTCGGTATCGACGTGACGTTCGTGGACGATCCCGACGATCCCGCATCCTGGCGCGCCGCTGCCACGGACCGCACGAGGCTGTTCTACGGCGAGTCGATCGGCAACCCCAAGGGCGACATCTTGGACATTGCCGCCGTCGCTGCGGTGGCACACGAGATCGGCGTGCCGCTCGCCGTCGATAACACGATCGCGACGCC
>JBIQMQ010000202.1:0-4716 GCA_044463185.1 Nakamurella lactea | reverse complement strand
GTGTTCAGCGTCTGCGCCTCGGCCTTGACGGTGCTGTCCGTCAGCGCGGCGGTGATGTTGGTCGCCGTGCCGCCGGGCGGCGTGATCGACACCGAGACACCCTGCGGCGGGTCCGCCTGGCTGTAGGCCGTGGACAGCGTCCCGGCCTCGAACGGCGGTTTGCCGTCGGTGGCGACGACCAGCGGCTGGCCGCCCACCGTCACGTTCACGGTGCCGTTCGTGTTGAACTGCGCCTTCGCGCCGACCGCGGACGAGAGCTGGTCGAGCAGCACGTCCCGCCGGTCCAGCAGTGCGTTGACGTTGGTTTTGGTCGCGTCGCCGATGGCGATCTTGCGGTTGAGGTCCGCGAGCTCGCTGGCCGCGGAATTCGCGGACTCGACGGTCGCCTCGAGCGAGTTCTTGGCCGCGGTCGCCACGGAGTCCAGGGCCGAGTCCATGGCGTGCAGCATCGTCACGGTGGCCTGGCCGGACTGGATCAGCATTTCGCGGGGGACCTGGGCGCCCGGGTCGTCGGCGACGTCGCCCCAGGCGTTCCAGAAGTCGTGCAGCTGCTCGGCCAGTCCGCTGTCGGACGGCTCGGTGAAGATGTTCTCGATGTCCGCGATGCGGGCCGCCTGGGTGTCGACCTGGGCGGAGCGGGCGTGCTCGTCGCGAGCGCGGGTGCTGAGCACCTGGTCGGCCAGGCGTTGGGCGCCGGTGGCCTGTACGCCGCCGTTCTCGATAATGCCGGAGTGCAGCGCGGACACACCGACGGCGTTGCCCACCGCGACCTGGTCGGCCCGTTGCCGCGTGTAGCCCGGCGTGTTGGCGTTCGCGATGTTCTGCCCCGTCACTTCCAGCCCGTAGCGCGCGGCGTTCAGGGCATCGTTGGCGCGGTGGATTCCGCCGAAGATATTCGTCATGCTTGCTCGTCCAGGAAGGTCGGACCGTCGCTTCCGCGGACCGCGCCGCCGTGCGAGTCGTAGGTGGCCGAGAACGACGTCAGCGAGGACAGCGTCTCGCCGATCGCCTTGGCGCCGGCCTTGAGCAGCCGCCGGTTCTCCGTGACCGCGGCGTCGATCTCCGCGGCCAGCGTCCTCAATGCGGAACGGTGCTCCGCAAGGGTCGTCGCCCACGGCTCGTCCGCCGCGCGCGCCAATTCCTCCAGCGTGATCTCCGGGTCCACGCCGAGCCGGTCGCAGATGGTCGTCATCTCGATGGCGCGTAGCACTTCGGTGTCCCGCAGGGTGGCCGCCGCGACCTCGATATCACTGTCTGCATGGCCCAGCCAGCGCGTGTGTCCGGAGCCGATGACGAGGCGCTGGGTGGTGAGCGCGTACAGCAGCCGCTCGAGCTGCCGCCTCTCCTGCCACAAGATGGCGGCGAGCGACGCGAGGGCGCCTTCGTCCATTCTCATCTCTCCCTCGATGCGCACCCTGGTCGCAGTCGGTGTCGGGGTCGGTGGTCGCGTCATGCTTGTATCGATCGGCCTTACCCCATCAGTCTTGAGCGCTTGCCGGGCCGAATCGGGTGGTCATCCGAATGCGTGCCCGTAGTCCTGACTCCTGCACCGACCGTGACGGAACCTCACCAATCCGCAGGTGCGGGCCGGACATTGTAGGAAGCCACGGTGTCTACCCGGCGTAGGACACGCCCGCACGCACCATTTTTCCGCAACACGCCGTATGGCGTGTATCACCCTGGAAGTCGCTACACACCGAAGCGTACAAGCGTGTAATTCGCCACTTTCCCGTCGTCAACGCGATGAGATCTCACCGACCGTAGGGGCCGAACCGGACATGAATTATCGATCGGGTGATTCTCCGCAACGCCCTTGCTAGGGCTACTCACCGTAGTTCAAACTTTACGCTGTGCTACCAAGCACGGGGTGGACACGGAGGTCCCTTTCTCCGCGACCACACATCCCGGGCCCGGAAGACACCTCCCCTTTCGTCGCAGCACGCCTCGTATTCCCGCATTACCCGGGTTCCCACCCGGTCACACACCCGCAAAAGTCCCCGGAGGACGCCATGTCTGCCGCCCTATCGATGGTACCTGCATCCAGCGACACCGCCTCGAGCGTCGACGCGCTCGTGCGCACCCATTTACCGCTGGTCGGGCACCTGGTACGGGAGCTGGCGGGCCGACTTCCGGCGCACGTGAACCGGGACGATCTCACGAGCGCGGGCATGCTGGCACTGGTCACCAGCGCACAGGGATTCGACGACTCCCGCGGCGTGCCGTTCGCGCGCTTCGCGACGATCCGCATCCGCGGCGCTCTCACCGACGAGTTGCGATCGATGGACTGGGCGTCCCGCGGGGTGCGTAGCCGCGCCCGCGAAGTGGACGCCGCCCGCAGCGAACTGACCGCCGTCCTCGGCCGCACACCGCGCCGCGAGGAGATCGCCCAGGTGATGGGCGTCGACGTCAGCGAACTCGACACCCTGGAAGCAGACGTGCACCGCGCCGCCACGCTCAGCGTGGAGGGCCTGACCGAGACCGCCGGGGGCGACCTGATCCCCAGCGGCGACGCCGGTCCGGAGGGCCTGCTGATCCACCGCGAGCAGATCGGCCTGCTGCACGACGCGATCGCGGAGCTGCCCGATCGGCTGCGCACCGTGATCGAGGCCTACTTCTACGGCAACCAGCGGATGGCCGACATCGCCGCCGACCTGGGCGTTACCGAGTCGCGTATCTCACAGCTCCGCACCGAGGCGCTGGCCATGCTGCGCGACGGCCTGAACGGGCAGCATGCTGTCGCCGGAGCCGCCCCGGCGCTTCCGACTCAGCGCCGCTCGGCGGTCTCCGCGCTGGCGGCGGCCAGCCCGTCCACGGCCAAGGCCGACGATCGCGCGTCGAAACGGCCGTCGCGTCGTGAAGCCGCCCGACAGGCGTACATCGCCGCCATCGCCTCCCGGTCGACCCTGGCCGGCCGACTGGCCGCGACCACCACGCTGGGCGATGCCCGGTCCGTGACCCTGGAGTCGCTCCGCGCGGCGCAGTAGCGCCCGGCCAGGTGCGCCTATGAGTGTTCGAATCGCCACGAATACCGCCGCACTCACGGCACTCGGCACCTTGGGCCGCAGTCAGCAGCGCCTGGACGACGCCGCCCGCTCGCTCGCCTCCGGCTCGCGCATCACGCGGGCCGCCGACGACGCGGCCGGCCTTGCCATCTCCCAGAGCCTGACCTCACAGATCCGAGGTTTGGTGCAGGCCGTCGCCAACTCGCAGGACGCCACCGCCGTCACCGCGATCGCCGACGGCGCCCTGGCATCCGTGCACGAGACGCTGCAGCGTATGCGAATGCTGGTCCTCCGCGCCGCGAACACCGGCGGCGGCAGCCCGGCGTCCCTGGCGTCCATCGCCCGCGAGGTGGGCGCCCTGACCACACTGCTCGATGCGATTGCCGACTTCACGGCATCCGGCGACCGCAGACTGCTGGACGGTAGCTACCGCGGTGTGTTCCAGGTGGGCACCAACGGCGGGGACACCGTCGTCCTCGACCTCTCGCGGGCCGACATGCACGCACGGAACCTGGGTGGCGCCACGACGGGCGGCGGCATCGATCTGACCGCGCTGAACATCCTCGGGCTGGACGGATCCCAGGGCCTGTACACCGTCAACGGCGTGCGCGCCGATCTGGCGACCCTAAGCGAGTCCATCGTGGCGGTCTCCGCGACACGGTCCGAACTAGGCGCGGTTGCGAACCAGCTTTCCCACACGATGGCCGGCCTCAACACCGCCATCGCGGCGGTGACCGCCTCCCGCTCCAGCCTCACCGATGCCGACATGGCCGACCAGGCGCAGCGCTTCGTATCGTCGGCCATCGCCACCTACGCCGCGGCATTCGTGGTGGCCCAAGCCAACTCGGCTCCCGAAGCGGTGCTCCGGCTGCTGGACGACTCGACCGGATCGGGCCGGGCCGACGGCGGACGAGGCGCCTCGTCCGGCTCGGCCCCGGCATCCGGATTCGGCGGGCGCGACGAGGTGGATGACGCCGCACCGCACCGCCCGGTGGCCGGGCGTGCCCGCGGTGGAGAATCCAGCGGCTCGCGCACCGACGCGAGTGGCGGCACGGGCGGCGGTGCCGCGCCCGCCGGCCGCTCCCCCGCGGTCGATGCCACCGCCATGACGGAATCCGCGGCGTAGCCGCAGCCCGCCCCGCCCGGGATCCCGCCGGTGGGACAAGAGATACCGGTGGGACAATGAACACCTGTCGCCGTGCCGCGCCGCCGGCGACGTCCCCCATCGTCTCGACGAGAGAGCCTGCCCCGCCATGGCCGCCACCGCCCCGACCGTTCCCACCACCATCACCATCCCCGAGGCGCTGAAGCCCGCCGACGGGCGATTCGGGTGCGGCCCGTCGAAGGTCCGGCCCGAGGCGTTGGCGGCGCTGGCCAGCCCGGGCGCCGCGCTCATGGGCACCTCCCATCGCCAGGCGCCCGTCAAGAACCTGGTGGCGCGCATCCGCGCCGGGCTCGCGGAGCTGTTCTCGCTACCCGAGGGCTACGAGGTGATACTCGGCGACGGCGGCGCGACCGCGTTCTGGGACGCCGCGGCCTTCGGCGTGGTGGAACGCCGCGCGCAGCACCTGTCGTTCGGCGAGTTCACCGCCAAGTTCGCCGCGGTGACGACGGCAGCACCGTTCCTGGAGAATCCCGAGGTGATCACGGCGGACGCGGGCGACGCCCCGACTCCGCGCGCCTCGGACGACGTCGACGTCTACGCCTGGGCGCA
>JBIQMQ010000201.1:0-4720 GCA_044463185.1 Nakamurella lactea | reverse complement strand
GGACGGCGCCTCGGTGGTCGGCGCGACAGGCTGCGGGATGACCTCGGTCAGGGTCAGCGCAGCGTCGTCGCGGGCCGCAGGGCGTGCGACGGCGAGTCGGCGGCGCCACCACAGGGCGACGACGCTGGTGCCGACGATGAGTCCCATCGGCGGGCTGATGGAGAGCACCGCCAGCTCGCGCGCCGGCAGCGCATACGAGAACCACAGCACCTGGTTCAGCAGGTTGGCCAGCAGCGCCACCATCGACACACCGGACAGGTCGGGATCGCGCAGGATCTCCCGGAGTTGCGAGAACTGGCCTATGGCACCGGGAATGAAGGCGAGGGCCGCGAAAGCCAGTGGCCCGAACGTCATGTCGCCCGCAAATGCGAGCCCCGCGTAGACCACGGGGATCGACCATGTCCTGACGACCGGAAGCCGGCGCGCGGCCGTGAGCTGCCACAGCACCCACGCGGAGGTCAGCGCGAGCAGCAGGTTCGGCCAGATGATCTGCTGTGTTCCATACAGCAGACCGTGTGCCGTCCACGCGATTCCGGCGATCAGCATGGTCTGCCAGGTCGTGGTCGACACGCCTGCCACGGACCGGGTGATGGCGATGCGCGCACCCTGCGGGACAGCGAGGGACGCTGACGACAGCGCGGCAATCCAGCCGATCGTATCGACGACAGACACTGCGACTCCTGGGCGAAGAAGACACATCCAGATGCTGCCGTCGGTGATTGTGCGGCAACTGTCAGTGTAGACGCGTGAGGGCGCCCCCGGTTGGTGCCGAGACACCGTGCATGACGCAGTTCACCGGTGCGCCAGTCCGCTGGCGGGAGTCCATCTCCCCGCGGCGGGTGCCCGTCTCCCCGCGGCGGGTGCCTGAGGTGGCGCTATAGCGCCACGTGGGGCACCCACGAGCACTGAGCGCGGCCGGCGGGTGCCTGAGGTGGCGCCATAGCGCCACCTCAGGCACCCACGGCGGAAAGGAAAAGTGGAGGGGCGCTCACTTGTCGGCGGTGAGCGGCGCCGGTCGGTCGCCCCAGCCGGTCAGCGAACGCGTGAGCTGGCGCCCGCTCGGAGCAGCCACCAGGCAGTACTGCAGGCCGAATCTGATGTCCAGGGACAGCGTCGTTCTCGCATCGACGTCCGCTGGATTCGCGCGCTCACCGTCCGCGGCGGCTGCGGGCGAATACCGGTTCGGGTCGTCCGGAACCGTGGTGACCGTGGCGCTGGTGCCGCCCATCTCCGTCATCGTGGTCCGCAGCAGCCCGCCGTAGGTCGGGTCTGCCACTCCCAGCTCTGCGGCGGCGAGCGCGGAGCATTGCCGACTCACCGTCTCTCGGCGGGTCTGCACCTGCCGCTGCATCGTCTCGTTGATGGCCCGGGAAATGCGTCGGGAGCTCTCGGCGCGGTCGTGGGCCAGCTCGGCCTCGCTCGGACCCGTTGTCGGGTCGTGCGGTGGGGCCTCCAAGACCACGGTCAGCGTGTCACCGGTGTAGGCGGGCGCGACGCCCAGCACTTCCGCGGCGTGCGGCTCGGTGCAGGACACCGGACTCTGCCGATCGGTCTCGCTCCAGCACCAGCGGTAGGCGTCCGGCGCGTCGGCGACCGTGGCCCCGCGCACCGATCCGGAGTACCGCACCGCCTGCGCGGGCTGGATGTCGCAGACCATCCAGCCGAGGTCGCCGGCGCGTTCCGCGGCCGGGGCACCGGCGGCGGACGCCGCGAAGTTCAGCCCCAGCGCGAGGACGTGGTCGAGCCCGTCGGCCGAGTTCGCGACGGTGGGCAGTTCCCCGCCGGCGTCGGCGCCCAGGTAGGCCCGCGCCGCATCCGCGCACGCCGAGTCGATCAAGGCGGACGGGCTCGCCATCAGCACCGGATGCAGCGCCGGATACGCCTTGGTGACCTCGGCGTCGTGCGGTCCGTCACAGGGCACCACCGCGACCCCGCCGGCCCCGCTCAGCAGGTTGACGCAGGATCCCGCCGGGGGCGGCTGCGGCCAATCCGCCAGTCCCGTCCCGGGAATCCGTTGCGCCGCAACACGGTTGAAGACGACGACCGCGCCCAGGGCCAGGACGAGCACCAGAAAGCCAAAAAGCGCCCGGGGCGCGGAGGTTTTCACCTTCGCGTCCCGAGCGCATCCTGGGACTGCGTCATACCCGACCTATGGTCCGCACTCCGCGATCGTATACGCGTCGAGCGAGCGGGCCGGGGTAGGCGATCGCCCCGTCGGCCTGGGTAACCGTCGGGGCCGCCTACCGAGGTCAGCCGGCCGTGCCGGTCGCCCCGCCTTCGCCCTCCGCGACACCGCCGCCGGCGCCGACGGGCACGACCTCGGGAAGCACCGGCCGCGGCTCGCCGCGGAACGTGAACTCCTTCTTGCCGTTCACCTCGGCGACGTCCACCAGCACGATGTGCCCGGGCCGGATCTCGTCGAACAGGATCTTCTCGGAGAGCTGGTCCTCGATGTCGCGCTGGATCGTGCGGCGCAGCGGCCGGGCGCCGAGCACCGGGTCGAACCCACGCTCGCCGAGGAGCTGCTTGGCCGCCTCGGTGACCTCCAGCGACATGTCCTTGTTCGCCAACTGCCCCTCGACCCGCGACAGCATCAGATCCACCATCTTGCGGATCTCGTCGTTGGTGAGCTGGTGGAACACGACCACATCGTCGATGCGGTTCAAGAACTCCGGCCGGAAGTGCTTCTTGAGCTCGTCGTTGACCTTCGTCTTCATCCGCTCGTAGTTGGACTGCTCGTCGTTGCCCTGCGCGAAGCCCAGGCCCACGGCCTTGGAGATGTCCTGCGTGCCCAGGTTGGAGGTGAACACGATGACGGTGTTCTTGAAGTCCACCGTCCGGCCCTGGCCGTCGGTGAGGCGGCCGTCCTCCAGCACCTGCAGCAGCGTGTTGTAGATCTCCTGGTGGCCCTTCTCGATCTCGTCGAACAGCACCACGGAGAACGGCTTGCGGCGCACCTTCTCGGTGAGCTGCCCGCCCTCTTCGTAGCCGACGTACCCGGGGGGCGCTCCGAACAGCCGCGACGCCGTATAGCGGTCGTGGTACTCGGACATGTCGACCTGGATCAGCGCGTCCTCGTCACCGAACAGGAACTCGGCGAGCGCCTTGGTCAGCTCGGTCTTGCCGACGCCCGAGGGCCCGGCGAAGATGAACGAGCCGGACGGCCGCTTCGGGTCCTTCAGGCCGGCGCGGGTGCGGCGGATCGCCTTGGACACGGCCTTGACGGCTTCGTCCTGACCGATGATCCGCTTGTGCAGCTCGTCTTCCATGTTGAGCAGCCGCGAGGTCTCTTCCTCGGTCAGCTTGAACACGGGGATGCCGGTCCAGTTCGCGAGAACCTCGGCGATCTGCTCGCCGTCCACCTCGGAGACGATGTCCAGGTCGCCTTCCTTCCAGGTGCGCTCCCGCTCCGCCTTGGCGGTCTGGATCTGCTTCTCGGTGTCGCGCAGCGCGGCGGCCTTCTCGAAGTCCTGCGAGTCGATCGCGGACTCCTTCTCGCGGCGCACGTCGGCCAGCCGCTCGTCGAACTCGCGCAGGTCCGGCGGCGCCGTCATCCTGCGGATCCGCATCCGGGCGCCGGCCTCGTCGATCAGGTCGATGGCCTTGTCCGGCAGGAACCGGTCGGAGATGTAGCGGTCGGCCAGCGTGGCGGCCTGCACCAGCGCGTCATCGGTGATGGTGATGCGGTGGTGCGCCTCGTACCGGTCGCGCAGGCCCTTCAGGATTTCGATGGTCATGGCCACGGACGGCTCGCCGACCTGGATCGGCTGGAAACGCCGCTCCAGCGCCGCGTCCTTCTCCACGTACTTGCGGTACTCGTCGAGCGTGGTCGCGCCGATGGTCTGCAGTTCGCCGCGGGCCAGCATCGGCTTGAGGATCGACGCGGCGTCGATGGCGCCCTCCGCCGCCCCGGCACCGACCAGGGTGTGGATCTCGTCGATGAACAGCACGATGTCGCCGCGCGTGCGGATTTCCTTCAGCACCTTCTTCAGGCGTTCCTCGAAATCGCCGCGGTAGCGCGAGCCGGCGACCAGCGAACCGAGGTCCAGCGTGTAGAGGTGCTTGTCCTTCAGCGTGGTCGGCACGTCGCCGCGGACGATCGCCTGCGCCAGACCTTCGACCACGGCGGTCTTGCCCACGCCGGGCTCGCCGATCAGCACCGGGTTGTTCTTGGTGCGGCGGGAGAGCACCTGCATCACGCGCTCGATCTCGTTGCTGCGCCCGATTACCGGGTCCAGCTTGTTCTCGCGCGCCGCCTGGGTGAGGTTCCGGCCGAACTGGTCGAGCACCAGCGACGTGGACGGGGTGCCCTCGCCGCGACCGCCCTCGGCGGCCGACGTCTCCTTGCCCGGGTACCCCGACAGCAGCTGCAACACCTGCTGACGCACGCGGTTGAGGTCGGCGCCGAGCTTCACCAGCACCTGCGCGGCGACACCCTCGCCCTCGCGGATCAGGCCGAGCAGGATGTGCTCGGTGCCGATGTAGTTGTGTCCGAGCTGCAGCGCCTCGCGCAGCGACAGCTCCAGCACCTTTTTGGCGCGCGGCGTGAACGGGATGTGACCGCTCGGCGCCTGCTGCCCCTGCCCGATGATCTCCTCGACCTGCGAGCGCACAGCATCCAGCGCGATACCCATCGACTCGAGCGCCTTCGCAGCGACGCCCTCACCCTCGTGGATCAGCCCGAGCAGGATGTGCTCGGTGCCGATGTAGTTGTGGTTGA
>JBIQMQ010000200.1:0-4741 GCA_044463185.1 Nakamurella lactea | reverse complement strand
GTTGCCAGTTTTCCCACCGCCCAGGGTGAGTACGTGTCGCTGGTCGTCGACGATGCCTGCTCGTTGACGTCGGCCGCCGGCGCGAACCGGAGCGCGGAGGTGGGTGACGAGGGCTTCACGTACCCGGTCGGCCTGATCGAGTACACCGCGCAGTGCGTCACGGGCGCGAACGTCCTCGTCCAGGCATATTTCTACGGCGCCCCGGACACCGACCTGGTGGCCCGCAAGTTCGATCCGGCGACCGGTCAGTACTCGTCGATCGACGGCGCCGAGGTGACGCGGACGATCATCGGTGGAGTCCCGGTGGTGAAGGCGGCCTACCAGGTGGCCGACGGTGGCCCGCTGGACAGTGACGGCGTCGTCAACGGCGTCATCGTGGACCCGGTCGGTCTTGCCCATGCACCGTCGGCCGTCGCGACGACTCCGGCGCCGCCATCATCAGCCGCACCCGCGCTCGCGGACACGGGCGTCGCCGGGACGCAGCACGCCTTCGTCGCAGGGAGCGCCGCGATCCTCGCCGGAATGATCCTGTTGCTGGCCGCGCACCGCCGTTCCTACCGGTCGGAGCACGGCCCTTCCGCCCCGTAGCGGTGCTGGCTCTTGCCCAGCGGCATGCCCCAACGACCCCCGCAAACCGTACGGTAGGACCCCCGCAATCTGTACGGTAGAACCCTGGCGGATGGGACGGTAGGCGTCAGCGGCCGACCAGCTGCACGGTGCGGCGGGCCAGCAGGTAGGCGGGCAGCACGCCGACCGCGATCAGCCCCACCCCGTAGGGCGCGGCGGCGGTGAAGTCGAGCACCTCGCCGTTGGTGGTCGCCCACAGCCCGGTGGACAGCGTCGTCATGCCGGTGGGGATCAGCAGCAGCGTGGTGGTGAGTTCCTTGGCGGAGTCGAGCATCACGAACAGCGCGCCGGCGGCCACCCCAGGCAGTGCGATGGGCAGGGTGACGCGGGCGAACACGCGCAGCCGCCCGTAGCCGAGGGCGTGCGCGGCCTCGTCGAGCTGTTTGCCGGCGGCTTGCAGCCCGACGTGCTGATTGGCCACCGCCAGCGGCAGAAACAGGATCACGTAGGCGGCCACCAGCATCAGCGGCGTCTGGTACAGCGGCCGGAAGGCGCGCACCCCGATGTAGACGAGCGCAAGGGCGAGCACGATGCCGGGCAGGGCGTGCGCCAGCCACACGGAGCGTTCGGTCACGGTGGCGATCGGCCCGGGGTGGCGGGCGTAGAGCCAACTGATGGGCAGCGCGACGATCGTGGCGACGAGCCCGGCCGCGAGACAGAGCTGCAGGGTGTTCCAGGAGGCCATGCCGAGCCGGGCCCAGTCCACGGCCCGGCCGGATCCGGTCAGCGAGTCGACCAGGGCCACCGCGGCGATGTAGGCCGGCACCCCGAGGGCCAGGGCGGCGGTAATCGTGCAGGCCAGCAGCCAACTGATGGTGCCGGCACGGCCGAGCCGCCAGCGGCTGGCGACGCGGGTGACGCCGCGGCCGATGCGGGCGGGGGCGCGGCGGCCGCGGGCGATGCGCTCGAGGAGCAGCAGCAGCGCGGCCCCGCCGACCAGCACCACGGCGAGCGCCCGGCCGGACTCGGGGGAGCCGAGCACCAGCACGCGCTGCATGATCGCGGTGGTGAGTGTGGAGTAGTTGAGCAGTTGCAGTGCGCCGAATTCGGCCAGCACGTGCAGCACGATGATGAGCATGCCGCCGGCGATCGCGATGCGGAGCTGCGGCAGGGTGACCGTCATGAAGGTGCGCAGCGCCGAGTGGCCGAGCCCGCGGGACACCTCCTCCTGCGCGGAGTCCACCGTCCGCAGCGCGGCGACACACGGCAGGAACACGTACGGGAACAAGTTGAGCGACATCACCAGGGTCGCGCCGGGCAGCCCGAAGATCGCGGTCGAGGACGGCACGTACCGGTAGCTGGCCGCGACCCACGTGTAGGCGGCGACGAAGCCGGGCACGGCCAGCGGCATGGTGAACAGCACGATCCACAGCCGCGGCGCGGGCAGCGTGGTGCGGGTGACCAGCACCGCGAGGCCCACGCCGAGCAGCAGGCACACGACGGCGACGGTGAGCACCAGCAGCGCGGTGGCACCGATCAGTTCGGGGGTGGACGGCGAGTCCAGCGCGTCGACGAGCCGGCTGAGCGAGAAGCCTTCGCGCAGCAGCAGGTAGCCGACCGGGGCGAGGGAGGCGACGGCGACGATCAGCGCGGCGATGGTGATCACGAGCGGAGCTCGGCGCCTGGTGCGGGTCACGCGTTACATCCTCTCCCAGCACGACGTAGGGAGCGTGCAGCCCTCTCGGGTTGCGCGCTCCCTACGATCGCGGGATCCGGCACGGTCAGGCGATGCCGGCCTTGATGATCAGCTCACGCGCGGCCGTCGTGTCGGCGTACACGGTGGGGTCGACGGTCGGGAAGTGCAGGTCGGCCAGGCTCGGCAACCCGTCGGTGGCCGAGGTGACGCCATCAGCCACCGGGAACTGGGCGGCGGCGCCGTCGGCGACGACCTGCTGGCCGCCGTCGGGCGCACCGAGCCACTTCAGGAATTGCTGTGCCTCGTCCTGATGCGCCGAGGTCTTCAGGATGGCTGCGCCGGAGGTGAGCAGCAGTCCACCGGCGTCCTCGTGGTCGAAGAAGTAGACCTTGGACGCCATCTTGTCCAGGCCGCCCTTGTCCTTGGCCAGGATGAACCAGTAGTAGTGGTTGGACAGGCCGAACGCGTGCTGGCCGGCTTCCACGGAGTCGCGGACCTTGCCGTTCTTCTGCTCGTTGACGCCGTTGGCCTTGATGCCCTCGAGCCACTCGAGGGTGGCGTCCTCGCCGATCGTGCCGATCAGGTAGGCGACGGTGGAGGCGAACGCACCGGAGGGAGCGTAGGCGAACGTGCCGGCCCACGCCGGATCGGTGAGGTCCATGATGCTCTTCGGCAGCTCGTCCTCGCTGATCAGCGACGGGTTGTAGAACAGGACGCGGGATCGGGCGGCGTACGGCATCCAGCCCTTGGTCGAGGGCACCAGGCGGGCGTCGACCTCGTCGAGGGCGGCGTCGTCGACCGGGCTGGTCAGTCCCTTGGAGTCGAGCATGGCGGCCGGGCCGGGCTCCTCGGAGATGAAGACGTCGGCCGGCGAGTGGTCGCCCTCTTCGACGATCTGGTTGGCCAGTTCGGCGTCGTCACCGGAGCGCAGGGTGACGGCGATGCCGGTGGCGGCGGTGAACCCGTCGGCGAGGGCCTGCGCGAAGTCCTCGTGCTGCCCGGAGTAGACGGTGAGCGCGGCGTCGCTTTCGGTGTCGGCGGCGCTCGAGCTGGATTCCGAGGCGTCGGTGGTGCTGGCGGCGGCGCTGGTTTCCGGTGTGCTGGTGCCGGTCGATTCCGCCTGGGAATCGGATCCGCAGGCGACGACGCCCAGGGCGAGTGCCACGACGGTCAGGGCGGCGAGGCCGCGGGTGACGACGTGTCGAGCTGTGCTCACGTCGAGTCCTTTCGGTCGAGAAGCATGTATGACGTAATACTTAGGTGAGCCTAACCTAATTTGTGGCCGTTCCTGACCGTACCCGGCCGGATCCGGCGTGGTCTAGGTCACGGTCAGTGGCCTGCGGGCACGACCAGGACGGGGTCGGCGACCTCGATGCCGACGGCGGTGCCGGCTGCCGGCAGCGGGCCGGCTTCGAAGGTGCGTACCCGGATGGTGGGTCCGTCGCCTGCGGCACCCAGGCGCAGTGTGGTGACGGCGTCGTGGCCGTAGTACTCGCTGGAGACGACGACGGCGCGGGTGCCGGTCGTGCCCATACGGAGGCTTTCCGGGCGGATCACGACGTGGCAGAGTCCGCCCGCCGCGAGCGCAGCCGGCTGCGGCGTCATACTGTCGGCGGCTTGACGGGCGGTGCCGCTCAGCGGTCCCAGGACGCACTCGACGCGGGCCTCGCACTCGTCGCAGGACACCACGGTGCCGTCCAGGACCACGGCGTCGCCGACGAAGCGGGCGGTGTCGATGTCGACGGGGCTCTCGTAGACCTCGCGCGGGGTGCCGGCCTGCACGATGCGGCCGTCGCGCATCACGATGACCTGGTCGGCCAGGGAGAGGGCCTCCTCCTGGTCGTGGGTGACCAGGATGGTGGTGATGCCGAGGCCGGTGAGCAGGTTGCGCACCTCGACGCCGAGTTCGGCGCGGAGCGCGGCGTCGATGGCGGAGAACGGCTCGTCGAGCAGGATCACGCCCGGGCTCGGGGCCAGGGCGCGGGCGAGCGCGACGCGCTGCTGCTGTCCGCCGGAGAGCTGGTGCACCCGACGGGTTTCGTAGCCCTCCAGACCGACCAGGGTGAGCAGTTCGGCGACCCGCGCGGCGCGCAGTCGGCGGCGGGCCGGGGAGAGGCGTTCGGCGGTGGTCTTGGCCAGGCCGAAGGCGACGTTGCCGGCGACATCCAGGTGCGGGAACAAGGCGCCGTCCTGCGGCACGATCCCGATCCCGCGGTGTTCGGGTCGGACGAAGGTGCCGGGGCCGACCAGGTAGCGGCCGTCCAGGCTGACCCGTCCGTTGTCCGGGTGTTCGAAGCCGGCGATCACGCGCAGCAGGGTCGTCTTGCCGGAGCCGGAGGCGCCGAGGATGGAGGTGAGCTTGCCGGCGGGAATGGTCGCCGAGACGTCACGTAGTGCAGGGACGCGCGCGCCCTTCACCTGGAACGTCTTGTCGACGCCGTCCAACCGCAGCATAAGGACAGCCTAACCTGGCTTGGC
>JBIQMQ010000199.1:0-4759 GCA_044463185.1 Nakamurella lactea | reverse complement strand
GCCCGCCGCATCGACGGGCAGTTCAACCGCTGGTTCCTCGATCCGGTGCTGCGCGGCTCGTATCCGGACGACGTGATCGCCGACATCAGCGCCGTCGACCCGCGGGCCGTCGAGGAATTCGAAACAGCCGTGCACGACGGGGATCTCGAGGTGATCGCGGCCCCGATCGACACGCTGGGTGTGAACTACTACCACGGCGAGCTGCTGAGCGGCCGCGAGCCGGAGGTGGCCCTCCCCCGATCGGAGGCGCCCGTCTCGCTGGAGACCTCCTCACCGTTCCCGTCGCACGCGAAGATCCACTGGGTGGATCGCGACCTGCCGCGCACCAATATGGGGTGGGAGGTGCAGCCGGAGGGACTGACCCGCCTGCTGGCGCGGGTGAGCGAGGAGTACACCGCCGAGCGCGGCATCGGCCTGATCGTCACGGAGAACGGGGCATCGTTCGACGACCACCTGGTGCACGAGAACGGCGTCATGCGCGTTCACGACACTGCCCGCACCGAGTACATGCACTCGCATCTGGCAGCCGCCCTGGACGCGATCGATCAGGGCATCGACTTGCGCGGCTTCTTCTACTGGTCGCTGCTGGACAACTTCGAATGGGCGTGGGGCTACGACAAGCGGTTCGGCCTGGTGCACGTGGACTACGCGACGCAACAGCGGGTGATCAAGGACAGCGGCCACGCCTATGCCGATATCATCGCCTCGCGGCAACTGCCCGGCGACGCCGGCGGTGCCGCCGGTGCGGCAGCCGGGTAGGCCGCCGGGAAGGGTGTGCGCACATGGACCACGGCCGCACGCCGTCGCCCGCGACGATCATGGAGGTCGCCGCGCGCGCAGGGGTGTCCCGGTCCACGGTGTCACGGGTCTTGGGCGGCGGGGAATCCGTCAGCCCGGAGGCCCTGGCCGCGGTGCAGCAGGCCATCGCCGAGCTCAACTACGTACCCAACCGGGCGGCCCGATCCCTGGCCAGCAGGCAGACCATGGCGATCGGCCTCATCGTGCCGGAGGACACCACCCGGTTCTTCGGCGACCCGTTCTTCGCGGCGATCGTCTCCGGAATCCATACGCGGCTGCTGCGCTCCGACTATGTGCTGAACCTGTTCATCGCCAGTGACGACCCCGGCAACGACACGGGGATGAAGCTGGCCAGCTACATCCGGGGTGGCAACATCGACGGCGCGATCATCGTCTCGCACCACACCAGCGACCGGTTCGTGGACCGGATCGCCGCGTCGGTCCCGGTGGTGTACGGCGGCCGGCCCATCGAGTACCGGCCGGACGACTTCTTCGTGGACGCCGACAACGTCGCCGGGGCGCGCGCCGCCACCGAGTACCTGATCGGCCTAGGTCGCCGGCGCATCGCGACGGTCACCGGGCTGATCACCATGCCGGCCAGCATCGACCGGCTCCAGGGCTTCGAGAAGGCCATGGGCGCCGCCGGGCTGACCCCGGTGGGCGTGCAGGACGGCCTCTTCACCACCGAGGGCGGCGCGGAGGCGATGCGGCGGCTGCTGGACGGCGGCGGCGAGCCGGATGCCGTGTTCGTGGCCAGTGACCTGATGGCGCGGGGCGCATTGTCGGTGCTCGCGGCCGCGGGACTGCGCGTGCCCGAGGATGTGGCTGTCGTGGGGTTCGACGACTCGCCGGTCGCCACAGCGGTCACGCCGGCGCTGACCACGGTTCGTCAGCCGTCCTTCGAACAGGGCCAAGCCATCGCCGAGGTGCTGCTGCAGCGCCTGGGCGGCGCGGAGCCGCCGCACGCCACCATCCTGCCCACCGAGCTGGTGATCCGCGAGTCGGCCTAGTCCTGCCGGTCGGCGTCGCTCAGCCGCTGCCGCAGCGCCGCGTCCTTGGCCAGGACGGACGCCTGCAGGTCGTCCACATAAGCGGCCAGTTCTGCGGCCAGTGCGCGGCCCTCGGCATCCGGCGCGGTGGCCAGCATCCGCACCGCCAGCAGGGCCGCGTTGGCGGCGCCGTCGATGGACACGGTGGCCACCGGGACGCCTTTCGGCATCTGAACGATCGACAGCAGCGAGTCCATGCCGTCCAGCGAGGCGAGCTTCACGGGCACGCCGATCACCGGCAGCGTGGTCGCGGCGGCCACCATGCCGGGCAGGTGCGCCGCGCCGCCCGCGCCGGCGATGATCACCCTCAAGCCGCGCGCGGCGGCGGTCGCGGCGTAGCTCAGCATCCGGTCCGGGGTGCGGTGCGCGGAGTACACGCCGACCTCGTAGGGCACGGCGAAGTCGTCGAGGACCTCGGCCGCGCCGGACAACACCCGCCAATCGGAGTCGGAGCCCATCACGAGTCCGACCTGCGGCGCGCGCTGCCGGGCCGCGGCGGCCCCAGTCGGGGATTGCGTCATATCCGTCCCTGCCCCTCCGAGATGTCGCGGCGCGCCCCGGTGACGCCGTCCGCGCGTAGCACCACCCGCCGCTCCGCCCGGTACCCGGCGCCCTGTGCGTCGGTGCCCTGATCGTTGCTGCCGTGATCGTTGCTGCCGTGGATGAGGTAGCCGTCGGCCCACACCCCGGAGCCCAGCCATTCGGCGGCCAGCCGCGCCCGATGCTGCAATGCAGCGGCATCGTCACCGCAGACGTTCACGTGGCCCAGCTTGCGGCCCGTACGGTACGACTTCCCGTACAGATGCACCTTCACGTCGGGGAATCGCGCCGCGAGATGGTGCACCCGCTCGTCCATGCCGATCCCGGCCCCCGGGGAGTCCAGGGCGCCACCGAGTACGTTGGCCATCACGGTCACCGGCGCGGTGAGCGTCGTCGAACCCAGCGGGTAGTCGAGCACCGCCCGCAGGTGCTGCTCGAACTGGCTGGTCACCGAGCCGTCTTGGGACCAGTGCCCGGAGTTGTGCGGGCGCATCGCCAGCTCGTTCACCATCAGGCCGTCCGGCGCGGCGCCGGACACCGGCACCTCGAACAGCTCCACCGCCAGCACCCCGACCACGCCCAGCTCGGCGGCGAGATTCAGCGCCAGCTTCCCGGCGGCGGTCGCGCGCGCCGGGTCGAGGCCCTGCGCCGGGGCGATCACCTCCACGCACATGCCGTCGCGCTGCACGGTCTCCACCACCGGCCAGGCCGCAGCCTGCCCGAACGGCGAGCGGGCGACGACCGCGGCCAGTTCGCGGACCAGCGGCACCCGCTCCTCCAGCACCACCGGCACCTCGGCGGGGATCGGCGGGATCTCCGCGGGACCAGACACCATCCACACACCGTGCCCGTCGTAGCCGCCGCTGGCCGTCTTCACCACCACGGGCCAACCATGCTGCTGCGCGAAATCCGGGAGTACGTCGCGCATCTCGCCGGCGGAGCACAGCCGGAACGCGGGCACCGGGGCACCGAGGTCGGCCAGCTTCTGCCGCATGCGGGCCTTGTCCTGGGCGTAGATCAGCGCCGTGGACGGCGGGTAGACGGCGACGCCGTCGGCCTCGAGTTCCCGCAACAGGTCCCCGGGGACGTGCTCGTGGTCGAAGGTGAGCACGTCGCAGTGCTCGGCGAAGGCGCGCAGCGCCGCGCGGTCGGCCGGGCCGCCGATGTGCACGTCGCGGCACACCAGCGCCGCGGCGTCATCGGGAGACTCGGCGAGCACGGCCAGCGACTGGCCGAGCGGAATCGCGGCCTGGTGCGTCATCCGTGCGAGCTGGCCGCCGCCGACCATTCCGACGATCGGCAGGTGCGTGCGTACGTCCACGGGTATCGACCCTATCGCCCCGACCGGCTGGCCGGTCGTCCTGGCCGAAGAGGCGGTGCTCCCGTCGGCCGGAGTCGGCGGCTCGATGTACCCCCGCGCCTCCGCCGGGGACCTCCGCGCCCAGAGACGGCACCGCCGCGAGCTTCCGCGAGACTCGGCGCCACACCGTATCTGCGCGGTGTGTGTGCGCCCATCGGCGTCGCCGGCGTGACGATGCGCTGCGAGATGCGACACACTGTGGAGCACAGCGACGAGCGACGGGCAAGGTGCATGGGATCGGACGACCGGGAGCGCACGGCGGGCCAGCCGCCGGGCAACGGATCCTGGATCCACAGCCCGAGCGACGCCGAGCTGATCGCCGCGGTACGCAGCGGTGACCGCGCCGCCTTCGGCGCACTGCGTACCCGTCACGTGGCGAAAGCGGCGACCCTCGCGCGGCTGCTTGCCCGATCCCCCAGCGACGTGGACGACCTCGTCTCCGCTGCGTTCACCGAACTGTTGAACGCGCTGACGGCCGGCAGCGGCCCGGAATCGGCATTCCGGATCCACCTGTTCGCGGCAGTGCGGCGCGCCGCGAACACCCGCGACCGCACGCAGGCGACGCCCGGGCCGACGGGTGATCCCGCCGCACCAGGCCCCGAGGCCGCCGTGGGAATCGCCCCGCCGCAATCCAGCCTGGTGGCGCGCGCCTTCCACTCGCTGCCGGAGCGGTGGCAGGCCACGCTGTGGCACGTGCAGGTGGAGCGCGAATCGCCGCAGCAGGTCGCGGTGATCGTCGGACTCTCGCCCCACGGCGTGACGTCGCTGGTCGGCCGCGCCCGCCAGGCGCTGCGCGAGGCCTATGTGCAGGCGTACGCGGCCGACACCGTCCAGGTGCAATGCCGGACGACGGCGGGCCGGCTCGGCGCCGTGCAGGTGGGCGAGGTCCGACCGGTCGCCGCGCAGGGTGCGGCACATCTTGCCGAGTGCAGCAGCTGCCGCGCGCTCAACGCCGATGTCTCCGCGCTCGAACACAGCCTGCGCGCCGTGCTGGCGCCGGCGGTCCTCGGCG
>JBIQMQ010000198.1:0-4787 GCA_044463185.1 Nakamurella lactea | reverse complement strand
AGACCGGCTACACCACCGACGCCAAGGCACTGCAGGCGCTGTACGAGCAGACGGGACACGCCTTCCTGGCAGCGCTGCTGCGGCACCGCGACGTCACCAAGCTGCGCACCACGGTGGAGGGCCTGATCAAGTCGGTGCGCGACGACGGCCGCATCCACACCACATTCCTGCAGACCGTGGCCGCGACGGGCCGGCTCTCGTCGACGGAGCCGAACTTGCAGAACGTGCCGGTGCGCACCGAGGCGGGCCGGCAGATCCGGGCGGCGTTCGTGCCCGGTCGCGGATTCGACGGTCTGGTGACGGCGGACTATTCGCAGATCGAGATGCGCGTGATGGCGCACATGTCCGGCGACGAGGACTTGATCGACGCGTTCCGCTCCGGCGAGGACTTGCACACCGCCGTCGCCGTGCGGGCGTTCGGCGTCTCGGCGGCCGAGGTGACGCCGGAACTGCGACGCCGGGTCAAGGCGATGAGCTACGGCCTGGCCTACGGGCTGTCCGCGTTCGGGCTCTCCCAGCAGCTCGGCATTTCCGTGGAGGAGGCGCGGGAGCAGATGGACGCGTACTTCGCACGGTTCGGCGGGGTGCGGGACTACCTGCATCACGTGGTCGACAAGGCGCGGCGCACGGGATATACCGAGACGCTACTGGGTCGCCGGCGCTACTTGCCGGATTTGACGTCGACGAACCGCCAGCTGCGGGAGATGGCCGAGCGGGTGGCGCTCAACGCGCCGATGCAGGGGTCCGCGGCGGACATCATCAAGCTCGCCATGATCCGGGTGGCGCAGCGGCTGACGAACGAAGGGCTGCGTTCGCGCATGTTGCTGCAGGTGCACGACGAGCTGGTGTGCGAGGTGGGCTCGGGCGAGCTCGACGCCGTCAGCACGGTGCTGCGCGAGGAGATGTCCGGGGCGTACGCGCTGTCGGTGCCGCTGACCGTGTCGGTGGGCTACGGCGAGAACTGGGACGCCGCGGCGCACTGAGGGTGCTGTTTCCGCCGTTGGGGCCGTGCGCCCCCGGGCCGGCGGAGGTGCGGAACTGTTCTTGAGAGCGCGGGAGCTCTGGGCGCGCTGCGGTCCTATGCCTGGCTTTCGTCCAGGAGAAGCGGCTCGTCGGGCAAGACCCAGCCGTTGCGGACCGCTTTCACCACGGCCTGCAGCTGCGACTGAACGTTGAGTTTGAGCAGTATGGCCCGCACGTGGCTGCGAACCGTCGTCTCGGACACCACCCAGTTGTACGCAATGCTGTGCACGGTGCCGCCGCTGGCCAGCGAGGTCAGCACCTCTTTCTCCCGCGCGGTGAGGCTCTCGAACGGCGCGCGACTGTCGGCCTGTTGACGGCGGTGCTCGTGCAGTTCCGCGAGGAGATGCACGGTCAGCGGGTCGCGCCGCGTCGCCGGTTCGGTGGCCGCCTCGCGGATGGTGGCGATGAGTTCGCTGAAGTCGGCGGATTTCATGACGATCCGGCTGGCTCCGCACTCCAGTGCCTCGGCCAGGTGCACTCGGTCCGACTCGGCGGTCAGCATCACGACGCGGATGTCCGCCGCGGTGAGTGGCTCGATCAGCGGTAGGGAAGACCCGTACGGGCCGAGGTCCAGGTCCAGCAGAACCAGCGAGGGTGCGGCGTCCATGATGGCCGCCTGCATCTCGAGCATCGGCGCCGGCGAAATCGGGACGCAGGTGATACCGACTGCGCCGAGCGCGGTGACGATCGAATAGGAGACCAGCGGGTGGTCGTCCACCAAGGCGATGGTGGGGCGCTTCACCGCATCACCCTCTGCTGCGGGAGGGCCGGCACCGCCGAAATCTCCGGCGTGCGTCCGCCCGCCGCTACCTGCGTCGCACCCTGCACGTCGTTCTGCGCACCGCGGGATGGCGCCTCGGTGCCGCGGTGAGCTGCCGTCTTCGGGATCGTCACTGTGACCACTGTTCCACCGCCTTCCCGTTCGGATAGACGCAGTGTGCCCCCGACCTCCGACAAGGCTTGTACGGCGGAAGCCAGGCCCAGCCCCAGGCCGGGCGTGTGGGCGTGCGACCCGCGCACTCCGGGCAGCAGCACGGCGGCACGCTGGTCGGGTGGGATGCCGGGGCCGTCGTCGGCGATGACGATCCGGACGGCGGCCCGGCCGAGGGCTGCGTCATACCCGGTGGCGCGGGCGCTGAGCCAGATGTGGGCGCCGGGGGCGTGCACTCGTGCGTTGGTGAGGATGTTGGTGATGACGCCGACCAGGAGCTCGCGGCGGCCGTGCACCTGAACGGGATCGATGGCGGTGCTGATGGTGACGCCGCGGGCGCGATAGGCGGCCACCAAGGGATCGAGCAGGTCTGTGGTGGTGAACGTGCGGTTGCTGCCGCGGAAGCCCGGGTCGAGCAGATGGCTGAGGCGTTCGAGTTCGGCGCTGATCAGCCGTTGCAGGTGCTCGGGGGTCAGCCCGTCGTGCTGCGAGGGGTGCGCGAGGAGCTCGGTGGCGCCGGCGATGGCGAAGATCGCGTTGCGGGCATCGTGGAGCCGCCTGGCCTGGTCGGACTCGAGGTCGGCGATCTCGGTTCGGGTGCTCCGAAGCTCGCCGGCGACCGCGATGAGTCGGCTGCCGTGCCACGTGTGCAGTCGCCACAGGGACACGGTGGCGACGCCGGCGATCAGGCACGCGACGGCGAGCGCGAACCCGGTGGGAACGATTCGGGTTTGGAACGCAACCGTGCCGACGATCATCCGACCGATCGCACCGGCGGTCGGCAGCAGGACGGCGATGCCGATCGCGATATCGCTGTGTCGCTGTTCGCGGAATCCCAGGGTGATGAACGCGGTGGCGGTGGCGATCCAGAGGGCAAGGTCGACCGCGCGGAGGACGATCGCCGCGCCGGCCAGCACGGGGGAGGGATCGCCGGAGCCGTCGACAGTGAGGATCGCGGCGACGGACAGGATGCACGCGGCCGCCACGGGGCCGGCGATTCTGAGCGGGCGCAGTCGGGCTTGGATCGGCGGCAAGAGCAGGGCGCCGGCCACGCAGGCGATCATGATCAGCTCGATGCCCGCGGCCAGCAGGTCGACGAGATCATTGCGGACGTCCCCGCTGTTGACCGCACGGCTCAGGATGCCCATGACGGGCGAGGCGAGACCGGCCAGCGAGAGACCCACGACGACGCAGGCAGCGCGCGTGGTGCCGGTGATGCGCCAGACGGCGAGGGCCAGCGCTGCCGAGGCGAGTAACAGGGCTCCGGTGACGCCGTGCGAGAGCGAGATGACGAGCGACTGGCTAGCGGGGGAGGTGAGTGCAAGGCCGGCGGTGATCGCCCAGAGCGACATGCCGAGGCAGATCCCGCCGACGATGCGCCACGCCTGGGTGCGAATGTCGGCGATGGTGACGGGCTTGCGCCGGTCGGGGCCGGCGTAGCCGGACGTGCCGATACCGAGCCGATCTTCGGAGTCCCTGCCGCCTTCGGCGAGCTCACCGACCTGGTCGGGCGTTCGCTGTCTCGACACTTCACCACCCCGCTCGTCGCTGCGCCGGGCGTCCGCGGCCGCATTACATACTCACGTGTGAATGCACGAGGAATGCTCCCCGCGATCGGTGACAGTATGTGACCCGGGAATGTGAACATGCAACTGCCGATTGGGTGATGAGTGCCCGAGATACGTGCGAAATGCGGGGTTGACTTCCGAGCGCCACGCGCATTCGAGTGGCCTGGATTTGCAGCTGTTGCCTTCGTTGTGGGAAGGCAGTTGGCATCCGGCGTCAGGTTTCGAAATTTGGAAGCAGGGTCTGAATCTGTCGGATTCCATGGAAGGCGCGTCGAAATGCCAGTTAGCGGCTGTCGGGCGGCGGGTCTGCCGCCGGAAGATCCGCTGGCCCCGATCCCGTGATGTTCGAAGAACTGTCTTCCGACGCACCGGTTGCGTCGGAGTCGGACGTGCCGGAAGACGTCGACTCTTGCGTTTCGGCCGATGACGAGCCGGTGGTGATGTCTGCTGACTCGTCCTCGGGAGGGCACGCGGCGGGGTCTGACGAGTCCGCGCTGTCCGGAGCGCAGACGATGCCGGATTTACCGCTGGGGGCGCAACCGTCTTGCCCGGCTGCAATTGGCGTGGTGTCGAGCGCGGTTGAGGTCGTGGTGGTTGAGTCGCACGACCGGTCGGCCTGGTCTTCGGCAGGAATGTCGAGAACCGCTTCGATGGAGAACGTCTCGGGCGGATCCGAGGTGTACGCCTCGTCGGTCGAAACGTGTGACTCAGAGTCGCTGCCAGGGCTTTTGAGATCGTCGGCGCTGGCGAGGCTCATGGAGCCCGGTCCGCTGTGGTTCTCGTGATGCTTCTTGTAATGCGGCGTGCAGCTGAAGGTGATGAAAGCTTTGCCCTTCAGGTGGTGGCCTGAGCGCGGAGTCTCCCACCAGAACGTCACGGAGCCGCTAGGGCTATGGGTATCGGTCGCTGCGGAGTAGTGCAGATCGCCGTCGGTCGACACGTCCCAATCCACGTCGACCCACACAGCGCCTGGCGCAGAAATAGTGAAGTCGAGCGTCGCGCCGAACGTGCCATCGCCGCGATCTGTACCGAGCCGCCAGATGTCGAGCGGATCGTGCTCGTCACGGTCGCCGAAGTTGAAGGTCTGACCGGTGTGATGCAAGACGATCCTGCAGTGAGGCTCTGGTAGACCTTCGAGGTGATCCGCCACGGTAATGGAGGCGCTCGCCTCGGCGGCGTCGACGAATTCAGCGCCGACGCCGCCGGGCGAGATGAACGCAGCCGCCAGCGCCACCGAGCCAGCGATGATGCCGGAGGTAGCGATC
>JBIQMQ010000197.1:0-4797 GCA_044463185.1 Nakamurella lactea | reverse complement strand
CCGTCCAGCCCGTCGATGAAGTTCATGGCGTTCATCAGCACGAGCGTGATCATCACCGTGGCCAGGGTGGACTGCGCCTGGTCGAGCGTCACCGTGGTGCCATGCACTCCGGATCCGGTCGGCAGCCACATCACGATCCACTGCACGCCGAAGAACACCAGGATCGCCGCCGCCAGCACCTGCGCGGCGAGCTTGGTGACCGCATCCAGGTCGAACCGGTCGTCGAGCGCCCCGACCAGGCAGATCACTCCCCCTGCCACGACGACGCCCAGGAGCTGGCTGGACGCCTCGAACGCCTGGTTGAGCTGCGGAAGCTGCGAGGCGAGCAGCAGGGCCGCGGTGACGCCGAGATAGACGCCGATACCGCCCAGCCGTGGGACCGGGGTGCGGTGCACGTCCCGGACCCGGATCGGGGTGAGCGCCCGTACCTTCACGGCGAATCTGCGGACCACGCCGGTCAGCACGAACGTCACCAGCGCCGCGACGCCGAGGACCAGTGCGTACTCGCGCATCGGCAAGGTGAAGGTGGGCATCGGAGTCAAGGGTAGTCGCCGGCGTCACCGGCGGGCCGACTCCGAATGGGTCGGCGCGGCCCGTCAGCGGGTCGGTGCACGCAAGTGCGAGCCCGGTCGCCGGCGCGCCACCGAGTGGCGAGCTAGCTAACCGACGGGATGTCGACGACCTTCCGGATCTTGGCCAGGCTCACGGCGCCCTCGCGGAGCACACGCGGGGTCGACCCGGTGATATCGACGATGGTGGACGGCACGCCCACGGGGGCCTCCCCGCCGTCGAGGTACACGGCCACGTCCATGCCGAGCTGGGTCTTCGCGGCCGTCGCGGTGGTGGCCGGCGGCTGGCCGCTGCGATTCGCACTGGAGACCGCCATCGGGCCGACGGTGCGCAGCAGGTCGAGCGCCACCGGGTGCATGGGCATTCGGACCATCACCGTGCCGTTGGTGTCCCCCAGGTCCCACGCCAGCGACGGCGCCTGGCGGATCACCAGGGACAGGCCGCCCGGCCAGAATGCTTCGATCAGGCTGCGGGCGGTGTCGTCGACGCTCTGGGCCAGCCCGTCCAAGGTGCTCCACGACCCGACCAGGACGGGCACCGGCATGTCGCGTCCGCGTCCCTTGGCCGCCAGCAGCGCCGCCACGGCCGGCGAGTTGAACGCGTCGGCCCCGATGCCGTAGACGGTGTCGGTTGGCATCACCACCAGCCGGCCGGCGCGCGCCGCTGATTCCGCCGCCTTCAGGCCGGCCTCGCGTTGATCGGGATCGCTGCAATCGAAAGTGCTCACGATCCTCCAGTGTGTCAGGCCCGGTCGACCGCGGTCGCAAGGCGCACCCGGCGCGCCGTCACGAACCGGGGCCGGCCCGCCAGATCGGGGTGATCCTGCACGTCGGCGAGCACGCGGCGCGCGGCCAGCAGCGCAGGCACGGACTCGCCCTGGCTGGCGTCGTGTTCGATCGCCAGGAACCCTCCGGGTTTGAGCAGGCCGGCGGCGACGGTGATGAGCGGCCGGATCACGTCCAGGCCGTCCGGCCCCGCGAAGACCGCCTCGGCCGGGTCGTGCTCGGACACCTCGGGCTCCACGTCGGTGGTTTCCGGGACGTACGGGGGGTTGGCGGTCACCAGGTCCACGGTGCCGTCCAGGTCGGCGAGCAGCCGCTCGTCGGTGAGGTCGCCGCCGCGCAGGTCGATCGGGGTGTGCCCCGCGGCCATCTTCAGGTCGGCGTTCCGCCTGGCCCAGGCCAGCGCACCGGGTGAGCGCTCCACGGCGTGCACCCGGGCGTCCGGACGCGCGGCGGCAATGGCCAGTGCGATCGCTCCGCTGCCGGTGCACAGATCCACCACGATCGGCCGCGGGATGTCGGCGATGGCCTCCAGCGCCGCCTCGAGCAGCACCTCGGTCTCCGGCCGCGGGATGAACACCCCGGGGCCGACCTGCACCGTGACCGGGCCGAGCGCCGCGACGCCGGTCAGGTACTGCAGCGGCACCCGCTGCTTGCGTCGTTCGACGAGGTCGCGGAACGCCGCGAACTGCTCGGCGTCGAGCAGCGGGTGCAGGCCCAGCCGGGTCCGCGAGACTCCGAGCAGATGTGCGGCGAGTTCCTCGGCATCGACCTTCGGCGACGGAACACCGGCCTGGGTCAGCTCCTCGGTGGCCGCCATCACGGCGACACGCAGCGACTGGCGCCCACCTGTGGTGGCGGGTGACCGACCCGGGGGCTGCGTCATTCCCGTCACCTCCTGGCCAGCGCGTCGGCGTCGTCTCCGGCGAGCCGGGCAGCCCGATCCGCGGCGGCCAGCGCATCCAGCACCGCGTCCAGGTCGCCGTCCAGTACCTGGTCCAGGTTGTAGGCCTTGTAGCCGACCCGGTGGTCGGCGATGCGGTTCTCCGGGAAGTTGTAGGTGCGCACCCGCTCGGAACGGTCGACGGTGCGGACCTGGGAGCGGCGCGCGTCCGCGGCGGCCGCATCGGCGGCCTCGCGGGCGGCGACCAACAGCCGCGAGCGCAGGATGCGCATGGCCTGTTCCCGGTTCTGGATCTGGGACTTCTCGTTCTGGCACGACACGACGATGCCGGTGGGCAGGTGGGTGATCCGAACCGCCGAGTCGGTGGTGTTCACCGACTGGCCGCCGGGGCCGGAGGACCGGTACACGTCGATGCGCAGGTCGCCCGGGTCGACCGTCACGTCCACGTCCTCCGCCTCGGGCGCGACGAACACGCCGGCCGCCGACGTGTGGATGCGTCCCTGGGACTCGGTCACCGGCACCCGCTGCACCCGGTGCACGCCGCCCTCCCATTTCAGCCGGGCCCACACGCCGTCGGCGGGCGCCGGGTTGCCGGGGGCCTTGATGGCGACGGTCACCGACGTGTAGCCGTGCAGGTCGGATTCGGCGGCCGCGAGCACCTCGGTCTTCCAACGCCGGTTCTCCGCGTAGCGCAGGTACATACGCAGCAGATCCCCTGCGAACAGCGCCGATTCGGCGCCGCCCTCCCCCGCCTTGATCTCCAGGATCACGTCCTTGGCGTCGTCCGGGTCGCGCGGCGCGAGCAGTTCGACGAGCTGGGTCTGCAGCGCGTCGTGGCGCGCGGTCAGGGCCTCGGCCTCGTCGGCGAAGGCGTGGTCCTCGGCGGCGAGCTCCCGCGCCGCCGCAAGATCACCGTCGACGGTCGCGAGCTCGTCGGCAGTCTTCACGATGGGCGCGAGCTCCGCGTACCGGCGGCCCACCCGTCGCGCCCGCTGCGGATCGGCGTGCAACGCCGGGTCCGACATCTCGCGCTCCAGCTCGTGGTATTCACGCACCAGTTCGCCGACTCGGTCGGCATGCCCCTCAGCCATCTCCGCCTCTCTTGGCTCCGCGTCGCCTGCTGCCCCGCGGACCGCTGCTGGCCCGCGATGACGTGCACACACAAAGCGGCGCCCGCGGGTCAGGAATTGACCGCGCGAGCGCCGCCTGCGTCGCTAGCGGGACCGCTTGCCGTACCGCGCCTCGAACCGCGCCACACGGCCGCCGGTGTCCAGGATCTTCTGCTTGCCGGTGTAGAACGGGTGGCACGCCGAGCAGACCTCGACGCGGATCTGGCCGCTGGCCACTGTCGAGCGGGTGGTGAAGTGATTCCCACAGCCGCAGGTCACCTCGGTGGTGACGTAGTCCGGGTGAATTCCGGTCTTCATGGTGTTCCTCTCGGGATCATCCGCCGGGTCGCACGCGCAGCTGCGCGAACGTGAACCGGACGGGGCTTGTCGATTATGCCAGATTCGGGCCGGCCGTGTGCCCCGTATGCCTGCGATCAGGTATGACGCCGTTCACGGCACGGCGGGCGTCGGCGAGCTGTGCACGGCAACCGAGCCCCTCCCCACGCGGCAGGAGTGGACACGCGGCCGGTTTCGCCAGTGCTCCGGATACCGTTCCAGCATGGGAATCGTGCTCGCGCTGGTCTCCAGCCTGCTGTGGGGCGTCGCGGATTTCGCGGGCGGGACCGCGAGTCGTCGGCGCCCGGCGCTGGTGGTGGTGGCGGCGTCGCAGGCGGTGGGGCTCGTCGCGGTTGCGGCGGTGGCCACCGTCGCAGGTTCCTGGTCGGAACCGTTGCATTACCTGCCCTGGGCGATCGCGGCCGGGCTGGTGGGCGCGACCGGACTGCTGACGTTCTACCAGGCGCTAGCCAGCGGCACGATGGGCGTCGTCTCCCCCATCGCGGCGCTGAGCGTCGTGGTGCCGGTGCTGGTGGGCTTGATCTCCGGGCAATGGCCGCCGCTGGTGGTCGCTGTGGGTTTCGTGCTCGCAATCGCCGGGGTGGTCGCGGCCAGCGGGCCGGAGCGGTCCGCCGGACGCAGCCTGCGGCCGGTGGCGCTCGCACTGGTCGCCGCCGTGTGCTTCGGCGTGGTGCTGATCCTGATCGCGCAGGGCGCCGCGACATCACCGCTCATGACGATGGTCGCGATGCGCGTCACCTCCGTCGGTGTGCTATCCGGGATGCTGCTGGCGCTGGCGGTGGGCAGGCGGCGCGACGCGATTCGCTCCCCGGCGGATACCGCCCGGACGGGCACCCGCCGGGGCGGCTGGACGGTGGTCGCGATCGCCGGTCTGTTCGACGTGGCCGCCAATCTGGCCTTCGCCGTCGCCAGCACCTTCTCGGCGCTCGCGATCGTGGCGATCCTGGGATCCCTCTACCCGGCCGTGACCGTGATCCTCGCGAGGTTCGTGCACGGCGAGACGATGACCCGCCTGCAGCAGGCGGGCATCGCCGTGGCGCTGGTCGGGGTAGCGCTCATCGCCGGCTGGAGCTAG
>JBIQMQ010000196.1:0-4820 GCA_044463185.1 Nakamurella lactea | reverse complement strand
CCGCCCGAGGCGATCCGAGCCGCCATCGGCCGGAGCCGGGCGCTGCTGGCCGGCGAGACCGAGGACGATCTCGAGGACATCACCCTGGATATGTCGCACCTGTCAGATTTTTTGCGGCGCACCTACACGCTGACGCGGACAATCACGCCCGGACACACGCTCACCTACGGCCAGATCGCCGAGCGGCTCGGCAGTCCCGGCCTGGCACGTGCCGTCGGCGGCGCCATGGCCGCGAACCCGTTCCCGATCATCGTGCCGTGCCACCGGGTGCTCGGCGCGGACGGCTCGATCGGCGGCTTCTCGGCCCACGGCGGGGCGAGGACGAAGCGCCGGATGCTGCTGGCCGAAGGTGTCTCCGAGCAGGACGGGCCGGCGCTGTTCGGCGCGGACGAGTTGTATGGCCCGGGCGGCGGTTCGGTATAGTTCTGTGGCGTCGTTGGAGACGTTTCTGCGGGCGTAGTTCAGTGGTAGAACTTCAGCTTCCCAAGCTGACAGCGCGGGTTCGATTCCCGTCGCCCGCTCGATGTGAATGAGCCCGGTACCCGAAGCGCAGCGAGGGTACCGGGCTCATTCACATCGTGTGTACAGCAATCGAGTGGGCCCCCGCTGCGAAGCAGTAGGGGATTCCGTCGCCCCCAAGGCCCCTGCCGTTCCGAATCCGGTGGGTCCCCGCTGCGAAGCAGTAGGGGATCCCGTCGCCCGCAGGCTCCCGCCGCAGGCAGTTCGAGTGGACCCCGCTCTCCTGAAATAAGCCGGGCCTCAAGTTCTCGCCAATTTTGACGATACGGGATCTATCTGACACCAATACATATACGACACATGCCTCACGTTCGACGCGCGCGGCCCATGACGCGGTCTCCCTAGGTGAGGCCCGACGACTGGACTTCCCGATGCCGACGACTCGCACCCGCCAAGCCCGCCACCGCCTCGTCGCACGACCCCGGACATCGGTCTGCCGTGCAGCAGCCGCGACATTCGCCGCGGGAGTCGTCGCGTCGTCCTTGACGCTCTTCCAGGCGCCTGCCTCTGCGGCGAGCACGCCCCCCAAGAAAACGATCTCGGGTGCCACAGTCACTCTCACGTACGGCTTCACCGACGAGCTCGAGGAGTTTGTGGTGCCCGACGGGGTCGACGAGATCGCCTTGGTCGTGCGCGGCGCCGAGGGCGGCCGCGGGAAGTTCGACTACGGCCAGCTGTACCTCAGCCATGCAGGCGGGGAGGTGGGCCAGGTGACCGGCACGATCCCGGTCGTCGGCGGAGACGTGCTGCACATCGCGGTGGGCAGCGGCGGCACGGACGGCGGACGCGGCAAGAACGATGGCGTCGGCGGCGCCAATCCGCTGGCTTACGGCGGCGGAGAGGGCGGCGTCGTGGCGTCGGACGACGACATCGTCGCTTCGGCGTATCTGTTCGGCGGGGGCGGTGGAGCGGCGAGCCTCGTGGAGCTCATCAGGACGGAGCCCGCGCAAACGTGGACCATCATCGCGGCGGGCGCTGGCGGCAGCGGCGGCTGGTACAAAGACGCCCACGCCGAACCTGGCATCGGGAAAGTCGTACTCGACGTCACGCGGGGCGATGGTTCGAGGTCCATTTCGCGATGTGGCCCTGAGGACGACTGGGCTTTTGCGTCAATTCCATGCATTGGAGCCGCTGGAGGTGGCGGCGGCGGCGGCGCCCAGGGTGGTCTGGCCGGCACATCGTTGCTCTACCACGACTTGTCTACCCTCGGGGCCGGCGGCAGCGCCGGCAGCAACTCCACCGGCGGCTTTGACTCGCTGACCGCGGAATACGCACACTACGACGGTAACGGCGACAACGGCGTCGTCGAGCTCACCTTCCAGATGCCTCCGCCCGCAGCGCCGCGCGTCTCGTCCATTGCAACCGGCGACAGCGCGGTCTGGGTCGAGGTCGCGCCCAAGTCAGAGCCCTACACCCAGCCGGGTACCTTCGCCCTTCAGTACGCACCGGAGGGAAGCGACGAGTGGATCGACGCCGGTGTCTTCAGCTATTCCGACGACCACGCCACCGTGGACGGATTGGTCAACGGCACGGCGTACGAGTTCCGCGCCGCTTCCATTGGTCCCGGGGGCCAGGGCGCATGGTCCCCGCGCTCCGCCGCCGCAACCCCCACCGACGAAGATTTCCGGCCGACATTCGGTCCTGCGACACCGACCGTGGGAGGGTTCGTCGTCCCCATCGCCAACTACGACGACTACCCCGTCACCACGTCTTTCGACACTCGCGTCTCCCCCACGGGGTCCGCGTACGTGGATCCCACAGGCACGGTCGTGGTGTCGGGCCTGGGAGACGGCACCACCGCTACCGTGACGGTGACCGTCGGGAAGGTCCATCGCATCCCGCAAGCGGCCAGCGTCACCGCGGAATCCGCACCGGCCGCGCCCATACCCGTCTTCGGGAGCGAGCTCATCGAGGTCGCCGGTGGATTCAGCGTCCCTCTGGCCAACGCCGACCCCGCCAATAGCTACCAAGTATCGGCCCGGCCCACCGATGACCCGGACGCTGCAGAGCTTCCGGCGTCCTTCGCCGACGGGGCCGTGACCGTCACCGGGACGACAACGTTCGAGACGGTCGACGTCACCGTGACCGCCTCACGGGACGGGTTCGCGCCGTCCAGCGGCACCCTGACCGTGATGCCGCCCGTCCACCCAACCTTCTACGTCGGACTCCGAGACATGAACGGCTTCGTTGCGGCCATGACCGACCCGACGACGGGTTTCGACACCCTGTGCACCACGTGTGCGGAGTTCTGGAGTCTCGACGCGACATCTTCCACCGGCCAGATCGACCGGTGGAGCAGCGACGGCGTGGTGGCGGACCAAGTCTGGCAGATCAGCGGTCTGGAGCCCGGCGAGGAGGCGACGATCACGGTGACGCTGACCCCGCGGGTGCATCCGGACGGAACCATCGCCGTCGGCTCCGTCGCGACCGTGACGGGGCGAGCAATACCCGCGTTGACCGAGCCAATCCTCGCGGCCCCCGTCAGCACCGCGGACGGGTTCACCGTGCAGATCACCAATTTCGATACGGAGTTCGACTACACGGTCACCACGACGGCCGGTGTCGCGACCCGCACCGGAAACCTCGTCACGGTCACCGGGCTCGCCGCCGGGGCCACGGCGACAGTCACCGTGACCGCATCGGACGGTGAACGGGAGGAGTCGGCCGAGATGACCGGCACCAGTTCCCGCCTGGCCGTGGGCCCCGGCTTCGCCGTGGCAGCACCGGATGTGACATACGGGTCGTCGATTCCGCTGACCGCATCCGGCCTGCCCGTGGATGCGACCGGGACCGTCGCCTTCTCCGGTGCCGGCTCCACATGGTGCGATTCAGAAGTGGTCGACGGCGAGGCGCGCTGCACCGTCGTCGCCGCCGTCAACGCCGGCGACCACGCGTTCACCGCCGCCTACTCGGGCGATGCGCTCTACGAACCGGCCGCCGCGACCACCACGGCGCGCGTCAGCCAGGCAAGCCAGGCTGTCAGCTTCACCAGCGCCGCACCCAACGACGCAGCAGTCGGCGGCTCGTACACGCCTGTCGTCAAAGATGGTGGCTCCGGAAACCCCGTCGCGATCACGGTGGACGGCGGCAGCTCTGAGATTTGCGAGATCGACGGCGGCACAGTGCATTTCATCACGGTAGGCGAGTGCACCATCATCGCCACGCAGGCCGCGACCGCGAATTGGCGGGCGGCCGACCCGGTATCGCAGACGTTCGCGATCGGCATGGTCCCCGCCTTCGCGGAGTTCCCCGACATTGCGTTCGTACCAGGCACCACGTCGTCGTTCCGCATCACCGCCGAGGGCACCCCGAGTCCGACCATTGCCATCGCGGATGACGCCGCAGCCGACGCACTGCCCAGCGGAATCACCTTCGCGTCCGGCGACGAGGGCAGCGCCACCCTCGCGGGGATGAGCATGTCGCCCGGCGACTACACGCTGCCGATCGTCGCCACGAGCCCCCTCGGGGAGGTCACCGCCACCCTCGAGTTCACGGTGGCCGCGATCCCTGAGGTGCCGCTGCCCGAGGAACTCCCGGCCGGTAGCGGCGAACCCGGCTCCGAGGACGACGAACCCGGCGCCGGAGCCGGCGCGGACCCCAGCAGCCTGGACGCGCCGGCATCCACGCCGCCGGGCACCACGATCACCCTGACAGCCTCCGGCTTCGCACCCTTCGCGCCGGTCACGTTCGGCATCTACTCCACACCGACGCACCTGGCGACCGTCATCGCCGACGCGACCGGCACAGCCACGACCGACGTGACGGTCCCTGCTCACTTCGACGGGTCCCACACCATCGTGGCCACGGGCCTAGCAGCGCACGGTGCGCCGCTGCACCTGAGTTCACCGATCGTCGTCACCGCGCCCACGGCCGGTCCCGGAGGTTCTCCGCCGCCTGCGGCGAGCGGGCCGTCCGCACCGCCGGCATCCGCGTCCGACGAGCCTGCCGAGCGCCGTCAGATGGACGCGGGGCACATCGCCGGCCCCGCCGTTCCGCTGCGCCCTGGACAGGAACCGGCGAGTCCGGCCGAGTCGGTGTTGATCCGCGAGCCCGTGGGCGGCGGGCCGACCGAGGCCGCAGTGGCCAAGCTGGCCCGCACCGGAGTGCAACCCTGGTCGGGCATAGCTATGGCCGCGCTACTCATCGGCGTCGGAGCCGCACTGGCTCGTCGCAACCCGGCAGAGGGGAACGACCGCGCCGTGTGAGTTGGCGCCGGGCGGTCCCGCGATGGCGCCGGTCGGTACCCCGCCGCGACCGCTATCCGTTCACGTCGTGTAGGTGATGCACGACGTCATGCAGGT
>JBIQMQ010000195.1:1790-4833 GCA_044463185.1 Nakamurella lactea | reverse complement strand
CGGGGTCCACCGGACCACGCTACTGCGCGCGCACGGACCTGCTCAGCGGACGGACGGATCTCCCAGCTCGAGCAGTTCCGCGGACTGTACGGCCCAGTCCAGCGCCTGGTTCGTGGCGGCCCGCATGGCGGGATCGGGGACATCGGCCGACTCCGCGCGGATGACCCGATGCACGAGCTGGCCGATGCTGCCCTCGAACGCGAACGCCGCATCGAGCAGTTCGTCCTCCAGCGGCAGCAGCCGCGCCAGTTCGGACGACGGGATGTTGAGGAATCGGTCGAGGGCCGAGATCATGCCGACGGTGAAGGCGGTTGCTGCCTCGTCCTCGTCGGCCAGCAGTTCACAGGTGCGGGCGCGAGCCAACACGGTCACGAGCTCGTCGGCGGTGGTGTTGCGCGTGGAGCGCAGCATCATCAGCGTCACCCAGCTCCGCAGCCGTTCGGTGCCGAGGTACACCAGCGCGTCGCGGATCGACCGTACCGGCCTGCGCAGCTCCCCGGGAGCGCCGATGGAGGCGATCTCCAGCAGTTGCACGGTGAGCGCGGGGTCCCGGCGGATGATCCGCTCCAGCTCGCCGACGTCGACGGAGGCATCCAGCGTGGCCGCGGAGATCTGCAGGACGCCCAGGGTGGACGCCTCCAACTTGGCACCCGAGACCGTCGTCGGCCGGGCCAGCGCGAAACCTTGGAACAGGTCGAAACCGGCCTCCAGGCACCGGTTCAGCACCGGCTCCGTCTCCAGCTTGTGCGCGACGGTTCGGACGTCGAACGGCCGCACCCGCTCGGCCAGGGCCAAGGCATGGTCGACGCCGGTCCGCCGGACGTCGATCTTCACGGTCGAGGCGATCTCCAGCAGTTTCTCGGCCCCGGAGAACCAGCGGAAATCGTCCAGCGCGAGGTGGTAGCCCGCGTCGGCCAGTCGGCGGCAGCCGTCCTCCAACTCGACGTCGTAGTGTGTCGCGTCGGTGATCTCCACGGTGGTGCGCTCCGGGGGCAGCAGCAGGGGCACCGCACCGGAGAGCACGCCGCGGTCGGCGTTGCAGAAGATGTCCTTGTCCCCGACAAGCCGGCGCAGGCCGATGCTCACCGTTCCGGCGAACACGGACGCCGTCATCTCGTCACCCGGCGTGGCGGTTCCCGCGCTGCTCAGAAACGACGGTGTCCGGTACAGCAGCTCGTAGCCGACGGTGATGAAATCTCGGTTATAGATCGGCTGGCGGCCGACGACGACATGCGCCAGGTTCATGGCGGCTTGGTCCCCTTTGCTCCGCCGGCGGTGCGACGCGCGGTGCGATCATCGCGTGAGGCGCGGCCGGCCGTTGTGTCCGCAGGTTCTATCGACGGGCGCGCGTCGCTACTTGAGGGGAGCCGCACGCACGGCCCGCGTCAGCACCCGACGCACGCGCCGCACAGGCTCACACCGCAGTCGCGGTGGCCGTCACTTCCCGCCGGGCCAGTAGTAGCTGTCCGGCAGCGGTCGTGCGCCGAAGATCGCCTGACCCACCCGCACGACGGTGGCGCCCTCCTCGACGGCGAGGAGGAAGTCCCCGGACATGCCCATGGACAGCCCGCCGGGCCCGATCAGGTCAGGATCCTCCTCCCGCGCCCGGTCGCGCAGCGTGCGCAACAGCCGGAAGCAGCGGCGCACCCGCTCGGTGTCGGTGGTGTTCATGGCCAGGGTCATCAGCCCCTGCACCGCCAGCGAGTCGAACGACGCCAGCTCCCGCAGGAACGGCAACGCGGCCTCGGGCGCGAGCCCGTACTTGGATTCCTCCTCCGACGTGTTCACCTGCACGTACACGTCGAGCGTGCGGCCGGCCGCCTGGAGGCGCCGGTCGAGCGTTTCGGCGAGCTTGATGCGATCCAACGCATGGAACTCGCTGGCGAACGCGACGACATCCTTGGCCTTGTTGGTCTGCAGGTGGCCGATCACCGCCCACGAGACGTCCAGGTCGGCCATCTCCTCGGACTTCCGCTTCGCCTCTTGGACCTTGTTCTCGCCGAACTCGTGGGCACCGGCCGCCACCGCGAGGCGCAGGCGTTCCTGGGGCACGGTCTTGCTGACGGGCAGCAGGCGCACGTCGCCGGGGTTGCGGCCGGCGCGCAGCGCGACGTCGTCGATCCGGGCTCGGACGTCCGCGAGCGCCGCGGCGAACTCTGCCACCGAGTTCGCGTGCGGAAAGCCCTCGGCGGGCGGGGGATCCGGTCGGAGCGTCGATGGTGGCTGGTCGTGCGTCACAGGCTCAGCCTACGATGCGCCGGCACGCGGCCCGTGTGCGACGTCGATGACCGACGCGCATGACCGAGCATGACGCAGTCCTCGTGGCCGGGCCGGTTCGGCCGGCCTGTCGTCAGCGGCACACCCGGTGCGGTGTCGCCCGGTGGGCTGCTGCCCTAGAATCGAGCGGGTCTGCCTGCATATTTCCTCCGCGTCGCGCGGGGCGCGGGCGCGCGGTAGCGAATGTGCGGTAAACAGCACCTCATTGATCCGGCGAGGAGTCGAAGTACGTGAAGAGCACTGTCGAGCATGTCAACCCCACGCGGGTCAAACTCACCGTCGAGGTCGAGTTCGACGAGCTGAAGCCGTTTTTCGACAAGGCGTACAAGACGCTGGCCGGGCAGGTGCGGGTGCCCGGCTTCCGCCCGGGCAAGGTGCCGGCGCGCATCCTGGACGCGCGGCTCGGCCGCGGCACGATCCTGACCGAGGTGGTCAACGAGGCGGTGCCCGCCAAGTACAGCGAGGCGGTGGGGGCGGAGCAGCTCGGCGTGCTGGGCCAGCCGGAGATCGAGATCGAAAAGATCGAGGACGGGCAGACTCTGGCGTTCACCGCCGAGGTGGACGTGCGCCCGAAGATCGAAATCCCGGACCTGTCCGAGATCGCCGTCACCGTCGATGATCTCGAGGTGGCCGACTCCGACGTCGACGAGCAGATCGAGGCGCTGCGGGAGCGGTTCGCCACCACGAAGACCGTCGACCGCGCCGCGGCCGACGGGGATGTGGTCACCATCAATCTGGCGGCGTCCCTGGACGGTGAGCCCCTGGA
>JBIQMQ010000195.1:0-1690 GCA_044463185.1 Nakamurella lactea | reverse complement strand
CCGATCTGGCGGAGAAGGTCACCCGTGCCAAGAACCTGGAGCGCGCCGGCGATGCGCGCGACAAGATTCTGCAGCACCTGCTCGAGACCCTCGATATCCCGGTGCCGCAGGGTGCCCGCGCCGCCGAGATCGAGGGCCGGCAGCACGACGCCATCCACACGTTCGACCACAACGAGGAGGCGCTGCTCGCGCACCTGGAGTCGATCGGCCAGACCCGCGAAGAACTCGACGCCGAGATCGAGACGTCGGCCGACGAGGCGGTGCGCACCCAGCTCCTGCTGGACGCGCTGGCCGAGAAGTCGGGCGTGGGCGTGAGCCAGCAGGAGTTCACCGAGCGCATCATGTTCAACGCGCAGCGGTTCGGCATGCGTCCCGACGAATACTTCCAGCAACTGCAGCAGGCGAATCAGCTCGGCGGCATCTTCACCGAGGTGCGCCGGGCCAAGGCGCTGATGTCGGCCGTGCAGCAGGCGCAGATCACCAGCCTGTCCGGCGAGAAGCTGGACTTCGAGACGTTGTTCGGCATCGAAACCGTCGACGAGACGGACGAGGCGGCTCCGGCCGCGCAGCCCGCGGACGAGGGCACCGAGCCGGACGCCGAGCAGCCCGCCGCCGAGTAGCGCCCGACCGCCGGGGCGGCTCGTCACGCCGTCAGCGAACACGGCCCCGATGCGCGGCGCCGCGGTGGTCGCGGTCGCTAGGGTCGTGGATGGACGCAGCCAGAGGCGGCCTTCGCGCGGCGCCGGTGGCGTGTTCCTGTCCAGGGGACGGTGCAGCCGGCGGCTGCGACGGCCCCGCCACCCGAAGGTGCAAGGAGACGACGTGACCAAGGCCCACCCGCTGGCTGCCATCGAGCAGAGCGCGCCAGAAATTCTGCCCGCAGTCATGCGGGGGACACCCGGATTGTCGCTGAGCGACTCGGTGTCGGAGCGACTGCTGCGCGAGCGCATCATCATCCTGGGCTCCGAGGTGCGCGACACCAACGCGAACGAGATCACCGCGCAACTCCTGCTGTTGGCGGCGGAGGACCCGGAGAAGGACATCACCCTGTACATCAACTCGCCGGGCGGCAGCGTCACGGCGGGCATGGCCATCTACGACACGATGATGCTCATCGAGCCGGATGTGGCCACGACCGCGATGGGCCTGGCCGCGTCGATGGGTCAGTTCCTGTTGACGGCGGGGGCGCGGGGCAAGCGTTCCGCGCTGCCGCACGCACGCATCCTCATGCACCAGCCGAGCGCCGGGGTGGGCGGCACCGCGGCGGATATCGCCATTCAGGCGGACATGCTGGAGCGGTCGAAGCGCGAGATGGCCGAGCTGATCGCGCAGCACACCGGGCAGACGGTGGAGCGCATCATCGCGGACTCGGACCGGGATCGCTGGTTCACGGCGCCCGAGGCACTGGAGTACGGCTTCATCGACCAGGTCATCAGCCGGGCTGGGTCCAGCTCAGCGGCAGCCAAGTAAGCGAAGGTGGATCGAACGGTGAGTCACACACCCATGAACATGTCCGGCCTGGGCGCCGGCCCCGCGGGTTACGCCCACGGCAATGCCCTGTCGCTGCCACAGGCTCGGTACATCCTGCCGTCCTTCGTGGAGCGCACCAGCTACGGCGTCAAGGAATCGAACCCCTACAACAAGCTGTTCGAGGAGCGCATCATCTTCCTCGGCGTGCAGATCGACGACG
>JBIQMQ010000194.1:0-4860 GCA_044463185.1 Nakamurella lactea | reverse complement strand
GATTCGGCGCGCCATCGTGGCCGTCGTCGCGGTCGCGCCCGTGGTCGGCGTCGTGTGGTGGGCTCTGGCCCGCACCGCCGGGAGCGGCTCCGGCCCGGACAGCCTCGCCGCGACGACCACGGAGACGACGACGCCCCAGTTGACCGGCGTCCTGGCCACGAACCCCCCGTCGGATTCGACGACGGACGCGTCGGAATCCGAGATGCAGTTCGTGGAGCCGGATCTCGCGGCAGCCGCGGACCTGGGTGAGACAGAGACAACCGGGACCTCTACGGATGCCGCCGGATCGGAGACGAGCGGCGCTGCCGGTGCGGCGACGACGGGGGACACGGCCGCTGACGCGACGAAGACCACCGCTTCCGCCCCCGCGGCTGATGCGAAGGCCACGACGGCCGCGGCGCCGGCCACCACGCCGACCGGACCGCGGGTGGTGGAGACCACGGTGGCCGCCCCGGTGACCGTGACCGTGACGAAGCTGGTACCCGCGACGGCGACGGCGGCGAAGACCACAGCACCCGCCGACAAGCCCACCACCACGGCGCCGCCGAAGCCGTCCTACGACTCGGCGGGCCGGCTGATCTGCCCGACCTCCAGCGTCAGCCTGTCCGGCGTGGTGTGGGGAACTGTGGCGGGGCAGCAGCCGCGGCTCGGCCTGAACGTGACGAACGTCGGCAAGCAGACCTGCCGACAGGATGTCTCCGGAGCGAAACAGGTCTATACGGTCTTCACCGACGCCGGGGATCGGGTGTGGTCGACCGCCGACTGTTTCCCCGGTGAGGGCACCGAGGTTCGCACGTTGGGCCCGGGCCAGAAGGCCAGCTTCGTGATCATCTGGAGCGGCACCACCTCCGAGCCGGGCTGCAAGGCCCCGCGCGAGAAGGTGAAGGCCGGCAAATACACGCTGGTCGTGCAGCTCGGCGAGCTCAAGAGCAAGCCGCTCGCCTTCACGATGAGCTAGGCGAGTCGGCCCCGCTCGCCGGAGAGCGCGACGACCTGCTCGCTGTCGCCAAGGGCCCGCAGGGCGCCGAGCAAATCCGGCACTTGACTCACCTGCATGCCTTCGGGAAGTGCGCCGTAATCGCCCACCGGCACGATCGCGGTGTCGAATCCGAACCGGGCCGCCTCCGAGAGCCGTTGCGCCACCGCGGGTATGGGGCGCACCTCGCCGGACAGGCCGAGCTCGCCGAGTACCACCATCGATGTGAGCAGCGGGATGTCGCGAACTGACGACCACACCGCCAGTGCCAATGCGAGATCCGCCGCGGGTTCCGTCGTTCGGGCACCGCCGACGGTCGCGGCCAGCACGTCGCACCCGGACACCGCCAGGCCCGCCCACCGGCCGGACACGGCGAGCACCATCGCCACGCGCGCCGCATCCAGCCCGGACACGGTGCGGTGCGACCCGCTGCCGGGCGGGCCGACCAGGGTCTGGATCTCGACCGGCATGGCCCGCCGGCCCTGCATCATGACGGTGGTGCAGGTGCCGGCCACGCCGGGTCGGTGCTCCGACACGAACAGGCCGGACGGGTCGACGACGGACTCCACCCCGGATTCCGTCATCTGGAAGCAGCCCACCTCGTCGGCCGGGCCGAATCGGTTCTTGACGCCGCGCACCGTGCGGATCAGCGACCCGCGCTCGCCCTCGAAGTGCAGCACCACATCGACCAGGTGCTCGACCACGCGCGGGCCGGCGATGGCGCCGTCCTTGGTGACGTGACCGACCAGCACGCAGGCGATATTGCGCTGTTTCGCGGCGGCGGTGAGTGCGGCGGCGACGGCGCGCACCTGCGACACCCCGCCGGTCGCGCCGTCGGTGGAGGTGTCGGCAATGGTCTGCACGGAATCGACGATCACCAGCCGCGGCGCGACCTCGTCGATGTGCGCGAGCACGGCGGCGAGGTCCGTTTCGGCGGCGAGGTAGAGGTCCTCGTGCACGGCACCGAGTCGGCCCGCGCGCAGCCGCACCTGCGCGGCGGTCTCCTCGCCGGTGATGATCAGCGCGCGCCCGTTGCCCCGCGCGGCCCAGGATTGCGCCGCGCCCAGCAGGAGCGTCGACTTGCCGATTCCGGGCTCGCCGGCGAGTAGCACCACGCCGCCTGGGATCAGGCCGCCGCCCAGCACCCTGTCGAACTCGGGGACTCCGGTGGGTCGGGCGGCGACGACGCGGGCGTCCACGTCCTTGAGCCGGAGCGCGGGGGCCACTACCGGCGTGGCGACGCGGCGCAGCGCCACGGGGGCGGGTGCTTGTTCGTCGAGCGTGCCCCAGGCATGGCAGCCGGGGCACTGGCCGGCCCACTTGGCGGTGGCGTAGCCGCACTGGCCGCAGCGATATTCCCGGGTGGCCCTGCGGCCGGCGCCTGATTTCGTCACGCCCTTACGCTATCGGGCGGCTCCGACAGGGTTCCGCTTCGCGCCGGCAGCGTGTCGGTTCGTGGCCGGAATCAGTCGTTGTCCGACTCGTGCCAGATGTTGGACTCTTCGGCGGGGTAGATGTCGGTCCCTTGGCGGTCGGCATCCCGTTCCGCGGGGATCGTGACGGGCACCTGCAGGGTCAGCTTGCCGGCGTTCTGGAAGTAGAAATCGACCGTCACCGGGAAGGCGTACTTGATGTCCTCGGTGGCCGACGTGATCACCGCGGACACATCGGACTCACCGCCGACCTCCAGCGCACCCTTGGCCGGAATGGTCGTCGTTCCGGACAGGGCGACGTCCCCGACGGAGGTGGAGATCGAGGTCAGCGTGTCCGCCTCGGTGGAGTCGTTGGTGACCCAGAACCGGAGCGGCACCTCGCTGCCGGCCTTGAACGCCACCGGGCCGGTGGGGTTGTCGGAGTCGCCGAACAGGGCATTCGCCACGGCAATCGTGCCGATCGTGCCGTGGGCGCTGTCGTGGTTGGGCACCTGATCCGCGGTCTGCGAAATCTGACCGGCCGCGCATCCCGTGAGGGTGGCGGCACCCATGATCACCACAGCGGCCGTGCCGATGAGCCGACCGCGCAGCCCCGTGCGTGCGGCGCCGTGACGCAACCGAGTCGTGCCAAACACTTGCGGCCCCCTTCGACCGGGACAGGAACGTTCACGCCCGTGCCGGCGCCCGAACGTGCTGCCCGGGCGGAGTCGGGCTGAACATAGAGTAGCGTTTGCCTCCGCTCGCGCGCGCGTCGGGCGGCGGCGCGCGCCGCGGAACGCCGATCAGGCGCGACCGTCGGGCAGCGCCGGGCCGAGCAGGTCGTCGGCGTCGACGATGCGGTACGCGTAGCCCTGCTCGGCCAGGAACCGCTGCCGGTGCGCGGCGTACTCGGTGTCGACGGTGTCGCGCGAAACCACCGTGTAGAAGTGCGCCTGCCGGCCGTCGTGCTTGGGCCGGGTCAGCCGACCGAGCCGCTGGGCCTCCTCCTGCCGCGAGCCGAACGTGCCGGAGAGCTGCACCGCGACGGACGCCTCGGGCAGGTCGATGGCGAAGTTCGCGATCTTGGAGACGACCAGCACCGGCACCTTCCCGGCCCGGAACTCGTCGAACAGCCGTTCACGCTCTGAGTTGCGGGTGGAGCCTTGCACCACGGGCGCGTCGAGCGCGGCCCCGATCTCCTCGAGCTGGTCCAGGTAGGCGCCGATCACCAGGGTGGGTTCACCGGCGTGCCGCCGAACGATCTCCTGCGCGACGGCGATCTTGGAGCGCGCGGTCGACGCCACCTTGTACTGCTCGTCCGGTTCGGCGACGGCGTAGGCCATCCGCTCGGACTGCGTCATGGTCACCCGCACTTCGGTGCAGTCGGTCGGCGCGATCCAGCCCTGCGACTCGATGTCCTTCCACGGCGCGTCGAACCGCTTCGGCCCGATCAGCGAGAACACGTCCGTCTCCCGGCCGTCCTCCCGCACCAGCGTCGCGGTGAGCCCCAGCCGGCGGCGTGACTGCAGATCGGCCGTCATCCGGAACACCGGCGCGGGCAGCAGGTGCACCTCGTCGTAGATGATCAGCCCCCAGTCATGCGAATCGAGCAGGGACAGGTGCAGGTATTCGCCGGCCTGCCGCCGGATCAGCACCTGGTAGGTGGCGATGGTGACCGGCCTGATCTCCTTGCGGTCACCGGAGTATTCGCCGATCTCGTCCTCGGTGAGCGAGGTGCGCGCCAGAAGCTCGCGCCGCCACTGGTGCCCGGCCACCGTGTTCGTCACCAGGATCAGCGTGGTCGCCTGCGCATGCACCATCGCGGCCACCCCGACCAGGGTCTTCCCGGCGCCGCAGGGCAGCACCACCACGCCGGAGCCGCCCTCCCAGAAGCCGTCCGCGGCGGCGGTCTGGTACTCGCGGAGCTGCCAGCCGTCGGTGCGCAGCTCGATGGGATGCGCCTGCCCGTCGACGTACCCGGCCTCGTCCTCGGCGGGCCAGCCGACCTTGAGCAGCGCCTGCTTCAGCCGCCCGCGCTCCGAGGGGTGCACCGCCACGGAGTCGTCGTCGATTCGATCGCCCAGCATCGGCGTGATCTTCTTGTGGCGCAGAATCTCGGCCATCACCGCGGAATCGCGGCTGACCAGGATCAGCCCGTGCGCGGGATGCGACTGCAGCACCAGCCGCCCGTATCGCGACATCACATCGACGACGTCGACCAACAGTGCTTGCGGCACGGGGAATCTCGACCACCGCACCAGCGCGTCCACGACCTGTTCCGCGTCGAACCCGGCGGCGCGCGCGTTCCACAGCGCCAGCGGCGTGATCCGGTAGGTGTGCACGTGCTCCGGGGAGCGCTCGAGCTCGGCGAACGGCGCGATCGCGGCGCGTGCGGCCGGTGCGTCGGCATGCGCCACCTCCAGCAGCAGCGTCTTGTCCGACTGCACGATCAGCGGGCCGTCCACCTGCACC
>JBIQMQ010000193.1:0-4867 GCA_044463185.1 Nakamurella lactea | reverse complement strand
GTGGTGACACCGGCCGCCTTGCGCAGCGCGGTGCCGATCAGCGGCATGTTCAGCATCGCCGAGGCCAGCCGCGGGACGCGAGTGGCGATCCGCGACGTCCACGGCAACAGGCCGAGCGCGTACATCTCGCGCGGCCGAATCCGGCCCTTGTAGTAGTGGTAGTTGAACTCGGCCTTGTAGGTGGCCATGTCGACCCCGGTGGGGCAGTCCACCTTGCAGCCCTTGCACGAGAGGCACAGCTCCAGCGAGGCGTGCACATCCTCGTTGCGCCAGGTCGCCTCTGTGGTCTCGCCCTGGAACATCTCGGTGATCAGCTTCGCCCGGCCGCGGGTGGAGAGCTTCTCGTCGCGGGTCACTCGGTACGAGGGGCACATCACCCCGGAGTCGTCGCGCCGGCACCGGCCCACGCCCACGCAGCGCTCGGCGGCGTGCTGCAGCGAGCCGCCGTCGTCCGGGAACGCAAACATGGTGTCCAGGGCCATCGGGTTCTCGCGGTAGCTCGGCCCGTAGCGCAGGTTGGTGTCCAGCGGGTACGGGTCGACCAGCTTGCCGGGGTTCAGGATGCCCTTCGGGTCGAACAGCGACTTCACCGTCTGAAACGCGGTGATCACCTCCGGGCCGAACATGCGCACCAGCAGCTCGCCGCGGCCTTGTCCGTCGCCGTGCTCGCCGGACAGCGAGCCGCCCATCTCGGTGACCAGGTCCGCGGCGGCCTCCATGAACGCGCGGAACGTCGCCAACCCCTCCAGGGTCCGGAAGTCGAACGGCTGCCGGGTGTGCACGCAGCCCTGCCCGAAATGCCCGTACCAGGCGCCGGTGTAGCCGTACCGGTCCCACAGCGCCGTCATGGCCCGCAGATACTCGCCCAGCCGCTCCGGCGGCACCGCGGCGTCCTCCCAGCCCTCGTGGTTGTGCGGACCCTCCAGGGGCACGGCCGTCGCGGCCAGCGCCGACGCGCGCACCTCCCACAGCGCCTTCACCTCGCGCGCGTCGTCGATGCGCTTGGCCACCACGCCGTCCGGGATGCCCGCGATGAACTCCGCGGTGCGCGCCTCAGCCACCGCCGGGTCGTCCATGTCTGGATCGACGCTGCCGACCTCGGCCAGCAGCCAGCCACGGCCCGGAGGCAGCAGGGCGATCCCCGCCGTGTTCAGCCCCTTGGCGGCCGACTGGTTCACCAGCGTGTCGTCGAAGCCCTCCAGGCCCAACAGCCCGAACGCCACCAACGACGGCACCGCGTCGGCCGCGGCGAAGATGTCCGGGTAGCCGAGGACGACGAGATTGCGGTGCCGGGGCGAGGTCGCCAGCTGCAATTCCGCCTCGACTGTGAGCGCCAGCGTGGACTCGGAGCCAACCAGCAGCCGGGCCAGGTTCAGCGGGGCGCCGGGCAGGATCTGATCCAGGTTGTAGCCGGAGACGCGACGCGGGATGTCCGGGAACGTCTCGCGCACCGCGTCGCCGTAGCGGCGGCCGGTCTCGCGGAGGCCGCCTAGGATCCGGGCCAGGGTGCCCCCCGCGGCGACGGCGTCCCGATAGTCGGCCTCGTCGTACTCGCCGACCCACAGGTCCTCGCCGTCGGCGGTCACGATGCGCAGCCGGCTCACGTTGTCCACGGTCTTGCCCGCGTACAACGCGTGCGTGCCGCAGGAGTTGTTGCCGATCATGCCGCCGAGGGTGCACCAGGCATGGGTGGCCGGATCCGGGCCGAACGTGAGCCCGTGCACCTCGCACGCCGCGCGCAGGTCGTCCAGCACCACGCCGGGTTGCACCCGCGCGATCCGGCGCTCCACGTCGATGTCCAGGATCCGGTCCATGTAGCGCGAGAAGTCCAGCACCACACCGACGTTCACGGTCTGCCCGGCCAGGCCGGTGCCGGCGCCACGACCCAGGACAGGGGCTCCCACTTCCGCGCACAGCTTCACGACGGTGGCGACATCGGCCGCGTCGCGCGGAAACACCACGCCCAGCGGGATCTGCCGGTAGTTCGACGAATCGGTGGCGTACACGGCCCGCGCGGCCGACGAGAAGTCCACATCGCCGCGCACCGCGTCGGTCAGCCGATCGGCGAGCAGCAGCCGGTCCGCGGGCGTGATGGGAGACCGATCGACTCGGGTCCCGGGTGCGGCCGTGATGGTCACCCAGCGCCTCCTTGTCCGTGCCCCGTCGTGCACCAAACGCTACCTGCCGAATGCCTGGCGGCCGCGCGGCGGGTAACCTCGGACTGTCGTGGCAGCACAGCCTCGCGCACGACCGCACGGCAGCGCGCGGCAGCGCGATGAGAGGTCCGCTCACCGACGGGAGGCACGCGAACACCGTGAAGCGCCTGTACTACTTCACCGCCGGCGTCGCCCTCGGAGTCGCGGCCACGCGCCGGACCCGCCGCGCCAAGGAAGCAGCCAAGGCCGCTTTCATCGCGAAGTTCACCCCGTCGGCGATCGCCGCGGACGTCGCCGACGCCATCGCCGAGATCGGGCAGGCCGTCGGCTCGTTCGCCTCCGACATCCGCATGGGGGCGGTCAACCGGCGAGCCAGCTACCGTCCGATGGTCGACGGTGCCACCGGGGACGTGGTGATGCTGCCGCCCGAGCAGGTGGCCGCGATCACCGAGCGCCGCGCGCTCGCGAGCGGCGTCATACCCGCTGGTGACGCGGCGAGCGCCGGCTACGTCTCACCGCCTCGCGGGTATGACGCAGCCCGCCGCGCCGCAGCGCGGTAGCCGCAGTCGCACCTTGCGGACCCGGTTCGTCCGCGGACGGCCGCGCGCGGCACACTGGACGAGCCCGATCAAGCGAAGAAGGACATCCATGCAGACCCACGAGATCCGTCGCCGTTTCCTGGACCATTTCCGCCAGGCCGGCCACACGGTCGTCCCGTCCGCCTCGCTCATCAGCCAGGACCCCACGGTGCTGTTCACCATCGCGGGCATGGCGCCGTTCAAGCCCTACTTCCTGGGTCAGGAGACGCCGCCGTTCAGCCGCGCCACCAGCGTCCAGAAGTGTGTGCGCACCCTGGATATCGACAACGTCGGCATCACCACGCGGCACAACACGTTCTTCCAGATGGCCGGAAACTTCTCCTTCGGCGACTACTTCAAGGAAGGCGCCATCACGCACGCCTGGAACCTGGTCACCTCGAGCGTGGAGGAGGGCGGCTACGGCTTCGATCCGGAGCGAATCTGGGCGACCGTGTACGAGAACGACGACGAGGCGTTCGAACTGTGGCGCTCCATCGCGGGGCTCCCCGAGTCGCGCATCCAGCGCCGCGACGGGCACGACAACTATTGGGACATGGGCGTTCCCGGCCCCGGCGGCCCCTGCTCGGAGATTTACTTCGACCGCGGCCCGGACTACGGCATCGACGGCGGCCCGGCCGCCGACGAGGACCGGTACCTAGAGATCTGGAACCTGGTCTTCATGCAGGACGTGCGCGGCGAACTGTCTCCGAAGGACGGCCACCCGCCGGTCGGGTCGCTGCCCAAGAAGAACATCGACACCGGCATGGGCGTGGAACGCGTCGCGTTCCTGCTGCAGGGCGTCGACAACGTGTACGAGACGGACCTGCTTCGCCCGATCATCGGCGCGGCCGAGGAGCTGTCCGGCCGCATCTACGGACGTGACCACGCCGACGACGTCCGATTCCGGGTGATCGCGGACCACATGCGCTCCGGGATCATGCTCATCGGCGACGGGGTGACGCCGTCCAACGACGGGCGCGGCTACGTGCTGCGCCGGCTGCTGCGCCGCACCATCCGCTCCGCCCGGCTGCTGGGCGTCACGACCGACGTGATGCCGAACCTGGCCGCAGTGGTGCGCGATCTGATGGCGGAGTCGTATCCCGAGTTGGCCCGCGACTACGAACGCATCGAGCGTGTGGCCGCCACCGAAGAGACCGCGTTCTTGCGCACGCTGACCTCCGGGTCGAAACTGTTCGACCAGGCCGCCGCCGACACCAAGGCGGCCGGCACCACCGTGGTGTCCGGCGAGACGGCGTTCACCCTGCACGACACGCACGGCTTCCCCATCGACCTGACGTTGGAGATGGCCGCGGAGGCCGGCCTCACCGTCGACACCGAGGGCTTCCAGGCACTGATGAAGGAGCAGAAGGAGCGCGCCCGCGCCGACGCCCGCGCCCACAAGGGCGGCTTCGGCGATCTCAGCGTGTACCGGACGCTGCTGGACGCCGGCGGCCCCACCGTGTTCACCGGCTACGACGAACTGGAGTCGGAGGCGACGGTGCTCGGCCTGATCGCGGGGGACGAGCGGGTCGCCGCCGCCGGCGAGGGCCAGATCGTGAAGGTGGTGCTGGATCGGACGCCGCTGTACGCGGAATCCGGCGGCCAGGATTCGGACGCCGGCGTGATCCTGGCCGACGGCAGCCTGGCCGAGGTCATCGACGTGCAGAAGGTGAACCGCAAGCTCTGGGTGCACACGGTACGCATCACCGCCGGCGAGCTGCACGAGGGCGCCGCCGTGCAGGCCAAGGTCGACCCCGAGTGGCGTATCGGTGCCCGGCAGGCGCACTCCGGGACGCACGTGGTGCACGCGGCGCTGCGACAGGTGCTCGGACCACAGGCGCTGCAGTCAGGGTCCTACAACAAGCCCGGCTACCTGCGGCTCGACTTCGCGTGGAACCAGGCGCTGTCCGACGCGACCCGCAGCGAGATCGAGGAGGTCGCCAACCTGGCGGTGCGCAACGACCTGCCGGTGACGGTGCAGTACACCACGCTGCCCGACGCGCGGGCCAAGGGCGCGATCGCCTTGTTCGGCGAGACGTACGACGAGACGGTGCGCGTGGTGGAGATCGGCGGGCCCTGGTCCATCGAGCTGTGCGGCGGCACCCACGTGGAGCACTCCAGCCAGATCGGGCC
>JBIQMQ010000192.1:0-4917 GCA_044463185.1 Nakamurella lactea | reverse complement strand
GGACAAGGGCATCGAATTCGTCGGCTGCGGCATCTCCGGCGGCGAGGAGGGCGCGCTCAAGGGCCCGTCGATCATGCCCGGCGGCTCGGCCGAGGCCTATCGCACCGTCGGCCCGATCCTGGAGACGATCGCGGCGCAGGTGGACGGCACACCGTGCTGCACGCATATCGGCACGGACGGCGCCGGGCACTTCGTGAAGATGGTGCACAACGGCATCGAGTACGCCGACATGCAGCTCATCGGCGAGGCCTACGACCTACTGCGCCGCGGGGTGGGTATGACGCCGCACGCTATCGCGGACGTATTCGCCCAGTGGAACACCGGGGAGCTCGATTCGTTCCTGATCGAGATCACCGCGGAGGTGTTGCGCCAGGTCGACGCGAAGACCGGCGCGCCCCTGGTGGACATGATCGTGGACGCCGCCGGGATGAAGGGCACCGGCACCTGGACCGTGCAGACCGCCCTGGACCTGGCCGTGCCGGTGACCGGGATCGCCGAGGCCGTGTTCGCCCGCGGGCTGTCGTCCCAGTTGGAGCAGCGCGCGGCCGCGCAGGGTCTGCCGGGGCCGTCCGCCGACACGCCCGGCGAGCGCAGCGAGGGGGCTGCGTCATCCTCGCCCGCTGACGCGTCGGGATACGTCGACGACATCCGGCGCGCGCTGTACGCCTCGAAGATCGTCGCCTACGCGCAGGGCCTGGACCTGATCCGCACCGGCGCGCGGGAGTACGGCTGGGACATCGACCTGGGTGCGGTGGCGCGGATCTGGCGCGGCGGGTGCATCATCCGAGCCGCGTTCCTGAACCGCATCACCGAGGCCTACGCGGACACCGACGCGGCGCCGGCGTCGCTGCTGCTGGCGCCCTATTTCACGAGGGCCGTGGCCGACGCGCAGGAGTCGTGGCGCAAGGTGGTCGCCTCGGCGGCTATGTCCGGCATCCCGGTGCCCGGGTTCTCGTCGGCACTGGCCTACTACGACGGGCTGCGCTCGACGCGGCTACCGGCGGCGCTGGTGCAGGGGCAGCGCGACTTCTTCGGCGCCCACACCTACCGGCGCGTCGACGGGGCGGGCGTCTTCCACACGCTGTGGTCCGGTGACCGGCGCGAGACGCAGGTTTCCTAAGCAGAGACGCAGGTTTTCGAAGCAACGGCTCAGGAGCCGGCCGGGGCGTCCCATACACCCCGGCCGGCTCCTGCCGTTTCTGCGACTTCTGTGGCCGTGTCTTTCGTTACTGCGTCACACTTCGACGAGTTCCGGTGCGGCACCGGCGATCTCGGGGGCTGCGGCTGCTTCGCGCCGTCGCGGTCGGATCACCGTGGCCGTGAGCACGGCAGCGCCCGCCAGCAGCACGGCCGCCACCAGCAGGGCGCGGCCCTGGCCCGCGACGAAGGCCTGCTGCGCCGCCCGCACCGCGGATTCGCTGAGCGACGGCGTCACCGGTGACGTGACGCGACCGAACACCGTGACCAGCACCGCCAGGCCGATCGCCCCGCCGACCTGCTGCGAGACGTTCACCAGGCCGGACGCCGCGCCCGCGTTGCCCGGGGCGACCCCGTCCAGCGACATCGCCGTCAGCGGGACGAACGAGAGGCCCGCGCCGGTGCCGAACAGCACCAGCGGCAGCAGCAGCGCCAGGTAGCCGCTGTCGGCCTGCAGCCTCGACGTCAGCAACAGGGCCGTCGCCGCCAGGACCAGGCCCGTGATCATCAGGGTCCGGCCGTCGACATGCACGGTGAAGACCCGCGCGGTGAGCAGCGACAGGACGAACAGGAACAGCGTCAGGGGCAGGAACGCCACCCCGGCCTGGATCGGTGTGTAGCCGAGGACCTCCTGCACGAACTGGGTGGTGAAGAAGAACATGCCCATGATCCCCGCGGACACCAACAAGCGCACCAGGTGCGACATGCTGCGATTGCGGTTGGCGAACAGGCTCATCGGGAGGATCGGCGCCTCGGCGCGCAGCTCTATCCAGACGAACGCGGCGAGGAACACGGCGCCGCCGGCCAGCCCGGCCACCACTTGTGGGTCGGCCCAGCCGGTGCCCGCCGCCCGCACCAGGCCGTACACCACCGCGGTGACACCGAAGGTCGCCGTCAGGGCGCCGGTCAGGTCGAAGCGGCCGGGGGTGCGGTCGAGGCGGGGCAGCACGACCATGATGCCGACGAGCAGCGCGGCGCCGATCGGCACGTTGACGAACATCACCCACCGCCAGGACGCCCACTCGGTGAGGATGCCGCCGGCGATCAGGCCGATCGCGGCGCCGCCCACCGTCACGGCGGCGAACCAGCCCAGGGCGCGGGTGCGCTCCCGGGTGCCGGGGAACAGCGTCATCAAGATGGCCAGTGCGGACGGGGCCGCGAACGCGGCGCCGATGCCCTGGACCACGCGGGCGGCGATCAGCTCGCCGCCGCTGGTGGCGAACCCACCGGCCAGCGAGGCGAGGGAGAACAGGGCAATGCCGGCGAAGAAGACTCTTCGGCGGCCCAGAATGTCGCCCGCCCGCGCGCCGAGCAGCAAGAGCCCGCCGAACGCCAACGCGTAGGCGTTGACCACCCAGGACAGCGCGCTGGGCGAGAAGTGCAAGGCGACCGACATGTCCGGCAGCGCGATGTTCACGATGCTGGTGTCCAGCACCTCCATCATTTGCGCCACCAGCACGATGGCGAGCACCAGGCCGGCCCGCCGGGCGGCTCGGCCGCCGGGTGGGTGTGGCGGGGATGGGTGATCGGACGGGTGATCCGTTGGGTGACTCGTCGAGTGATCGGACGGGTAACCGGTCGCCTGAACCGTCGGGTGATGGGACGGGTGATTCGGCGGGTGCTCGCCGGAGGCGGCCATCCGAGGCAGGACGGCGGCCAGGGGGATGCCCAGTTCGGGGGATGGGGACCGCGACGGCATGGCCGCGGACGAGTGGGATGCGCCAGGACGGATCCGAGTGGACGACGTGTCCAGCGGGTCGGTGCGAGGTGCCGTGATTTCTGGTTCTCTCGACATGCTGGAGAACTCCTCAGGCGCTAGTATGGGTAAGTGGAAGGGCCCTCCGGTAACTATACGGAGGCAACCTCCGGTTAGCAAGTGGGTTTTTGTCGTCCCTTCGGAAGGTGGCCATGTCCACGGCATCGCGCGATGTCCCAGCACCCTCGGCATCCCCGGGCTCGCAGCGGGAGGCGCAGCCCGACTTGGAATCTCATACGGGCCCGGACCCGCGCACAGACCTCAGCACGGAGCCGAGCCCGGACTCGCCGCCGGCGAAGCCGGCGCGGCGCATGCGCGCTGATGCCCGGCGCAACCGCGACGCCGTGCTCACCGCGGCCGCTGCGGCGTTCGCCGCCAACGGCTCCGACGCCTCACTCGAAGACATCGCCCGCGCGGCCGGTGTCGGCGTGGGCACGCTGTACCGTCACTTCCCGACCCGCGAGGCGCTCGTCCTGGGCGTCTACAGCCGCGAGGTGGAGCTGCTGGCCGACAGCGCCCGCCAGTTCGCCGCCGAGCTGCCGCCCTCCGAGGCGCTGCGCCAATGGATGCGCAGGTTCGTCCAGTACGCGGCCGCCAAGCGCGGTCTGGTGGACATGCTGCACGCGATGATGCGAGACGGCACCGACGTCTTCGGCCAGGCCAAGGAACGAATCCGGCAGGCCGCGACCGGCCTGATCGATGCTGCCGCCCGCACCGGCGATATCCGGCCGGATCTGACCGCCGACGACCTGACCCGCTTCATGGGCGGGATCTGCATGGCCAGCGACCCGGCCGCCGGCCCGGAGTGCGCCACCCGGATGATCGACCTTGTCTACGACGGCCTGCGCTTCGGGGCGCCAGCCGCCTCCTGACAGTCGCCTCCTGACCGCGGGCTCCGGTGTGCGGCCGGGCTCGGCGCTGCCGATAACCTGGTGAGCATGAAAACGCCTGTGCTCACCGCGGTCGCCTGGCCCTATGCCAACGGCCCCCGTCATATCGGCCATGTCTCGGGATTCGGCGTCCCGTCGGACATCTTCGCCCGCTACCAGCGGATGGCCGGTCACGACGTCCTGATGGTGTCCGGCACGGACGAGCACGGCACCCCCATCCTGGTCCAGGCCGACTCCGAGGGCATCAGCCCCCAGGAACTCGCCGACCGGTACAACAAGGTGATCGTGGAAGACCTTGCGGGACTGGGCCTTTCGTACGACCTGTTCACCCGCACCACCACCCGCAACCACTACGCCGTGGTGCAGGAGATGTTCCGCACCGTGCACCGCAACGGCTACTTCGTCCCGAAGACCACGATGAGCGCGGTGTCCCCGTCCACCGGGCGCACCCTGCCCGACCGCTACATCGAGGGCACCTGCCCGATCTGCGGATACGACGGTGCTCGCGGCGACCAGTGCGACAACTGCGGCAACCAGCTCGACCCCATCGACCTCGTCAATCCGCGCTCCAAGATCAACGGAGAGACCCCGGCGTTCGTCGAGTCGGAGCACTTCTTCCTGGACCTGCCGGCGCTCGCCGCGGCGCTGGGCGATTGGCTGGGCACCCGCGGCGACTGGCGGCCGAACGTGTTGAAGTTCTCGCTGAACCTGCTGGAGGACGTCAAACCCCGCGCCATGACTCGGGATATCGACTGGGGTATCCCGGTGCCGCTGGACGGCTGGCGGGACCGCGGCGACAAGAAGCTGTACGTCTGGTTCGACGCCGTGATCGGTTACCTCTCCGCGGCCATCGAATGGGCCCGGCGGTTCGGTGCGGACGCCGAGCAGTGGCGGCACTGGTGGACCGATCCCGCGGCGCGGCAGTACTACTTCATGGGCAAGGACAACATCACCTTTCACTCGCAGATCTGGCCGGCCGAGCTGCTCGCCTACAACGGCCTCGGCGAGAAGGGCGGCGTGCCCGGCGTTTTCGGCAACCTGGAGCTTCCCACCGAGGTGGTATCCAGCGAATTC
>JBIQMQ010000191.1:0-4958 GCA_044463185.1 Nakamurella lactea | reverse complement strand
CGCGACTACTTGATGCGGGCCCGCACCCAGATCGACGAGCGCACCGACAAGATGCCGTTTCTCATCATGCAATCCAACGGGGGCGTGGTCACCGCGGAAGCGGCATCGGACAAACCCGTGACGATGCTGCTGTCCGGCCCGGCCGGCGGTGTGCTCGGAGCGATCGAAGCGGCCAGAGCGGCCGGATTCAAGGACCTCATCACGCTGGACGTCGGCGGCACGTCCACCGACGTCGCCCTGGTGGACAACCTCTCCATCCGGCTGACCAGCGAGACCGTGATCGAGAACTATCCCGTCAAGGTTCCGATGATCGACCTGGCCACGGTCGGCACCGGCGGTGGATCGCTGGCCTGGGTGGGGCCGAACAACACGCTCAAGGTGGGGCCGAAGAGCGCCGGCGCGGTGCCCGGGCCCATCTGCTACGGCCGCGGCGGGACCGAACCGACGGTCACCGACGCCGCCGTCGTACTGGGCCGGTTCCCCAGTTCTCTGGTGGGCGGCGATCTCCATTTGGACATCGACGCGGCTCGTGCTGCCCTGGAAGAGTTCGGCCGCGGGTTCGGACTCAGCGTGGAGGACGCCGCAGCCGGGATCCTGGAAGTCGCAACGGCCGGGCAGGTGACCGGTATCCGCCAGGTCTCCACACTCAAGGGCCGCGATCCCAGCGGCTACTGCCTGGTGGCGTTCGGCGGAGCCGGGCCGCTCCTGGCCACGTCGGTCGCGGAGTTCCTCAATATCCGTGCGGTGCTGGTGCCACCCAACCCGGGAAACCTATCGGCGCTCGGACTGCAGGTGACGGACGTCAAGCGCGACTATGTCCGCACCCACGTGCGCATGGTGGGAGGCGACTCCGACGACGTCGAAGCTGTCTGGGCCGAACTGGAACGCCAGGGGACCAGCGACCTCATCGCGGAGGGCGTTGATGCCGGTCGGATCGACCTGGTGCGCGGCGCCGACCTGCGGTACGAGGGCGAAGGCTACGAGGTCAGCGTCATGCTCGATGGTGACGCGCTCAGCGTGGTACTCGACGGCGCGGGCGGACGCGACTTGGCTGCCGCCGTTGCCGCCTTCCACGCCGAACACGAACGCCTCTACGGCTTCTCGTACCCCGGCCGGCAGAACGTGGAGTTGGTGAACCTGCGGGTGCAGGCGATCGGGCACACGCGGAAGTCGGGCGCCCTGCCGCTGCTGCCCGCAGACCGCACGCCATCGGCGGCCGTCTCGACCCGCAAGGTCTATTGGCGCGCGCACGGATGGCTCGACTGCGACATCTTCGATCGCGCGACGCTCGCGGCGCATCAGCAACTGACCGGTCCGTGTGTCGTCGAGGAATATGGCGCGACCGTCGTCGTTCCGCCCGGCTGGTCCGGCACCGTCGACCCCCACGGCAACCTGATCCTCGCTAGGAGTGATTCGAAATGAGCAGCCTCGGTCCCATCGAACTCGAAGTCATCACCGGCACCATTCGCTCCGCGGAGGTGGAGATCGAGGCCGCCGTCGAGCGCGCCGCGCGGTCACCGATGATCCGCGACCAGCACGACTATCGGGTGGGCCTGTACGACGCCAAGGGCCGCAAGCTCACCGGGCGCTCCTACGGCTCCCTGATCGAGCCGATCTTCGAGTTCTACGGTGACGACATCCATCCCGGCGACGTGTTCTTCTGGAACGACCCGTACAACAGCGCCGGCTCCTGCGGTCACATCCCGGATCTGTGCACCACGATCCCGATCTTCACCGGCGAGCGGTTGCTGGGATTCGCTCAGGTCTTCGGGCACCACGACGATATCGGCGGTTCGGTCCCCGGGAGTCTGCCGGTCCAGGTCCGCGACCAGTGGGGTGAGGGGCTGGTCGTTCCGCCGATCAAGCTGTACAGCAAGGGCGTCGCCAACGACACGGCGTTCCGCATCCTTGAGCGCAACTCGCGGCTTGCTGAGCACCTGCGCGGCGATATCGATTCGGAGATCGGGGCGTGCCGGCTCGGCTCTCGCCGGCTCTCCGAGTTGGCGGAGCGCTACGGGGTGGACGCCCTGGAAGGCGCCTTCGACGCGATCATCGCGAACTGCTCCACCACGATCCGCGAAGAGCTGCTGCCCAAGATCAAGGACGGCGTCTACACCTTCGAGGATTACGTCGAATCCGACGGCTTCACCCGCAAGCTGTACGCCATGCGCATCACCATGACGAAAACGGCCGACAAGATCCTGCTGGATTTCACCGGCACGGATCCGGAGGCGGAGGGGCCCATCAACTGGGCCATCGACTACTGCGACGGCAAGTTCGTGCGCAAGTGGATGGGCCCCGTGTTGCGTTGCCTGGCCGACTCGCCGGAGCGGGCGGCCGAGATCGACATCAACGAAGGCGTTCTCGACGTGCTGGACGTCAAGTTCCCGCCGAAGGGGACGTTGGTGACGCCGCATTATGGTCGGCCCACCGGCTTGCGGTTCTTCATCCTGATCCGCGCGCTGGGTATTTTCGCCGGCGTGCTTGCGAAGGCGACCGGCGGCAAGATGCCCGCAGATCACGAGACGATCCGAATTTGGGGTCTGCACAGCCGCAACGCCGATGGGAAGCTCAGCTTGTTCCGAGAGGTCCTCGGTGGCGGTGGGCCGGGGCGGCCGTGGGCCGACGGCAGCGACGTGGTGCACATCGTGCCGAACTCGCGGAACCTGCCCGCCGAATTCTCCGAGCAGCGGTACCCGATCATGGTCGAGCGCCTAGCGCTGCGCGAGGACTCCGGCGGCCCCGGCAAGCGTCGCGGCGGCCTCGGCTACGACAAGCGGATCCGGTCGTTGCAGGATTGCCTGCTCCTGTCGAACGCCGACCGGTCGGACCTGTCGCCGTATGGCGTCAATGGTGGGAAAGCCGGTGAACCGTACGGTATCTCGGTGGTCCGCGGCGATGGCAATGTCGAGCACTTGCCCGGCATGGTGGACAACGTTCCGGTCGCCACGAACGACCAGGTGCTGCTGTGGACCTCGGGTGGCGGGGGCTGGGGGGATCCGCTCGATCGCGAAGCCGACCTGGTCTGCTACGACGTGCTCTGCGGCCTGGTGTCGGTCGATGCAGCCCGGACGGACTACGGCGTGGTGATCGACGAGGCCACAAGTCCGATCTCGGTCGACGCCATTGCGACCAAGCAGCTCCGCGAACAGATGCGCCAAGCCCGGGCCGATCTGCCCATGTTCGACCGTGGGCAGCACTTCCGCGACGTGAAGGAGCAGGGTGGCTTAACCTGGCCGGAGGGTTGGAGCGACCCGGACGAGTGGTTGGCCAACGCGACATCGTGATATCCCGCAGTCTGTGGCCGCCAGCGTTCGGTATCAGAGTATTCTGATCCCTCACAGGACACGCAACGGAAACCGAGTGGTCAGGAAGGCGCGCGTCCACCAAAGGCGGCCCAGGTGAGTGCGGACAACGATCCAGCGACGACGGAGAAGAAGTCGTCCCAGCGCACGGCGATGCGGAGCAAGCCCAAATTGCAGGGCGTCGCCCGCGCCATGCGCGTGCTCGAACTCATCGCCGAACGCCCGATGACGGCCAGCGAGGCCGCCGAGGCGCTGGACCTGCCATGGGCGACCTGTTACCGCACGCTCGTTCAACTGGAGAAGGACCAGTACCTGGAGCGCGCTGCGAGCGGGGAATACCGGGTGGGGCGTCATACCTGGCTCATCGGTTCCACCTACTTGGTCGGGCACCCGCTTCTGGACTTGGCGATGCCACTGCTGCAGAGCGCATCGTCGGAATTGCCCGCGGCGGTGTTCCAGCTCGTCGAGCGCAGCGGCGATATCGCACTCGTGTTGTATTCGCACGAGCCCGTGGCGGGGGAGCCGATCACGAGGGCGACGTTCGGCCACCACATTCCGCTGCACGCCGGATCGAAGGGCTGGGTGCTGCTGGCCTACGAGTCCGACGAGGTCGTCAACAGCTACCTGGAATCGCCGCTCCTGGCGCTGACCCCCACCACCATCACCGACCCGGCAGACCTTCGTGCGGAACTGAGGCGTACGCGCGAACAGGGTTACGCGATCACCATGGCAGACGTGCAGACGTTCACCGGATCGGTGGCCGCGCCGGTGTTCGACGCCTCGGGCTCGGTGGTCGCTGCGGTGTGCGCGATCATGCTGCGCAGCCGACTCAGCAATCTGGTCACCCGGCAAAGCGCGATCGACACCGTCCTGGGAGTGGCGCAGTCGCTGTCCCTCGGCGCGGGATGGCAGCCGGTGCGCGTTGCCCAGCAGGCCCGCGCGCCGCGCACACCGCGCCGGGGGCCCGGCCGGCCGCCGAACGGTTCGCGACGCAACGGAAGCTGACGCCCGGCGCCGCCGTTCGCATGCGCGCGTGTTAGTGAGCCCGGCGTATATGCCGGCGTGAGTAACACGCGGCGAGAGGTAGGCGGCCGCCGCAGCGGGAAGTCCGGGTGGGTTTCGCCCATTTCGCCGGATAAGGTGGATTGCAGCAGCCACCGCGCGCACGTGAGTAGACACGTTGTACAGCCCGGCCGCCGGAAATGCGGTGGCCGCTGGTACGGCTGCTGGAAGGAGCGGTTGACGATCGCATGTGGCGTCGGTGGGCTTGGGTGGGCATCGTGCTGTTCGTGGTGGCGGACGCGGTGCTCATCGCGATGGCGCTGAGGCACACGCGCGACGGCGCCGAGCACGCGCCCCCGTTCACGCCGGCCGCGATCGCACCGGCGACGCACGCAGTAACCAGCGCGCCGACGAGTATGACGCCGCAGCCCACCGCGCCCACTCCGACCAGCATGTCCAGTGCAAACCCGACCGAGGCGATCACCGCGACCCCCACCACGACGGAGCGCTCCACTACGACGTCGCCGGACGCCCCGGCCGCTGATCCCACGGTTCCGAAGCTTGCGTCAACCGTCCTGCTCGACATGGCCAGCGACGGCTCGACGATCCGCGCGACCCGCGGCTCGTGCCCGGCCGAGGGCGCGGCGGAGG
>JBIQMQ010000190.1:0-4972 GCA_044463185.1 Nakamurella lactea | reverse complement strand
CCAGGTACTCCTCCGTCTCCCGGTGGCTGTCGGCGATGAGCGCCGGATTCTGCGCGTCCGGCCGCACCATCGAGGTGTAGATGACATGCTCGACGCCTGCTGCTTTGGCGGCGTCGATCGCGGCGCGGTGCCAGTGGGCGCGTCGCTGGATGTTGTCGGCGCTGACCAGGAGCAGCCTGCTGGTGCCCCGGAACGCCTCCTGGAGGCTGCCCGGATCGGAGAAATCGGCGTACCGCACCTCGGCGCCGCTCAGCGCCTCGGCGATCGCGCCGGGAGTGCGCGTAGTCAGTACCAGATCCGTTGCGCTGCCGCGCATGTCGACGACCCGCTCCGCGACGGCGGTCGCGAGGTGGCCGCTGGCGCCGGTGATCGTCAGTGCCATCGGTCAGTTTCCCCAGTTCGGGTAGGGCTGGATGTGCCCCTCGCTGAAGTGCCAGTACTCCACGAGATCACGGCACAGCCCGGCGTCGTCGAACCGCAGCAGGAATACCCCGGCCAGCGTCACGTCGACACCGCCGTTCTTCATGGTGACCCACCACTCGGCCACCGTCTGGTCGCCGACGACGATCGGGGTACCGTACCGGAACGACACGTCGCTCTGCGTCGCCGTCACGTCCGCCCAATAGTTCCGCACTCCGTCCGCGCCCTCGAAGGGCTCCTGGTACGGCTGCTCGCGATAGCGCGCGTCCTCCGTGAACAAGGCGGCCGCGGCGTCCGGGTCGCGGGATTCCCAGGCCATCTTGTAACCCTCGAGCCAGTCCCGGGCTGTGGTCGTCATAGTCGCCTCCGTTGAGATATACCTATGCTGCATTTCTTGATTTCTTGCGAGAAGCGTTGCAGAAGAAGGAATGCCGCATGGTGTGGCCGCGGTGGGCCCGTGGTTCGCGAAACTACACGTCAGTGACGATAGTCACGATGTTAAGGAATACTTAACACCTTGTCTAGATCCCAAGATAACAATTTGGCATCAACCGCGCCGGGTGCGCCGGCAGCCTTACGCCTCGCGGAGATAGCGCGCCACGGCGCTCATGTCCGCGCCGCCCAGGCCATGCGAGATCGCTTGAGCCACACTGAGGCTCACCGCACGCGTCTCCGGCATCGGTGCGCCCGTTGCGTCGGCCAGATCGAGGATCAGACGGAGATCCTTCGCGACGAGATCGAGGCTGAAGGCGACCGGAGCCTCGTCCGGCCTCTCGAAGGCGGCACGCTTGTATCCGACGAACGGCGCCGCGGCGGCGCTGTCCGCGATCACGTCGTAGAAGACCGAGCGATCCACGCCAGACTTCTCGGCGAGCACGATCGCTTCGGACAACGCCTGGTTGAGCGCGTGGACCACGGCGTTGACCGCCAGCTTCACCACGGCGCCCGTCCCCGACCCGCCCACGTGCACCACGCGGCGACCGATCGCCTCCAACACGGGGAGGGCCGATTGCAGAGCATCCGCGCTGCCGCCGGCCATCACGGTCAGCCCCCCGGACAGCGCGGCGGGCACGCTCCCGGACACGGGCGAATTGAGGAAGGACGCGCCGGACTGTGCAACGGCGGCGTCCAGTTCGCGCGCCAACTCCGGCGAGATCGTCGAGGTATCGCACACGATAGTGCCCGGTCGCAGTGCCGCGGCAAGACCCTGCTCGCCCAAATACACGGCCCGGCAGGCGTCGTCATCCGCCAGTGAGGTGAGGATGACGCCGTTCCCGTCGGCGGCCGCCCACGCAGCGGCGGCGGCCGGCGTCTCCACCGCCGCCGCGCCGATCTCCGCGGCCACCGCCTGCGCCCGCTCAACGCTACGGTTGTACACGGCCAACGGGAACCCTTGCTCGGCAAGGTGTTTCGCCATGGCGGCGCCCATCCGGCCCATGCCGAGCACCGCCACCCGCATGCCGGCGGCATCCGACGAGCCCGCCGCCATCTCTTCCGTCACGTCAACATCCAGCCGCCGTCGATCCCGATCTGCTGGCCGTTCATGGACTTGTTACGCAGCAGGAAGTCGATCGCATCCACCACGTCGGCCTGGGTGGCCAGCTTCCCGGTGGGGGTGCGCGAGCGGTAGGCCTCCAGCACCTCGGCCGGCTTCGCCGCCCAGTACCAGCTGTCGCCCACGATGCCGGGGTGGATGGCGTTGACGCGGATCGGCGCGAGTTCGATGGCCAGGGTGTTCACCATGCCGATGATGCCGCCGTTGATGGTGGACACCGTCGTCGAGCCCGGGTACGGCTTGTCCTTGGCGCGGCCGCCGAACAGCACGATCGACGCGTCCGGCGTCATCCGCGGGTGCAGCGCGTGCACCGTCTCGATGTACGACACCAGTTTGATGGTGGTGAGGTTGATCGCCCGGTCGATGTCGTAGTTGGTGGCGCTGTTGCTGTCCCGGTCGATCGCGAGGATCACCAACTCGTCGACGTCGTGGACGTCGGCCACCGCGGCGGCGATCGACTTCGGCTCGGCCAGGTCGACAACCAGTGGCCGGGCGCCGATCTCGCTGGCCACCGAGTTCGCCTTCTCCGCGTTGCGGCCCGCAACGATCACGTCCCTGCCGGCCGCGGCCCGCGAACGGGCGAACTCCAATCCGATCCCGGCGGTTCCGCCGACTACTACGGTCGTCATTTCGAGGATGCTCCGTTCCGCTCGGTGGCAAGAGTGTCGCGCAGGTAGTCCCAGTCCCGCATGAAGCGGTAGGCGTGGCGGTGCGGCGGCAGCGGCGACTGCGTCTCCAGCCACGTCACCGTCGTGTCGGTGACGTTGCGGAACGAGTGCACGCAGCCGACCCCGGCCCAGGCGATGTCGCCTGCGTGCAGGTCGTACTCCACGCCGTCGAACGTGGCGAGCACGCTGCCGTCGGTGATGTAGTAGGTCTCTTCCAACGGGTGGTCGTGCGGGGAGGCGAGGCCGCCCGGCTCGTACTGCACCAGGAACATGTTGGCCAGGGTGGCCCCCAGGTCGGTGTCGACCATCATCTTGAGCGAGATGCCGCTGTAGACCAGCAGGGCCGTCCGCATCGAAGCGGACACAGCGAGGTTCTCCTGCCCCTGCCGGTCGCGGTCCATGTGCTCGGGGGCCACGTGCCCGTAGTTGCGGGTCCGCGGGTCGCGCACGTCGATGCGCACCGCCGGCTCGTCGGGGCGGGGCGCCACGGCCTCGGTATCGCCGTGGTGTTCGGCCCGCGGCGCGGGGGCCGAGCAGCGCGCCCACTCGGCGCGGGCGGTGCCCTCATTACGCAGCATGTGCGGCACGCCGATGGGGATCAGTCCGTAGTCGCCGGCCGCCATCAGCACAGCGCCGTCCGGGGTCTGCACGATCACCTCCCCGGCGGTCACGTACAGGCTCTCCTCGTACGAGTGCAGATGCCAAGGGATGCGCCCGCCCGGATCCATGCGGCCGAGGCCGAAACCGGTGTGCACGGCGGGACTGTCGAACCCGACCGCCGACCAGCCCTGGTAGCCGGTCGCGTCGGCCAGTGCTCCGCCGGCGGGCGCCCAGACGGCGTCCGCAGCGCGGGCGACGAGATGTGACGTCATGGTGATCAGCCCTTCTCAGCCGTGTTCTCTCCGCGGCCGGCCGCGGTGTTCAGGTGCGACTGCGGATCGCGAACCGTCGGCAGCGGCCCGGTCGCGGCGTAATAGCGCTTGCCGGCGATCAGCAGTTCCTCGGCCGGGAACTTGGTGATGACCTCGCAGCCGTCGGCGGTCACCACGATCTCCTCTTCGATGCGGGCCGCTGTGCCGTCCTTCGCGGGCCAGTAGGTCTCCAGGGCGAAGACCATGCCCTCCTCCAGCACCTCCGGGTGGTCCAGCGACACCAGCCGCGAGAAAATCGGCTTCTCCCAGATGGACAGGCCTACGCCGTGCCCGTACTGCAGGGCGAACGCGGCCATCTCGTCGGCGAACCCGAACTCCTGCGCCGTCGGCCACACCGAGACGATGTCCGCCGTGGTGGCTCCGGGCTTCACCAGCGCGATCGCCTGGTCCATGTATTCGCGGCAGCGGGTGTAGGCGTCCCGCATGGCCGGCGAGGCGCTGCCGACTGCGAAGCACCGGTAGTAGCAGGTCCGGTAGCCCATGTGGCTGTGCAGGATGTCGAAGAACGCCGGGTCGCCGGGGCGCACCAGCCGATCGGAGTACACGTGCGGGTGCGGGGAGCAGCGCTCGCCGGAAATCGCGTTCACGCCCTCCACGTACTCGCTGCCGAGGTCGTAGAGGGTCTTGGACACGAGCCCCACGCACTCGTTCTCGCGCACCCCCGGTCGCAGGAACTCGTACAGGTCCTCGTAGGCCGCGTCCACCATGGAGCAGGCCTGGGTGAGCAGCGCGATCTCGTCGACCGTCTTGTGCTTGCGCGCCTGCAGGAACACCTGCTGCCCGTCGACCACGGTCAGGCCCTCGGCCTGCAGCGCCATCAGGATCGGCATCTCGACCAGGTCCACGCCGATGGGTGCGTCGGCCAGACCGTGCTCGCGCAGCACGTCGGCGACCTTCTTCGCCACGTCCTCGGCGATCCCGGCCTCCGGGTTGAACGCACCCCGCAGCGTGGAAATGCCTGCGCGGGCGCGCTTCTCGCCGTCCAGCCACGGGTTGAAGAGCTGATGGTGCTTGGCCGCCGAACCGAAGTCCCACAGCACCGGCTCGCCGCCGCGCGGCAGCACCGCGAAGCGGATCAGCTTGTCCATCGCCCAGGTGCCGATGTGAGTGGCCGTCATGTACCGGATATTCGCGAAGTCGAACGTCAGCAGCGAACCCATCTCCGAGACTTCCAGCGCGGCACGGAGTTTCGCCAGTCGTTCGTCACGCAGCCGGTCCAGGTTGATACGCTCTTCCCAGTCCACGGCGTTGGTTCCGAAAGTTCGGACGGACATGGATAACTCCTTCCGCTGGGCGGTTTCGCCGCAGTGAGTTCACAAGGCCGGATGCGTCGACACGCAGATCAGATGTTTAGGCATACTGAACATTGATTGCACTGTAGATTGCTCATCGGTGGC
>JBIQMQ010000189.1:0-5021 GCA_044463185.1 Nakamurella lactea | reverse complement strand
CCTCCCCAGGCCGTGGCGCTTCGCCTCCTGCCGGATCCGCGCCGTGCTGGATATCCGTTTCCTGCTGGATCGGTCGGGACAGTCCGTTTCGTGAGCGCTACCTGCGGGAATTGCTGCCTCCGCTCTCAGCGAACGACCTTGCAGCCCCCGCGGTTGCAGCGGCGTAATTGTGTAATAGCGATTACTTCTGAGGGGGTACGGCAATGAGAGGCTATGGAATGGGAGCGTTCGGCCGGTGGCGTCAGTCGCAGGATGTTCCGGACGCGAGTGAGGCGCCCGCGTGGTTCGCCGGCCGACTACCGGACGGCTGGTTCACGTCGGCGCCGGAGGTCTCGGTCGACCGTGACGAGATCATCGTGGTGGGCACACTGCCGGATTTGGACGGCGATTTCGCCGACGCAGCCGCTAGGGCGGCCGCCGAGGAGGGGCGCATCGCCCGGTTCCGAGAGCAAACCCGCGACGAGCGCATGGAGATCGCCCGCCAAGCCGAGTATCGGTTCGGTCGGACGATTTCCTGGGGAGCCCGCCTCGGCGGCACGGGAAAGCTCTTCACGACCGCATCGGTACCGGTGATGACGAGGCTGCGTCAGCCGGAGCGGCGCGTGCTGGACACCCTGGTCGACGCGGGCGTCGCCCGGTCGCGGTCCGAGGCATTGGCGTGGGCCGTCCGACTGGTCGGCGAACACACCGAGTCGTGGCTGGCCAGCCTGCGCGAGGCCCTGCAGGACGTCAATCGGCTGCGCGCCGAGGGCCCTCGCCTGGATTGATTCTCCAGGCGATGACGGTGTCGCCGGCCGGGTGACTCAGCGCCCGCTGTGTCCCCGGCCGACGGCGCCCTTGCCGCTCTGGGGGCCCCTCGAGTCCTTGCCGCTGTCGCTCTTCTGGCTGGGGCCGCGGGCGGAGTCCTTGCCGCTGTGGCCATGCCGGCTGCCGTCGGCTTTGCCGTTGCCCCGCTGACTGTTGCCGGGGCCGGCGTTGCCCTTCTTGTCGGCGCGGGGGCCGGTCGCCGCACCGTTGCCCTTCTTGTCACCCCGGGCCGGGTCCGCAGCGCCGCGGTCGTTCCGGTGGCCCTTCGCCTTGCCGTTGGCCTTCTTGTCGTTCTTCGCGGCGTCTTCGTCGCCGTGGCCTCGCCGATCGCCCCTGGCGAAGTCTGCTGCGGCGTCATCGTGCCTGTGACCCTTCGCCGAGTCCGCGGCGCGGTCGCCGTTCCGGTGGCCCTTCGCGGCGCCGGGGCCGGTGCGGTCCTCGCCCGCGCGGTCGTCCTTCGGGCCCGACTTCTGGCCCGTCAGGCACACGTCGTCGGTCACCACGAAGCAGACCGCGGCACCGTGATCCGGGCCTGGTTCGGTGGACCGGGCGACGGACGACGCCGCTGCGCCGTTGCGGGTCGCGGCCGGCACGGTGGTGGTCACCGCCGGTGTGGTCTGCGGTGTCGTTTTATCCGCGGCGACCACCGGAGCGGCGGGAGCGTCGGTGCTGGTCGGCGGCGGAGCCTTGGTGGTTCCGGGCGTCGTGGTCACGCTCGTGTCGGTGCGGACGAAGTCGCCCGGACCGGCCTGCGACGGAACAGCCGGCACGCCGAGGCCGCCGAGGATGTTGTGTGCGACGCGCTGCGCCGGCGCAGGAAGTGAACCGGTTGCGGCCGCTGCGACGCCTCCGCCGATGGCGAGCGTGCTGGCGGTGGCGAACACTGCGACCCGCCCAGCGGCGGTGCGCCACGGATGCACCCGCCGGGGTGCGCGCGCGGTCGCCCGAGCGTGCACCATATCCCGGTAGGCACGCAGCGCTGCCTGCTCGCCGGGCGCGGTCGACCCGCCGTCGGCAGTGGTAGCGGCGAGAAGCGCGGCGACGGCGGCATAGTCGGGCGGAGCATCGTCGGCGGACAGCCCGTCCAGGATCCGCTCAGCGGTGTCCCGGTCCAGTCGAAACCGGCGATCTCGTTTCAATCGGTTCATAACACCCTTTACATCGTTCGTCACGTCGTGCGCGTTACAGCGGTGTTGCGTTGGTCCAGGATTTCGGCGAGCCGGCGTAAACCGCGGTGCGACTGCACGCGCACCGTCGCGGATCGCCGGCCCACGATCGCCGCCACTGTGGGCACATCCAGCCCGGCGACGACGCGCAGCAGAACCACTTCGGCCTGCTCGGCGGGGAGCGTGGCGATCAGCGCCAGGGCCCGTTCGGTGCCGAAGGATTGATCCACTTCGGACGCGGCATCGGGCGCGACGGCGTCATCCGGCGGTTCCGCCAGCGGGATCTCCGGCCGGCGGGTGCGGGTGCGTCGCATGTCGATGACCCGCCGTCGTGCGATCGTGAACAGCCACCCGCGGAAGCCGGCTTCGTCGCCGGTGAACGCCTCCAGGCCGCGAACGACGTCCAGCCACACCTCGCTCGCGATGTCGTCGCTCACCTCGAACGCCACCCCGCGCAGGTAGCGCAGCAGGAGTGGCTGGTAGTTGCGGAACAGCACGACGAACGCGGCCTCGTCACCGCCGCGGGCGCGGGCGATCACATCGTCGAGTTCGGCCATGATCTCTCCATCATCACCAACTCGCGATTGCGACGTCGCGACACGCAGAATCTCACCGTCGCACTCCTGCGACGGTGAGATTCTTTGTCGGATTCCGATCGCGCCGCGCCGCTCCGGGCGCGCGGCTACGTCTCGGAGGGTCGTCACGCACTGGCGGGACTGAACACGTCCCAGGAGGCCAGGAGGTCGACGACCTTGTCGACCGGCAGCCCGTAGGCGCGGGCGACCCGTGCCAGCCGCTCGCCGCCGAGCGTGAACTTCGTCCCTCCCCGCAGGGTCGACGCGCGCGCGGCCTCCAGCAGCGGCCCGGCCTGGTAGGGCGGCAGCTTCGCCACGCGCAGCAGGTCCACGCTGACGATGGCGGTGGTGGACGCGGCATGGTGACCCGTCGACGGCAGGAGCTCGGCCGGCGACATCCCATAGAACTCGGCGAGGTCGACCAGCCGGGCCACGCTCATGGTGCGATCGCCGCGCTCGTACGAGCTCAGGGTGACGCTGGTGAACGCGCCGCCGGATCCGCTTTCCACGTTCTGCAGGGTCAAGCCGCGCTGACGCCGCGCCTCCCGCAGCCGCGCACCCAACGCGCGGGCGAATCCGCCCTTCGGCGATTCGCCGGCCTTCGCGCCGTCCTCGGCCTTGGAGCTGTGCTTCCTGGTGGTATGACGACGATCCGCGCGATGCAGTCCCGTGACGACACCGGTTCCGCGCCGCGCCCCGCCGCGGCCTGCGCCGGTTTCCGGCATGTATTCATCGGTCGAGAATGCCTGCACGCTCACCGAGCCACCCCATTTCCACACGTTCCCTTCCGGCCCGGCGTCCGCAGGTGGTGCCGTGATGCTGGACCTCGCTGCGGGTGGTGCTGGGCGGAGGGGAAGTTTCCCCTGACACCTACTACATCGCTGGACACCCGCATTGCGTTACAGAGCGCTGTCCTCTGGCTACTGTCCGCAATATTTGGGGGGCTGGTTTCGGCGCTCCCGCGTCGGTGTGTCGGCGGCTACCGGGCGGCGTGCTGCTCGGCGGGTGCTGGCCGCGGCAGGTTCGCCAGTTCGTAGAGTTCCGCCTCGTCCAGCGTTTCGCGGGCGAGCAGCGCCTCGGCCAGCGTGTCGAGGGTGTCGCGGTGTTCGGCGAGCTGGCGGCGCGCACGTCGGTAGGCGTCGTCGATGATCACGCGGACCTCGGCGTCGGCGGCGGCGAGAAGCTCCTCGGAGACCCCGGCCATTCGCGGGTCGGCGTCCTTGGGCAGCACGGTCACCGGGCCGATGCGTTCGGACATCCCCCACCGGCCGACCATTTGTCGCGCCACCGCGGTCGCCGTCTCCAGGTCGGATTCGGCTCCGGTCGAGACGACGCCGAAGACCTCCTGCTCCGCGGCCATGCCGGCCAATGCGCCGGCGATCCTGCCCAGTAGGTAGTCGCGATCGAGTCCGTAGCGATCAGTGTCCGGTGTCGACAGCGTGGCGCCCAACGCGCGTCCGCGCGGAATGATCGACACCTTCCGTACCGGGTCGGCGCCCGGGGCGAGCATCCCGATCAGGGCGTGTCCGGCCTCGTGGTAGGCGGTGCGTCGCCGGTCGGCTTCGGGGATGACGACTTGCCGCGCGGTGCCGAGGCGAATCTTCTCCAGCGCGTCGTCGAATTCCGCCGGCCCGACGGAGTCCAGCTCGCGGCGCGCGGCCAGCAGGGCCGCCTCGTTGACCAGGTTCGCAAGGTCCGCCCCCGTCATGCCCGGCGTCACCTTCGCCACCTGCATCAGGTCGGTGTCCGCGGCCAACGGAACCTTGCGGGTGTGCACCTTGAGGATGTCGAAGCGGCCCTGCTGGTCGGGCGGATTGATGTGGATGTCCCGGTCGAACCGGCCCGGCCGCATCAGGGCCGGGTCCAGGACGTCCGGCCGGTTGGTCGCGGCAAGGACCACGACGCCCTCCGACCCGGTGAAGCCGTCCATCTCGGACAGGATCTGGTTGAGCGTTTGCTCGCGTTCGTCGTGGCCGCCGCCGACGGCCAAGTGCGACCCGCTGCGCGCGCGGCCGATCGTGTCGATCTCGTCGATGAACACGATCGACGGCGCGGCCTTGCGGGCCTCGGCGAACAGCTCCCGCACCCGGCTGGCGCCGACACCGACGATCATCTCGATGAACTCGGAGCCGCTCGCCGAGAAGAACGGCACGCCGGCCTCCCCCGCGGTCGCCCGAGCCAGCAGCGTCTTGCCGGTGCCCGGCGGGCCGGACAGCAGGACGCCCTTCGGTGCGCGCGCACCGAGCCGCCGGTACTTCTCCGGGTTCCGGAGGAAGTCGACGATCTCGAAGATTTCGGCCTCCACCTCGTCGATCCCGGCCACATCCGCGAACGTGGTGCGCGTCGACTCGGGGCTGACGGGTTTGGATTTGCGGCCGCTCCCGAACATGCCGCCTAACATGCCGCCGCCGGCCTTGCGCATCCGCCGGAACATCCACCAGTAGAGCAGCACCAGCAGGATGATCGGGCCGAA
>JBIQMQ010000188.1:0-5080 GCA_044463185.1 Nakamurella lactea | reverse complement strand
AGGATCCGGATCGTGCGGGTGGCGTCGGCGTGGATCACCCCGGAGTCGCCGAGTCGGCGCAGCTGCCGGCTCAGCGACTCCGGGGTCGTGCCCAGAAGCGACGCGACGTCCTTCTTGGCCAATGGCAGCCGCACCGTCACGCCGTGCTCGTCGGGGCGGGCGGGCAGCGACAGCAGGTAGTCCGCCAGGCGGGAGCTCACATCGCCCGAGATCACGGCGACGAGCCGTCGCTCCGTATCCGCGAGGCGGCGGCTGACTTCGTGCAGCATCGCCAGGCCGATCGAGGGATGGGCGCGCACCAGCCGGTCCAGATCCGCGTGCCGGAACACGCACATGCTGCCCTCGTCCAGGGCGGTGGCGAAATGGTCCGGCCGGGCACCGGTGATGAGCGCCGACTCGCCGAAGAAGTCGCCGGGCCCGAGCACGCGGAGTATTTGTTCGCGGCCGTCGGCGTCGACCCGCGAGATCTTCAGCGAACCGGTGTGCACCACCATGAGCTGCGCCGCGGTCGAGCCGGCCGAGTAGACCAGCTCACCCGGAGTGAGACGGGTGGGCCGGGCGACGCGCGCGACATCGAGCTGGTCCTCGCGGGCGAGGTGACGGAACAGCGGCACCGTGGCCACGCACAGATCGTCGCCACCTCGTGCGGCAGCGTCGGACGCATCCGCGCCTGGATGAGGCGCTGCGGTCGCGTGTGCCACGCTGCCACCTCCTGCCGCGACGGTATCAGGGCTGCTCGACGACGAGCGGGATATTCCACGCGGTGGAGGCCGGGACGGTGATGCCGGGATCGTAGGGGCCACGCAGGTCCTGGTCGTACAGCAGAATCCGCGTCTTCGGGCCGTCGTTGACGGCGACCGCGAGCCACGCACCGTCCGGCGAGAATGCCGCCGCAGACGCGGTTTTCGGCGCCCGCAGCACTCCGGGAAGCGCGGTGATTCGTCCCGAGTCGAGGTCCACCACCGAGAACCGTGCGGGCCCGCCCGGATGCCCGAGGTCGTACCTGCTGTCTGCTGCGGCGTCATACGTGACCATGGCGACCCGGCGGCCATCCGGGCTCATTGCGGCCAAGTTGCCCACGCCGCCGTATTCGCTGCGGGCCAACGTGACCTCGGTGTCCGAGTGCTTTCCGGTGTCCAGTTCGTAGCGGTGCATGGTGCACCGCGACGAGCAACTCGAATCGAACCAGGCCAGGTGGCCGTTCGCCGCCACCACCTGAGGTGACGCCGCAGCAAGCTGGGCTACGATCCCACCACCGGTGACGTCGTAGATCTGGATGGGGCCGAACGTGTCGGCCGCATTGCTCACGAAGTATCCGATGACGAGGTCGCGCCAGCCGGCGACGGGCATGAGCCCCGCCGGCAGCGCGATGGAATCACCGCTGCCGTCGGTGGCGAGCAGCGTGTAGACGTCCGCCGAGATATCCAGGGACGGCGCCTCGTTCGGGTCGTACGGCGGCGTCGCGACCAAGTACGCGCGGTTTCCGCCCGAGACGATGCCCCACGGCTGCACCGGGCCGGGGTGCGACGTGGCGCTCGGGAAGATTTGGCTCAGCTCGCCGTCGTCGCCCAGCCGAAGGCCCATCACCGACCCGGCCGACGACTCCTCGGAGCACTGCTCGACCAGGCTGATCGCGACGAGTCCCTGACCGTCCGACGCGAGCGCCTCCACCGGATTCGGGAACAGCGCCTCCCCCGCCCCACCGCCGTCCACCGGGATGCGGCTCGGCGACGCGCCCGCCATGACGCGCAGCCCGGTGGGGCCCTCCAACGGCAGCGCGCCGGAGATCAACGGCACCGGCCTCTCGTAGCCGCATACCCCGACCGCGGTCGGCCACGGTTGGCGGGCGCGCAGGGTGGTCGGCGCGCTCGTGCGCGCGGCGCGGCTCGACGCCGTGGTGCCGGCGGTGTGCGAGGTGGAAGCGCCGACCTGTCCCGTGTCGTACCGGACCGACCCATCGGCTGTGGACGGCGCCGTCACCTGGCCCGCCGCGCTGGCCGGCCCGGTGCGATGGGTGCCGACTCCGACGCCGATACCGAACGCCAACAGCGCGACGACGGCCAGCAGCGCAGCCTGTCGCCCGGACGCCCGGCGTGGTGGCCGCGGATCGCCGGACAGCGCGGCCGCCGAACCGTCCGGCTCGACGATGTAGATCTCGCCGCCTCCGCCGGTCGGCTCCTCGCCCCGGGTTCCGCCCATGTCGCCAAGGTAACGCACCGGCATCCTTTCGCGGCTTCGCCGGTGGGCGGGCGGATGTCCCGTTCTTGTCCCGGAACCGGGCCCGCGCGTGGGACACGACCCGGGAATTTTTTCGCGACACGCGGCCCGGATTCTGGGACATTGCCGGATATCCGTTGACATCACGGCCCGCGACCCTGAAAACTCCCGCAGGTGGCTGACGCGCCCCGCAGTGGACATCCCGCCCGTCGCACCGCCCGCACCAGACGTGCGGGCCTGCGGCGGTCCAGCCGCGCCGTGGCCCTGCTGGTGACGATCGCCGTCGGGATCACGGCGTGCACCGGCGGCGGCCAGGAGCCGTCCGACGGATCCACCACGGCCTCACAGCCGACGGCCGCGCCATCCGGCGCACCCGACCCCGGTGCGTCTGCCGGCGACCCCAGCGCGGCCATGCCCGGCGACACGATCGCCGTCGACGACCCGGCCAGCATCCCGGACTCCGACGCGCTCGCTGCGGCGGCCGACAATCTGCCCGACAATCCGGCGGAAGCGGCCAGCGCTCTCGTCGATCGGATGTTTGGCGACGATCCTGCCGGCGCCGTCGCCGCGACCGGTGAGCTGCTTCGCCGAGCGGGACTCCCCCTCGGCAGCGGGAAGGGCCCCATGGTGGCCCTGCCCGACGACCTCGTCATCACCAACGCGCAGGTGGGAGTGGCGCTGCTGCCTGCCATGACCGAGCAGGCGCGGAACGGGACGGCGTTCGATCTGGACCAGGTGCGGGCGCTGCTTGCCCACCTCGGTGTTCCGGACGCGTTCACCGATGCGCAACTGATCGGCACGATCGCCGAGTGGGGCAAGGGGCCGGGCGATCCCGTCGAGTCCCAATACGCCGGTGCCGCGGAGCGCGCGCTGGCCGCGAAGCACCGGCAGCTCTTCGCCGCGGCCGATGTCGCCGACGAGGCCACCCTGGCTGCCCTGCGCGACGACCCGAGCTCGCTGACCATGGACCAGTACCAGCGGCTCATCGACTACCCGACCGCGGTCACCCTCGACCCGGTGCAGGTCCTGCTGCTCACGGCCCATCTCGCGGGCAGCGTCACCGACGATCCCGTCGTGATCCCACTCCCGCGGACGGCTGACCGGGCACCCTCGACGGCGGGCGACGCACCGCCCCACCCGTTCCGACGCGACACCACGACGGGACCGTGCAGTGTGGTGCAAACTCCGCTGGACACCGAAGGCGGCAAGATCGTCAAGGGCATCGTGAAGCAGCAACTTCAGGATGCGCTCAAGGAGGCCGCGAAGACGCGCCTCGGCGAGGAGGCCGCCTCTCTGGTCGAGAAGGGTTTCGCGGGCTACGACCAGCTCACCGACGTGCTCTCCTACCTCGCGTTCACGATGGCGCTGCAATTCATCGTGAAGCCCGGGAAATCCACCACGCATTTCCTGCACGACGAATCCGCGCATGCGAACGACGTCACGTTCCTCGCGCACGCCTACATCGTGCCGCTGGTGCCGCCGGAGTACGTCGATTGCTTCGCCATCGCCGGCATCGACATCCCGACGGCCAAGGACCTGAAGGACATGAAGGTTATCTGGTCGCTCCCGAACGGCCGCGTGGGTCTGAAGCCGGCCGTGGTCGGCGGCCGGCAGTTCGACGTCCCGATCCTGCTGGACAAGGACGGCAACTCCACGGTGCAGACCACGCCTCGCCGCGAGAAGAATCCCCCTGCCGACGGTCAGGACCGGCCGCAGTCCACGGTGATCCAGACGGTCCGCGCGGAGTTGGACAAGAACTACCTCGAGCTGCACGTCAGCGATCTCGTGCTGCTGCTGTTCGGATCACTGGCCGGCGCCGCCGTCTCGGTCGCCTACAAGGTCATCGTGGCCATGATCAAAGAAGCGGGACTGCCGGCCGAGACCCTCGAATACCCGGTCACCTACCACGGCTCGAACGTGTATCACATCTTCGGCGACGCGATGCTGTCCATCCCGTTCTACGCGGATGTGCCGCTCAAGGCCGACCTGTACTCCTGCAATGGCGCCGAAGGGCCGTGGCAGGGCAGCATCTCGGTGGGTGGAGCCGCCGGTCCCATCCTGCAACTGGCCGGCGATCTAGCCGGCTACGACGGGCCGAGCACCGGCCCGGACATCACGGTGCCAGCCCACTTCTCCCTCAATCCGCAGACTGCGCAACGTCAGACGTTCATGTTCGGAGACAAGTACGGCCTCGTGGTGCAGTTGGACGAGGCGGCCGTCGATGCCGGCCTGCAGACGAAGTCGGGCACGGGCAAGGTGGCCGAGCGTATGCAGCGCATCGGCTGGGCGTCCTGGACCCTCGGCGGCCAGGACGTGCGGGCCGCCGCGGGACTGATCGGCGGCTTCCTGTCGCAGTCCCTCGACCTGCCCGTCGAGGCCGTATCCGGCGACCTGCGCTGCTCCGGCACGGCGGTCTACCAGAACGAGTTCGACTGATGCGCCCGCCCACCACACGATTTCGAGCCCTCGCATCGATCGCGGCGGCTATGACGCTGTTCTCGGGGTGCGCCGCGCCCGGCAGCGATGCGCCCCCAGCGCACACGCTCAGCGCCCCGCAAGCCCTGCGAGCCGCGGCCACGGCCCTGCTCGCCCCGCCGTCGTTCGGTGACGCCCCCCGCGGCAACACCGACGCGCCCGGCGCCTCCCCGGCAGACCTGCTCCCGGGCCTCTACGCCCTGGATCGGCTGGCCATCGACGTGACCGGCAGCACCGTGATCCTCCGCGCCCAACGGCCCTGTTCGGACGTGCTGGACGAGCTGCAGGCCGGGCAGTGGACAGCGCGCATCATCCCCGCGATGGACAATCCGCTGAGTTCCACGATGGCCGTGCTCTCCTACGGAGACCGCATGGCGATGGCCTATCT
>JBIQMQ010000187.1:0-5096 GCA_044463185.1 Nakamurella lactea | reverse complement strand
CGTGCCGCGAGCGTGGGCGTGGCCGCGGTGGTGACCGTGGGCGGGGACATGCCGTCCAATCGCTGGTCGGTGACCGCGGCCGGCGCCCGCGACGATCTGTTCGCGGCCGTGGCCGTGCACCCCACCGAGGCGCTGACGCTTACCGACGCCGCGCGGAGGGAACTCGAGTCGCTGGCGGCGCATCCGGCGGTCGTCGCCATCGGCGAGACCGGGCTCGACTTCTATTGGGACTCTGCCCCCCGCGAGGCGCAGGCCGACGCGTTCGCGTGGCACATCGACCTGGCCAAGCGTGTCGGCAAACCGCTGATGATCCACGACCGGCTGGCCCACGACGCCGTTCTCGACATCCTGCGTGCCGAGGGCGCCCCGGAGACCGTCATCTTCCACTGCTTCTCCGGCGATGAGGCGATGGCGCGCATCTGCGCCGATCACGGCTATGTGATGTCCTTCGCCGGGCCGGTGAGCTTCACCAACGCGCCCGAGCTGGTGCGGGCGGCGGTCGTCGCCCCGCTGGAATTGATCATGGTCGAGACCGACGCGCCGTTCCTTACCCCGCATCCCCACCGGGGCCGGCGGAACGAGCCATTCGCGCTGCCCTATACGGTGCGATCGTTAGCAGGAATCAGACAAATACCCCTTGCGGAGCTGTGTTCTGCTGTGAGGATCAACACCGAACGCACCTACCGAATATCGGTCAAAGCTTCCTGAACAGGACAACATACGTCCGTTTTCGGGGAACCCTACCCAAAGTTTGACCAACTCTTGGGTTGTCCCGTTCGCAGCCTGGTCGTTACTGTCCTGTGATGTTGGCCGGGGGGACGCCCCGGACCGGCTCGGACAGGGCACAGCACTTCGCAGGGCACCTACGAACCGTGTAGGCACGTCCACCTCATCGCGGCACTGTGCCGCGTGGCCAGGCAGTGCGGAGAGCATCTCCCTGTCCGTCACCGCGCCTCCCGCGGTACGCCGGCCCGACTCCTGCCCGGGAACTTCGAAGTTTGGATCATTTTGAGCCCGAGCAACACGAGTATCGACACTGAGCACACCGCCGATGGTGTGTGGACGCGCGAAGCGTCCGAATCTGCCACCATGACCATCGACTGGTCACCCGAAGAACGTGAACTCGCAGCAGATATAGATTCGCTCGACGGCACGTCCGGCCGCATGCCAGCGGCCCTGGCCTCCATGGGCGCCTGGCTGGCACGCACGGCCCGCGGCGCTCGGACCTCGGTCCGACGCAGCCCGCGCAAGCCGATCCTGATCGCGGCCGCCGTCGTGGTGGCCCTGGTCGCCGCGATCGCCGGCACCATGACCGCCATGGCCAAGACCGTCACCGTCACGGTCGACGGCGTCAGCCAGACCGTCACCACCTTGTCCGGAACCGTCGACGGGGCGCTGTCCTCCGCCGGCATCACCATCGGCGCGCACGACAGCCTGGCGCCCGCCGGGCGCAGCACCATCTCGGACGGCTCGCAGATCGCGGTGAACCGCGGCCGGTCGTTCACGGCCGTCATCGACGGCACCGAGCGCACCGTGTGGACGACGGCGACCACCGTCGCCGCCGCCCTGGCCGATCTCGGCGAGCAGGCGTCCGATTTCGAGTTGTCGCTGCCGGCGTCCGCGGCCGTGCCGCTGGATGGCCTGTCGGTCTCCGCCGCGACGCTGCACACCGTGACGCTGTCCCTGCAGCCGGCCCCGGCCGCGACGCAGGCGGCAGTGCGGTCGGCCACGTCGGCCGCGGCGGCGAAGGTCAACCGCACGTTCGCCGCCACCGGGTCGGTGCCCGCCCAGGTCGAGCCGGTCGAATACACCACGTCGGCGCGCACCGTGGGCGAGTTCCTCAAGGCACAGGGCCTGACGGTCGCGGCCAACCAGGAAGTGACGCCGGCGCTGGATACGGCGCTGGCCGACGGCACCGCGATCAGCATCGTCACGCTGCCCACCGTGACGCTCACCGTGGGCGCCGGAGACGTGGCGACCGTGCACTCGGATGCGACCACCGTGGCCGGGCTGCTCGCCGACAAGGGCATTGCCCTCGGCTCGTACGACGAGGTGTCGCCCGCCGTGGACACACCCATCGTGGACGGGCTGAAGGTGGCCGTCACCAAGGTCAGCTACAAGACCACGACCAAGACCGAGACCGTGGCGCAGCCCGCCGACAAGCAGGTCGGCGACTCGTCCATGGCGGCCGGCACCAAGAAGGTCGTCACGAAGGGTCACCCCGGCGAGGTCACCGTGTACTACCACACGAAGATCGCCAACGGCGTTGCCGGCGAGCCGGTCGAGGTGTCGCGCAAGACGGTGACCCCGGCCGTCGCCACCGTGGTGCACGTCGGTACCAAGACCCAGGCGCCCAGCGGCAGCACCGCCCCCGCGGCGATCGGCGCGAACGGCGTCAACTGGGATGCCGTCGCGCAGTGCGAGTCGGGCCAGCGCTGGAACATCAACACCGGCAACGGCTACTACGGCGGCCTGCAGTTCGATATTCGGACCTGGCTGGGCAACGGGGGCGGCAAGTACGCCCCGCGCGCCGACCTCGCCACCAAGGAGCAGCAGATCGAGATCGCGAACTACGTGTACGCGCACCGCGGCCTGCAGCCCTGGGGTTGTGGCTGGGCGGGCTGATGTCCCCGGCGCCCAGGCTGGGCGGGCTGATCCGCTGAGCATCGACCGTGACGAGGTTCCGGGCCCATCCGGCACCTCGTCACAGTCGTCTTACCGGGCGGTGCGTGCGGCGTCGCGGCTGGGACGCTGGCGCAGGCCGCCACGGGCGCGTGTGAGGATGGGATGGTGACAGGCTCGTTCGACCATCTGCTCGGCGCCGGCGAGATCCGCCGGCTCGCCGAGGAGATCGGGCTTCAGCCGACCAAGACACTCGGGCAGAACTTCGTGCACGACGCGAACACGGTGCGCCGGATCGTCGACGCGTCCGGGGTCGGGCCCGCCGACCATGTGCTGGAGGTCGGCCCGGGTCTCGGCTCGCTGACGCTGGCGCTGGTGCAAGCGGCCGGTGCGGTGACCGCGGTGGAGATCGACCCGCGGCTGGCGGAGCGGCTGCCGGTCACCGCACGGGAGCACCTGGGCGAGGCGGCCGCCCGGCTGCGCGTCATCGGCGCGGATGCGCTGCGCCTCGAGCATGACGCCGTCCCGGGCGCCTCGATCCCGGGGAGCGATGGTCCGGTTCCGCCGACGGCGCTGGTGGCGAACCTGCCCTACAACGTGTCGGTGCCGGTGATCCTGCACCTGCTGGAGACGTTCCCGTCCCTCGGCTCGATGCTGGTGATGGTCCAGTCGGAGGTCGCCGACCGGTTGGTCGCGCCCCCCGGCTCGCGCACCTACGGCGCGCCGAGCGTCAAACTCGCCTGGTACGGCGCCGCCCGCCGGGCCGGGTCGGTGAGCCGGGCGATCTTCTGGCCGGTGCCGGGCGTGGACTCGGCGTTGGTGGCATGGTCCCGCCGGCAGCCACCGCGAACGGGCAGCGACGCGCGTTCCGTCTTCGCCGTGGTGGACGCCGCCTTCTCGCAGCGCCGCAAGACGCTGCGATCGGCACTCGCCCGATGGGCGGGTTCGCCGGCGGCGGCGGAGTCGATCTGCCGGGCCGCGGGCGTCGACCCGGGCGCCCGGGGTGAATCCCTCGACGTCGGGGCGTTCGTCGCGCTGGCGGCCGCTGAGGCGGCTCTGCGGGACACCGGGGACGGCGCGCCGGCCCAGGAGCGGGTCGGCTCCAAGCGGGGTGGCGCGGCGTGAGCGTGCTGGTGTCGGCCGAGACCGTCACGGTCCGCACGGCCGATCGGGCGTTGCTGGATGCCGTCTCGCTGGGCGTGCAGACCGGGGGCCGGATCGGCATTCTCGGGCTCAACGGGGCAGGGAAGTCGACGCTGCTGCAGGTATTGGCCGGGCTGCGAGCACCGGACGCCGGCCGGGTGGCGATCGCCCGCGGGGCACGGGTCGCAATGGTGGGGCAGGTCGCCGAGTACGCGCCGGGCACCACGGTGCGCGAGGCGGTGCTCGGCGGCGGCACGCTGGACGGCCCGCCGCTGGGCGGTACGGGGGCGCTGCAGGGCGGCGGTGATCACGTCTGGGCCTCGGACGCCGCCATCCGCGCGGTCTTCGACGGCCTCGGCATGACGGGCATCGGCCTGGACAGCGTCATCGACGACCTGTCCGGCGGCGAGCGGCGACGCGTGTCGCTGGCGGCGGCGCTCGTCACCGACGCCGACCTGTTGATCCTGGACGAGCCGACCAACCACCTGGATATCGAGGCAGTCGCGTATCTCGCCGAGCACGTGAAGGCGCGGCGCGGAGCGGTGCTCGCCGTCACCCACGACCGCTGGTTCCTGGATGCCGTCGCCAAGCTGACCTGGGAGGTCGTGGACGGGGCAGTGGAGATTCGCGAGGGCGGGTACTCGGACTGGATCTTCGCCCGGGCGGAACGCGCCCGCATGGCCGCGGCCATCGAGGAGCGCCGCCGGAACCTCGCCCGCAAGGAGCTCGCCTGGCTGCGCCGCGGCGCCCCGGCCCGCACCTCGAAGCCGCGCTACCGCATCGAGGCGGCCGAGGCGATCATCGCCGACGTGCCGCCACCCCGGAACGCCACGGAACTGGTGGCCCTGGCCAAGCATCGGCTAGGCCGCGACGTGGTGGAGCTGGACGACGTGTCGTACACCCTGCCCGACGGTCGCCAGTTGCTGCGCGGCGTCACCCGCATCATCGGGCCGGGCGACCGGATCGCGATCCTGGGCCCGAACGGCGCCGGCAAGTCGACCCTGCTCCGGGTCATCGCCGGGGAGCTCACGCCGGACTCCGGCCGGGTCAAGCGGGGCAAGACCGTCCGGCTCGGCTTCGTGCACCAGGATCCAGAGGTCGTCGACCCGGATCTGCGGGTGCTGGACGCCATCACCGAAGTGGCGGGCGCCATCGAGCTCGGCGGCCGATCGGTCACCGCGTCGCAGCTCGCCGAGCGCTTCGGGTTCTTGCCGTCGCAGCAGCGTCAGCAGGTGGCGCGGCTCTCCGGCGGCGAGCGTCGCCGGTTGCAGCTGCTGCGGGTACTCGCGTCGGAGCCGAACGTGCTGCTGCTGGACGAGCCGACCAACGAC
>JBIQMQ010000186.1:0-5147 GCA_044463185.1 Nakamurella lactea | reverse complement strand
CGCGCAGCACCGGATCGAGGAACCAGCGGTTGAACTGCCCGTCGATGCGGCGGGCCGCATCGACGTCGGCCGGATCCGTGGGGTCGGCGGGATCGGCGACGGTGAGGTTCAAGGTGAGTCCGAGGTTCAGCGACGCGTCCCTGGTGCGCAGCTCTCGGATCACCTGCCCGTGGCCGAGCAGCAGATGGTGCGACGCGAGCAGGCCGGCGGTGATGCTGCGCCGGCCGGGGGCGTGCACGCCGGCGGTGTAGCTGAGGAACGACGCGCACCACGGCTCGTTCAACGTGGTCCACACCGAGACCCGGTCGCCGAGGGCGTCGTGCATGTCGAGTGCGAATTCGGTGAACCGATCGGCGCTCTCGCGGCTGGTCCAGCCGCCGCGCTCCTCCAGGGCCTGCGGCATGTCCCAGTGGTAGAGCGTCAACCAGGGCAGGATGCCGGCGTCCAGCAGCTCGTCCACCAGCCGCTGGTAGAAGTCCACGCCGGCCGGGTTGCGCGCACCGGCGTTTGGCCGGACCCGCGCCCACGACACGGAGAACCGGTAGGCATCAAGGCCCAGCTCCCGCATCAGGGCCACATCCTGCCGGTAGCGGTGGTAGTGGTCGCAGGCGACGTCGCCGGTGTCGCCGCCCGCCACGGCGCCCGGCACCCGACAGAACGCGTCCCAGATCGAGGGCCGACGCCCGTCTTCGGCAGCGGCACCCTCCACCTGGAACGCGGCGGTCGCCGCGCCGAGGATGAAGTTCCGGGGGAAGTGGCGGGGTGTCGCGGTCATGCGGGCGCACCTTTCTGTGGACGCGCGGCCAGGTCGGCCGGGAAGGATGGGGCGTGGAGCGAACGGGAGGGGGAGCGGCGCGGGCCGCTCCGCTGATCAGCCCTTCACGGCGCCCGCCATGATCCCGCTGACGAGTTGCCTGCCCGCGAACAGGAACAGGGCCAGCAGCGGGAACGCGGACAGCAGCACGCCCGCCAGGACGACCGAGTAGTCCACGAAGTAGTTCGACTGCAGCAGGGACAACGCGACGGGCAGGGTCGGGGATTGCCTGTCCAGCACGATGAACGGCCAGAAGAAGTTGTTCCACGCGGTCACGAATGTGAACAGCCCCAGCATCGCGGCAGCCGGGCGTGCGGCCGGGAATCCCACGGCCAGGAACGTGCGGAGCGAATTCGCACCGTCCACGCGGGCGGCTTCGACCAGCTCGTCGGGCACGGCCTGGCGCAGGTACTGCGTCATCCAAAACACGCCGAAGGCGCTGGTCAGCGCCGGCACGATGACGGCGCCGATGTTGCCCGTCCAGCCGAGGTCGCTGAACAGGATGTACAGCGGCACGACACCGAGCTGGGTCGGCACGGCCATGGTGGCGATCACGAAAACCAACAGGGGGCCGCTGCCGACGAACCGGAGCTTCGCGAACGCCCAGCCGGCCAAGGTCGAGAAGAACACCACCGACAACGCGATCACCGCGGACGCGAACACGGAGTTCCACAGCGCGAGATAGAAGTTCACCGCGGGGTCATTCAGCACCTTCGCGGCATTGGCGAAGAAGTTGCCGCCCGGAATCCACGACATGTTCGGATCCCGGATCGTGTAGGCGTCGCCCGAGCCGATCAGGAACGACCAGTAGAACGGGAACAGCAGTGCGGCCAGCAGTGCGGCCAGGCACCCGTAGACGATCCAACTCGGCCGGCCGACGGGGCGCCGGCGGACTCGCTGCGGCGCGGGTGCCTCGCCGTGGTCGGGGGAGGCCGAACGGCGGGGTGTCGCAGCAGTGAGATGTGTCGTCATCGGCGCTCCTCGGGCAGGTGGCGGACACCCGGTCGGGCCGCCGCGGCCGGCGCGGCCGACCGGCGGCGTGCCCGGGCCCTGGTGGCTGCCCCGTCCCGCACCAGTGATCGGGTGACCAGCAGGTTGACGACGCCGATCGCCAAGATGATGAGGAACAGGATCCAAGCCAGCGCCGCGGCGCGGCCGAAGTTCCATTCGCCCCAGCCGATGTTGTAGAGGTACAGCGTGATGGTCAGCCACTGGCTATTCGCGCCGCCCATGCCGAACTGGTCGTACATGCGCGGCTCGTCGAAGATTTGCAGGCCCCCGATGGTGGACGTGACGATGACGAAGATCAGGGTCGGTTTGATCCCGGGCAGGGTGATCGAGACGAACTGCCGGAAGCGTCCGGCGCCATCCACCGTCGCCGCCTCGTAGTACTCGCCGGGGATGGCCTGCATGGCGGCCAGCAGGATCAGCGTGTTGTAGCCGGTCCAGCGGAAATTGACCATGGTGGCGATCGCGATGTGACTGGCGAACGCGTTGGAATGCCAGGCGATGGCGGGGATACCGAGGTCCGCCAGGGTCGTGTTGATCAGGCCGTACTTGTCGCCGAACATGTTGCTGAAGATCAGCGCGACGGCGACGGGGGCAATGACGTAGGGCGCCAGCACGCCCATCCGCCAGAACGTCTTCGCCCGCAGGTTCTGGGAGAGCATCGCCGCGATGACGACGGCGCAGAGGAGCTGCGGCACGCTGGACAGCAGGAAGATCGAGAACGTGTTGCGCAGCGCCACCCAGAACTTGGGCTGCGCGAGGATGTAGGTGTACTGGTCGAACCCGATGAAGGTGCCCGTGCCGCGGACCATGTCCCAGTCCATGAACGAGATCACGGCGGTGTACCCGATGGGGAACAACCCGACGATCAGGAACAGGACGAAGAACGGCGAGACGTACAGGTACGGAGCGACCTTGTGGTCGAGCCGACCCATCCGGTCGCCGAATCCCATGCGGTGCGGTGGCGCCGGGGGCGCCATGCCGGGCGTAACCGTCGCCAGCGTGGTGTCCGCCATGGCGCCCGTCTCCTTCCTCTGCTGCGTTCCGCTCAGAGCGGGGTGAGCCTCCCGCGGGGCCGGGGCGACGACGCGTGTGGGCGCGCGCCGCCGCCCCGGCCCCCTTCCGGTGGCGTCAGCCGATGGCCTTCACTTCGGACACCCACTGGTTCCACGACTCCTCGGGCGACTGAATGCCGTCCTCGACGCGGGTGAGCGCCTGCTGCATGGCGTCATTGACCTGGAAGTAGTGCCCGCTCTTGAACGGCGACACGGCCACCGCCGCGGCACGATCGGAGAAGATCTGGCCGACCGGCGCATTGCTGAAGAACTCGTTGGTCGCGTCCAGCAGCGTCGAATCCTTCAGCGCATCCACCTGGCTCGGGAACGTGCCGGCGTTGGCGAAGGCCTGAATCTGCTGAGCCGGATCGGTGAGCCAGGAGGCGAGTTCCTGGGCGGCCTCGACGTGCGGGCCGTTCGCCGGCACCGTCAGGTACGAGCCGCCCCAGTTGCCGCCGCCGCCCGGGAACACGTTGGCGATGTCCCAGCCGGTGACGTCCTTGGCATTACCGGAGATCACGCCCTGCATCCAGGCGGGGCACAGCATGGTGGCGTAGGCACCGTTCTGCATGCCGGCGGACCAGTCGTCGGACCACTGGCCGAGGTGCGCGGACTCGGTGGCGGCCGCCGCGAGGAGCTGGTCGTAGATTTTCTTCACCTCGGCGTTGTCGGTCGCGATGATGGCGCCGGACGACGGATCCTCGTAGGCCGCGGCGATCTGGTTGACCATGCCCTGGTAGGTGCCGCCGGCCGAGTCGAACCACGCCTTTCCGGTGGCATCGACATACTTCTGGCCGACCTCGAAGTAGTTGGCCCAGTCGCCGTCCAGCAGCTCGGCCACGGCCTCGCGATCGGTCGGAAGCCCGGCCTCGGCGAACAGGTCGGAGCGGTAGCAGATGGCCTCCGGGCCGACGTCGGTGCCGTAGCCGATGAGCCGGCCGTCCTTGTCGGTCGCGTCCTTGACCTTCCAGTCCAGCCAGCGGCTCTTCACGTCGGCGGGCACCTCGGCCAGCAGGTCGGAGTACTGCATCACCTCGGGCAACCAGTCGATCTCGATGGCCTCGACGTCGGCCAGGCCCTTCTTGCCGAGCTTCTGGAAGTAGTTGGCGCGGGCATCGTTGGAGGTCGCGGCCTTGTTGTGCACCACGGTGACGTTCGGGTGCGCCGCGGAGTATTGGGCGAGCAGGTCGTCCGTATAGCCGAAGTCGTTGAACGTCGCCACGGTCAGCGTGATCTTCTCGCCGGAGTCACCGGAATCGGCGGATTCGGCAGGGGCATCGGACGGGCTCGCGTCGGATGAGCCGGAGTCCGACGCGTCGGCCGAGGCGGATCCGGAATCGACGGCCGAGCTGTTCGCCGCGGCGTCGCTGTCGGTCGAGGTGCCACAGCCGGCGACCACGGCCACGGCCGCTATCGCCGCGACGGCGAAGGCCCGCCGCAGTACATGTGAGTTCACTGCTCACTCCTTTGTGAAAGGGATGTCGGGGTGGTGCGAACGCCCAAGTCGATACCGGGCGGAGGTGTGGGAGCGCTCCCACGGGGTGGTGGAGTCACCGTATGGGAGCGCTCCCATGGTCGTCAAGGGTTTTCCCATATCGGATTTTCAGGATTTTCACAGCGACTTGTCAGATTCGTTGAAGGGCCGGTGAACGGCGCGTGCGGCGCGAGCCGGGACAGTGCGCCCTACGATTGCCTCACCGCTGCAGCAACGAGGAGAGAGCCGTGACAGACGCGCCCGCATTCGCATTGACCGACGACCAGCACGACATCCGGGCGGCGATCCGGGAGTTGGCGGAGGCGGAGATTGCGCCGTTCGCCGCCGACTGCGACGAGCACGAGCGGTATCCCGTGGAAGCGCAGACGGCGTTGACGGACGCTGGTTTCCAGGCGGTGCACATCCCCGAGGAGTACGGGGGTGCGGGCGCCGACGCGGTGACGACGGTGATCGTCATCGAGGAGGTCGCGCGGGTCTGCGCGTCCTCGTCGCTGATCCCGGCGGTGAACAAGCTCGGCTCGGTGCCGCTGTTGCTGTCCGCCTCCGAGGATCTGAAACGGCAGGTACTGCCGCAGATCGCGGACGGCTCGGCAATGATCTCGTACGCGCTGTCCGAGCGGGAGGCCGGGTCGGACGCGGCGTCGATGCGGACCAAGGCGGTTCGCGACGGCGACGAGTGGGTCCTCAATGGCACGAAGTGCTGGATCACCAACGCCGGCGTGTCCGCCTGGTACACCGTCATGGCAGTGACGGACCCGGACGCCGCGAAGCCGGC
>JBIQMQ010000185.1:3810-5210 GCA_044463185.1 Nakamurella lactea | reverse complement strand
GAGTGCATCGACAGCATCGCTGCGCCGAAATCGACCGTCTCGCAACCGGTCCGGGCGGCAGTCACCGGCCCGACGGTGGAGCCGCAGGGCAGATCGGAGCGCATCACGAAGCGCTGCATCGGCACCCCGGCCTGTTCGCAGGCGAGGGCGAACGCCGCCGCGCCCGGCGATCCGGTGGCGTAGCGGAGCTGGCCGTTGACCTTCAGCACCGGCCCGCCGTCGATGGCGATGCGGTGCTCGGGCTCGTGCTTGTCGATGTAGTTCGGGTGCGTGGCGTGTGCCATGTCGCCGGACGCGATGACCGTCGCCGCCATCGCCCGGTGGAAGTCGTCCCGCGTGCCACCGCGCGAGCTGACGATGCGCTCCAGCATGGTCGGCAGCAGGCTGGAGGCGGCGCCCCGCTCCGAGACGCTGCCCACCTCCTCGTGATCGAACAGCACCAACAGAGGAATCGGGGATGACGCCGCAGCCGCCTTCGGCGACACCGCCCCGATCAGCGCCCTGGTCCCGGCGAACGAGGTCGCGAGATTGTCCATCCGTCCGCCCGCGACGAATTCCCGCTGGGCGCCGATCCGGGCCGGGGCCTGCACGTCGTGGGTCATGATGTCGTAGGCCAGCACATCACCCGGCTGCACGCCGATCCGCTCGGCCAGGAACGCGGCGAACCCCGCGGCGCCCCCGGCGCTCTCCAGACCCCAGATCGGCGAGAGATGCCGCTGCGCATCGAGTTTCACGCCGTCGGTGTTCAGCGACCGATCGAGGTGGATGGCCAACTGGGCCACCCGCAGCAGCGGCTCGTCGAAGCGGACGAGCACGGTGGCGACGCCGGCCGGGCCGGAACGGTCGACGGGATACGAGACGACGGCTGCGGCGTCATACTCGGGCTGATCAGATTCGAAACCCGCTGTCGCAGTAGGGATGTCGCGGGTGAGGGCGGCGGCGCGGACCGACACCCGGCCGGACAGGCCCAGGTCGCGGTCGAGCCAGGAGTTGAGCATCGGACCGCCGTAGACCTCGACGCCGAGCTGCCGGAAGCCGGCGCGGGCGAGATCCGGCTGCGGCTTGATGCGCAGGTTCGGGCTGTCCGTGTGCGCGCCGATCACGCGGAAGCCGGCCGTGGGCGCCGGGTCGTGCTCGGTGGACCACGCCACCAGCGAGCCTCCGCGGGCGAGGTAGTACCGGCCGGGCGCCGTGGGCAGCGCCGAAGAGGCCGCGACACCCGCGAAACCCGCGCCGGCCAGCAGTCGGGCGCTCGTCGAGACGGCATGGAACGGCGACGGCGACGAGTGCAGATATGCGATCAGCCCAGCGGCGACGTCTTCGGTGGCAGCGACCATGACACCTACCCTAGGGCCGCCATCGCCGGCTCCGTGGTCGCGCCCGCCGCCTCCGTGGTCGCG
>JBIQMQ010000185.1:0-3710 GCA_044463185.1 Nakamurella lactea | reverse complement strand
GCCCGTTCCGTCTGCTCGGTATCAACGCTCTGCCACCTGGAGGACGCCATGACCATCCGCACCATCATCCGCGCCGCGCTCGCCGCCATCGGCGCCCTCACCCTGGTCGTCACCGCGGCCTGCTCGACTCCCGCAGCCAGCGGCACGGAGGGCACCGGCGCCGTCATCACCGACCCGGGACTGGACACCGCCACCGGGCACAACGCCCAGGCCCGCGGCGCCGCGTTCGTCACCGACACACCGTCGCTGGCGCCCGGCCAGCGCGCCATCACGGTCACCGCCACGGGGACGGCGACCGGAACCCCCGACACACTCACCGTGCAGCTCGGTGTGCAGACCCAGGCCAAGACTGCGGCAGCCGCGCTGGACGCGAACAACACCAAGGCCACGGCCCTGATCGCCGCGCTCACCAAGCAGGGCATCGCCAAGAAGGACCTGGCGACGTCCGATCTGGCGATCTACCCCACGTACAGTGAGAACGGCACGACGATCACCGGCTACCAGGTGACCAACACCGTCACCGCCACGCTGCGCGACGTGGACAAGGCCGGCGCAGTGATCGACGCCGCCGCGCGGGCCGCCGGCGACGCCATCCGGCTGAACCAGGTCGGCTTCTCGTTCGACGACGACACGGCGCTGCGGGCCGCCGCCCGGGCGGACGCGGTGAAGAACGCCATGGCGCAGGCCAAGCAGCTTGCCGCCGCCGCCGGTGTGGCGGTCGGGCCCGTGTTGTCCATCACCGAGGACGTCGTCATGCCGGGGCCGCAGCCGCTCTCCGCACGTCTCGATGCCGCGGATGCCGGCGCGGCGATGCCGGTGTTGGCCGGCGAGGGCCAGTTGACTATTACTGTGCAGGTGGTTGTTTCCATCGGCTGACCCGGATGGGGTGCCGTGCCACGAGTGCGGCACCATGGGCGAAGCCCCTGGGACTGGGCCGTGGGTATCGCGTCGCGCCGCGATACCCACGGCCCGTTTTTTTACCTGCTTCCGACCCTGGAAGCCCGGCGCGTCGCAACGACCGAGGCCCGACCGAGTACGGCGAACGGCACAATGAACGCATGTCGGATGTGAGCGCGGCGGCCGCCCTGCCGTCCATCGGTGTCCTGCTCGAACTGCACGACGTCGGGCCATCCGAGGGCAGTGGCAGGTCGTCTTTGGCACGAGTGGAGGAGGCGAGCGCCGGGCGCGTCGTGGTCGCCATGCCCGCCGACGCCGCGGTCGCTCCGGTGGGCATCGTCGGCTCGTCGTTCGAGCTGGTGTGGCCGGGACGCGACGGGGTGATGGTTCACGCCGCGACGCTCACCGAGCGGCATGGCGGCTCGCAGCTCGAGCTGTGGGAGTTCGCCACCACCGGTGCGGCGCGCGTCGAGCAACGCCGCCACGAACCGCGGGTGCCTACCCGCGGCGATGTGGCGATCACGGCCGGCGATGACCTGGCGGGGACCCTCTCCGGCTCACTGGTCGACCTGAGCGCCGGCGCGCTCCGCTGCATGGTCGAGGTCGGTGCCGACGACGCGGTGCTGTCCAGCGGCGCCCACGTGCGGTGCGACTTCGCGCTGGCGGGCACGGCGGTGTCGGTGGGCGGTGTGGTGCACGCCGCCTGGACCCAGGACGCCCCGCCGTGCGTGCGCGTCGTGGTGCAGTTCGACCCCGGCCAGCCCGGGCTGGACGTGATCTCCCGGCACGTCGCCGCCACGGATGCGCGGCTTCACGGGCGGGCGGCGCTGTAACCCGGCCTGAGGCGGTCACCCGGCGTCTGAGGCTGTGGCGCCGCCTTTCGCGAGTCGGCGCTGTGCTCGACTCAGCGTGCGGCGACGACTCCGAATCCCAACAGGACCATCACCGCGGCGCCCAGGACGACCCGGTAGATCACGAACGGCAGGAAGCTGCCCGTCTTGAGGTAGCGCATCAGGTAGGCGATGACGAGCAAGCCGACGACGAACGCGATCACCGTGGCCACGGCCGTCTCGCCCAGCCCGTACGGTCCGGTCTGCGGCTCGCTGAGTGCCTGCAGCAGCTCGTACAGCCCGCTGCCGAACACGGCAGGCACCGCCAGCAGGAACGAATATTCGGCGGCGGTCGTCCGGCGGTAGCCGAGGGCGCGGGCGGCCGTAGTGGTCGCCCCGGAGCGCGAGACGCCGGGGATCAGCGCTAGCGCCTGCGCGAAGCCCATGGTGAGGCCGTGCGGGTAGCTGAGGTCGTCCATGCCGCGGTCCCGCTTGCCATACCGGTCGGCGATGCCCAGGACGATGCCGAACACGATCAGCACGACGGCCACCAGCCACAGGTTGCGGAATACGTCGCGGATCACGTCTTGGAACAGGAAGCCGAGCACGCCGATCGGGATGGTGCCCACGATCACGATCCAGCCCATGCGCACGTCCGGGTCGCTCCGCGGAACCCGCCCGCCGAGCGACAGGGCCCACTTCTTGACGATCGTGACGATCGTCGACCAGAAGTACACCAGCACGGCCAGTTCCGTGCCGATCTGGGTGATCGCGGTGAAGGTCGCTCCCGGGTCGGACGCGGACGGCAGGAACTCGCCGACGATGCGGATGTGCGCGCTGGACGAGATCGGCAGGAACTCGGTGAGGCCCTGCACGAGCCCGAGGATGACGGCTTCGATGAACGACATGGTGTCTTTCTGGCCAGGCCGACGACGGACATCCCGACATGCGCCGCGCGACCGTCGGCCGGCCACGGTCGCGCCGGAAAAGCCTATCGTCGGAAACAGTTTTCGTGGCGATACGGGCCGACCGGGAACCGAACCGGGTCACGGCGCGTCTGCCGCACGGACTATCCGCAGTGCCTCGTCTTCTGACCTCTGCGGCAACGGCAGCGGAAGGCGGGCAGCGTGGACGACGTCATCATCGCGGCGGCGGAGTACCTGGTGTACGCGATGGTCGTCGGCTACGCGATCGTATGGGTGGCCGAGAACCGCCGCGGCAAGCTGCATCTCGCGCTGTCCGCGGTCGCCGGCCTGATCGCGGTGCTGGTGCTGGTCAAGATCGCCTCGGCGTCGTTCTACGACACTCGTCCGTTCGTCGCCGTCGCCGGCGGCGGGGACGGCGTCACGTCGCTGATCCCGCACGCCCCGGACAACGGCTTCCCGTCGGATCATTCTGCGGCGGCGGGGCTGATGGCGACGCTGGTGCTGCTGCGCCGGCATTGGATCGCCGGCATCTGGTTCGCGCTGGGCGCTGCCGCCGTGGCGTGGGGGCGCGTGGCCGCCGGAGTGCACCACCTGCTGGACGTCGCCGTGGGGCTCGGCCTGGGCGGCTTTGCGGCCGTGATCGGAGTGGCGGGTATGACGCAGCTGCTGGCCAGAACCCCCGTCCTGCAGATCAGGCCCTTGGGGCGCTGGCTGGCGGCGGACCCTGCGCTGAATGTCGCGGCTTCCCGGCACCGGCCACCGCCTGCCGACTCCCCCGCCGCGGGCGCCTGAGGTAGACCCGGATCGCCGCGCCCCCTCGCGGCGGGTGCCGGAGGTGGCGGTATAGCGCCCCGTGGGGCGCCCAAGGCGGTTAGTTGCAGAAAGGCGAGAGCAGTTCTTTCAGGCCGCCAGCTGGGTCGGTGATCGGCAGGGTCTCGGAGAATCCGCCGCCGCTGGATTCCTCCTGCCACTCGACGTTCAGTGCCGGCTCGCCGCTAGCCGCCGCGGAGCATTGGTCGACGCGGAGCTCCACCTGAATACGGACGCGCGTCCCCGG